>JASHOJ010000166.1 GCA_030041155.1 Candidatus Binataceae bacterium | reverse complement strand
GTAATCTTGCCGTCCGGACCGGTCTCGAAAACATAATGATGGCCCTGGTAGGAGTAGAAGAGTTCTTCTCCCCCGGTATCGCCCTCAGCGACCGCACCGCGAGGTTGTCCATAGGCGGCCGTCAGGTCATTGCGGGTCTTTCCGATCCATTCCGTTTCGAGTTGCTCTCGCGGAGCGCAACTGGACAACGCCGCGAGCGCGAACGCAAGTGTGACAAGCGTGATGTGTGTCCTCATGCCAGGAGTCATGCCGTTTTTCCATTAAAAGCGAACGATTAGTAGTTGAATTCCATGTTAATAAAGAAAGCGTGTGTATCGCGCGGAACGGCGTCTATTACGAATTTGCCCGCCGTAGGCGCGGTAAATACCGGCGCGAACGAGTTTACATAACTCTCGGGAACATTGAACTGGTTGTGATAGTAGCTCAGGTTCTGCGAATCGATCGCGAATCGCAGATATTCGTTGTACTGATAGCTGACGCCAGCCACCCATCGCTGAAAGTCCAGTGGATCGGTATTAACATTAGTGTTCGGCTGAAACCACTGGAACAGGCCGAATAGGGTGAACGGCGTCCTCGGGATATGATAATGCCCGAAGAAATCGATGCCGCGCTCATCGGCCTTGCCATTTTCCAGGAAGGCGGTTGTCATCGAGCTGAAGCCCTTGAAAGAAGTAGTGGCCGTACCAAAATAGTCGGCCGGGCCGCTCGACGAGAACAGGTTCGCTCCGGTAAACGCGTTGTGGCCGAAGTCAAATTCCGCTGCCAATCCCCAGTTCTCAGCGGTGTAATGTAGCAGCGCGGCGCCTCTAGTGATATGGCCGGTCTTGGCGTTCAAAAGAGTTGTGCCGGTCGCAGAGTCCGGAGCAACGTTGCCGTAGCCATAATCGTAAAAGAACGTGGCCCCCAGCCCGTCAAATCGCCATTTTGCTCCAAAGGGATAGACCGACACGCGCACCATCCCCTGTTTTGTATTGGTCTGTTCATATTGATGATAGTTGGCGTTCGAGTAGACGCCGAAGTCATAATCGATGTACTGCAACTCGTTGAATTTGATAGGTCCCTGCACCGAGCCGCCGAGCTGCGCGGATGAAAAGCCCGCGAAATTCCACGGCACATCGGTGACAAATCGGTATCCAAAAAGATCTTCCTCCCACGATACGAAGGGGTTGGAAAGCACACCCGCAGTTATCGTGTCTCCCTGAAGATTGGGAGACCAGTTAAACGCCTTGTTGAATTGCAGATAGGCGTACTTGATTCGCACGCCCATCTGGCCGTCCAGATTGCTGGCGATCGCGCTCGAAGAACCGATCTTGTCCGCCGTAGCGGTCCCGCGCGCGGTGTACAGGTCGGGCGTTACGCGCACGGTGAAATCATCGGTCGGAAAGAAAAAGAAGTTCAGATAGGCGCGGGAGATATCGAACGAGTTATAGAGATTATTTCCGGGCCCCGGCGCATTCAGGTTCTCCTGTTCCTGAGGGCCGAACCCGGTATGCGTATATAATCTATAATCTCCATAGACCAAAGTTCCAACCCGAAACTTGTCCTGAAAATTCTCTATGTACGAGCGCCAGGCGGGCTGGATCTCCGCAACTTCCTGTTGCAACTTCTGATTGTCAGATGCAAGAGTGTCGTTCTTGCGCTCAAGGTCCAGTAACTGCTGTTGATTCTGTTGCAGTTGCGCCTGGGTCTTCTGCTCAATGCGCTTCTCAAGATCGCTCTCACTCAGCGCCGATGCTGGGACTTCAGTCAGGAATGCTCTGCCGCGTCCCGGCCGTGTGAACACCTGGCCAGTTGCAGGATCGACATAAAGCTTGAGCGCGGGCTGCGGAGATGCGGCCTGAGCAAAGGCTCGGCCGCTAAGTGCAAGTCCGGCAATGATAAGTGCGATCGCATAAAACAGGGCTATTTTCGAGCGATAGTTCACGTTCCCCTCCCGACGGACATTCAGATTCACTGCGGGTTTTCCCGCTGCTGCGCTTCCCATTTCACGCGCATCTCGTAGAGCTGATGCTGGCTATAAACCTTGCCGTTGCAGACGAACTTGGCGGGCGAAGAACCGCCGATGTTCAAGCAGTTCTGGACTGAAGGCGGCGGCCCGGCGGCTGGTGTCGCCGCGGGAGACGCGGCCGCTGCCGCGTCCACCGGACGCGCGTTCGTCGCCGTGTCTGCGGCTCGCAGATTTGACGCGGCTGTGAATGAAAAACCCGCGACCATGACGATAACAGCCGCACCCCTGAGTAGATTTTGACAACGCATGCTTCACCTCTCAATTTAGTCGATTGATTTACTAGATTATTGTTCGTGACGCAAGCGAAACGACATAACATCCAACATCTCGCCTCGGAGCGTTCTCCGCGCGGACCAGATCGGTCCTCGAACGTCGACGCTGCGCTTAGATGGCGATCGCTGCCGTCAGGGGCGATTTATCTTGAGTATATGGGCAGGGTTCCGATGCGCGGATCGAAGCCGAAAGCAGTTGAGACAGCGGCGTTATCTTACGCCGCCATGTTGCACACGAGCGGAGGACTATGAGCGGCCGGCGACGGGGGGAGGGGCCGCGGCGGAATTGGCAGAAATCCCGCCGCGGCTTCGGGTCAGTAGTTGAATTCGACGTTCAGGAAGAAGGCGTGCGTGTCCCGCGGCACCGCGTCGATAACAAACTTTCCCGCGGTTGGAGCGGTGAATTCGGGTGCGAACGAGTTCACGTAGCTTTCAGCCACGTTCATTTGGTTGTGGTAGTAGCTCAGGTTCTGGGTATCCAGAGCGAAGCGCAGATACTCATTGTACTGATAGCTAATTCCGGCAACCCACCGCTGGAAATCCAGCGGATCCTCGTTGACATTCACGTTCGGCTGAAACCATTCGAAGAGGCCGAACAAAGTAAATGGCGTCTGCGGAATATGGTAATGACCGAAGAAATCGAAACCGCGCTCGTCAGCCTGGCCGTTCTCCAGGAAGGCCTGGGTCATCGAGCTGAAGCCCTTGAATGAAGTCGTTCCTACGCCGAAGTAATCCTGCGGGCCGCTCGATGAGAAAAGGTTTGCGCCGGTAAACGCGTTGTGGCCGAAATCGAACTCCCCAGCCAATCCCCAGTTCTCCGCAGTGTAATGAAGAAGCGCCGCACCGCGGTATAGATGGCCCTCTTTTCCCTTGTCTAGCGAAGTGGAGGTCGGGGAATCCGGGGCGACATTGCCATAGCCGTAGTCATAGAAGAATGTCGCGCCTAATCCATCAAAGCGCCACTTGGCTCCGAACGGATAAACCGACACTCGCCCCATCACCTGCTTGGTGTTGGTCTCCTCGAAAGCGTGGAATGAAGCGTTGTTGTAGACGCCTATGTCATAGTCAATGTACTGTTTCTCATTGAATTTGATTGGCCCTGAGACCGAACCGCCGAGCTGCGTCGATGACAAGCTCAGATAGTTCCACGGGGTAAGATTCACAAACCGATATCCATAAAGGTCTTCTTCCCATCCGACCAGAGGATTAGGAATTTCGCCGCCTTGGACGGTGTCGCCCTTGAGCGCCGGCGCCCATGAATCGAACAGTTTGCTGTATTGCAGGTAGGCATATTTCATCCGTACGCCGAGTTCACCCGACAGGTTACTGGCAATCGCGCTGCTCGATCCCACCTTGTCAGCCGTCGCGGTGCCGTTCATTCGATACATATTCGGCGTCAAGCGGATGGTCCAACCATCCGAAGGAAGGAAGATGAAATTCAAGTAAGTGCGGCTGATGTCGAATGAACTGAATGAGTTATTGCCCGGTCCCGGCGTATTGATCTGCGTCAACTCCTGCGGACCAAACCCGGTATGGGTGTAGAAACGGTAGTCACCGTAAACCAGCGTACCTACGCGGAACTTGTTTTCGAAATTTTCTATGTAGTCGCGCCAAGCCGGCTTGATCTCCGCTATCTGCTGCTGCAGGTGCAGATTGTTCGCCGATAGCTCATCATTCTTGCGTTCAAGGTCCATCAACTGCTGTTGATTCTGCTGAAGTTGCGCCTGGGTTTTCTGCTCAATCCGCTTCTCGAGATCGCTCTCACTCAGCGCCGACGCTGGAACCTCAGTCAGGAATGCTCGGCCGCGCCCCGGCCGTGTGAATACCTGTCCGGTCGACGGATCGACATAGAGCTTGAGCATCGGCGCCGTGGTCTGCGCGTTTACCTGCCACGCGCCCGAAAATGCCAGGAATGCGGCGCCAATTACCGCCGCCAAGGTACACTTCCGCACTCTCCATCTCATGGAGTTTCCCTCCCTCGCTGCTAGTGCTGAGTTAGATCCGGGTTTGGATTATTTTGCCGCCTGGGATTGCGCAGCCGTCCAATCCGCACGCATCTGCGTAATCTGCCTGGACGTGTAAACCTTCCCGTCACACACGTATTTGCTGGGTGTTGAGATGGTAACTATTCCGCAGTCCCGGATATCCGGCGGCGGAGTAACGGCTGCTGTTTTGGGGGCGTTCGCCGTCGATACAGCTCCTGTGGAAGCAGGTTCAGCGGCTGGATTGCCTGTACTGGCGCCAAACATGGAGCATCCGGCAATCGTGAGCATCAGCGCCAGAGCGCCCGCCGCGCCAACCGACGCAATACCCGAATAGCTATTGGAAGGTTTAGTCATTGCCCTCTGTCTCGGTTCTTGTCGATTAGTCACTTTGGAACCTCGATGGTTTGGAGTTGCTTTTCTTCGAGCGCAACTACCGCGGCTGGTAGCGGCGCGTAGTTCAACGGAGCTGCATATTGCTGGCCCTGATGCAGCGCCCAATTCAGGAACTTTTTTACCTGCTCGCCGGTCTTGGGGTCGGTCTGCTTCTGATAAACCAGCAGATACGTGAAAGACGAGATTGGATATGTGTCGGCGCCGGGTTCGTTGGTAATCGAGGTGCGAAAATCTGCTGGCATGTTTGCCGCCGCCGCGCTGGCTGCGGCGGTAACACCCTTAACGCTGGCGATCACCCAATCACCCGATCGGTTTTTGATCTGGGCGAAAGGAATATTGTTGGTCAGCGCGTAAATCAATTCGACGTAACCGATCGCGCCCGGCGTTTGGCGCACGACCGCTGTCACGCCTTCATTGCCCTTGCCGCCAAGCCCGCCCGCCCATCTGAGCGAGGTCGATTTGCCCACTTCAGAGGCCCACTGTGGGCTCACCTTGGATAGATAATCCGCGAAGATATAGGTGGTCCCGCTCCCGTCGGACCGATGCACCGCCACGATATCGATCGCCGGCAGATTCGCTCCCGGATTAAGCGCCACGATTTTCGGATCATTCCATTTGGTGATCTTGGCCATGAAGATGTCGGCGATTACGGGCCCGGTCAGGCGCAGATGGCCGGAGTAGCCGGGCAGATTGTAGGAAAGCACCACCGCTCCCATCACCGAGGGGAAATGGAGAATTCTGCCCGGCGCGTCCTTCATCTGCTGATCGGTCATCGGCGCGTCGCTGGCGCCTATCTCCACTATTCGATTCGAGAGCATCCTGATTCCGCCGCCCGAACCGATTGACTGATAATTCAACTGCACGCCGGAATTTTCTTTTGAGTAAAGGCTGAACCATTTCGAGTAGATCGGGTACGGAAATGTCGCGCCTGCCGCGTTAATCAGATCGTCAGCGAGGCCGGTTTGTGCGATGCCAACTATGATCGCGAGAGCCACCATCGCGATCGCCAGGATCCGCTTTCCCATCAATTGTTCCCTCCAGTCTGCAATCCCGCCGCACGCATCCAAGCGCGATTTGCGGGTCAAGCTTATGCGGCCAAGGTTACACGAGCGTTAATGAGCAATTGCCACGGCTTGAATTGTTGGACCACTCAGAATCGCGGAAATTGCACCAGATGAACCTGTGTCGCGATCGCGTTTGCTTTTTCGCGCCATGCTCGAACACAATTGCCGAGCGCCGGCGTTTTTAGCCGCGCAATTGCGATAGCTTTTATGAGTGCATTGGAAAACGTCAGAGTCCTCGATTGCGGCACGACAGTCGCCGCCG
Organism: Candidatus Binataceae bacterium; assembly: GCA_030041155.1. Classification (GTDB taxonomy): domain Bacteria; phylum Desulfobacterota; class Binatia; order Binatales; family Binataceae; genus JBARDN01. Next base: position 3,061 of record JASHOJ010000166.1, on the reverse strand, counting down.
ATTACGCTGCCTGGCTGATGGCCGAGCAGGGGGCGCGCACGATCAAGGTTGAGCCGCCAGGCGGAGATCCGCGCCGCGGAACTCCTCACTATCACGTCCTGAACCGTTCAAAAGCTGCCATCTTTCTTGATCCTCAAGCGGCCTCGGGCGCGGCGCGCCTGCGCGATCTCATCCGCTGGGCCGATGTTGTGATAACCGGCGCAACCGCTCGCCGGCTGGCTGCGGCAGGCCTCGATTACGAATCGATCCGGCGCATCAACCCGCGCGCGATCGCGCTGAATATCCCCACCTATGGCAGCCGCGGCCCGCTTGCCGATCGCGATGGCAACGAGGATCTCGTCGCCGCGTATGGCGGAATCACCGGGAGCCAATGGGCGCGCAGCGCCAGCCCAGTTCCACTGGTGTTTCCCGCCGCCAGCTACTCGGCCGGAATAATGGGCGCGATCGCGGCTATCGCGGCGCTCTACGCGCGGCGAAACTCAGTCGGACAGGCTGCGGAGGTATCGGTCCTGGGCGGTGCATTTTCGCTTCAGACCGGAGGGATTCTGCGCCACGAATCGATGACGCGGCTCTATCATGGCCCGCAGGATCCGCTCGGACCGATTCCGGTGTATCGCCTGTTTCAGGCTGGCGACGGGAAATTCTTTTTCGCGGCGTGCGGCAACTCGACATTCTGGGGCAAATTCGCGATTGCGCTCGAGCGCCCCGACCTGGTCGGTGATGAGCGCTTCGAGAACGCGCCATGGGGAATTCTGAACGACAAGTGGCAAGAGGTCAAAGACATCCTTGAACCGATCGTCCGCACTCGTACTCGCGCCGAATGGCTTAAAATCCTGCGCGAAGCGGACGTTCCCTCCGCGCCCGTGATGACGCGGCAGGAATTTATCGAATGGGATCAGACTCGCGCCCTCGGAATGCGCCATCCACTACAGGACCCGACGCTCGGCGCGACAGTGCAGATGGGATTGCCGGTGTTCTTAAGCGATACACCCGGCAAAATAACCGGTCCGGCGCCGCGCATCGGAGACGAGAGCACGGCGATGCAGTGGCTTCGCGAAAATGCCCCGGCTCCCAGACAGAATACGTCCGCGCCGCGGCCCACTGGCAAGGGACCGCTCGATGGAATAGTGGTGCTCGATTTCGCCAGCTATATAGCGGGCTCTTACGGTCCGATGATCCTGGGTCAGCTCGGCGCCGAGGTGATAAAAATCGAGAGCCTGGATGGCGACTCGTTCCGCCACTTCGGTTTCGGCTTTCTTGGATGGAATCAGACCAAGCGCGGGCTCGCGGTCAATCTGACCACCGACGAGGGGCGCGAGATCATCCATGGACTCGCGCGCAAGGCCGACGTGCTGGTCGAAAATCTGCGCCCCGGGCGCATGAAGCGCTTCGGCTACGATTACGAGACTCTTTCCGCGCTCAATCCGCGCCTCGTCTACATGTCGGTCAACGGCTTCGGAAATCGAGGTCCCGAGCACAATCAACCGGGCTTCGATCCGCTATTGCAGTCACGATCGGGCGTGATGGCGGCGCAAGGCGGCCCGCACTCGCATCCCGTTTATCTCACCTGCGCGATTTGCGATTACGGCGCCGCGATGCTCTCGGCATTCGGGTGCGTTACCGCGCTCAAGGCGCGCGAAGTGACTGGACGCGGGCAGTTTTGCGAGACCTCGCTGCTGCAAGCCTCGATGGCTTTGCAGGCGGGCGAATTCATTTTCTACGAGGGCCGCCCCAATCTTGAAAACGGCGACCCTGAGCGCCGTGGCAGCGCCGCCGTCTGCCGGGCATATCAATGTGCCGGCGGGAATTGGATTTTCATTTCGCTCGGCTCGGCCTCGCATTGGGACGCGCTGCGCGGCGCGCTTGCGGGCCTGCCCGCCCTCGATTGGGAGGCCGCGCGATCGCAAAAGGCAGGCGGCGAGCTGGCCGGTGCGATCACCGGCGCAGTCGCGACGCGAGACCGGCCGGAACTTCTCTCCGAGTTTGAGCGCCTGGGCGTTCCGGCGGTTCCCGTGAATTACCTGCCGGACCTGTTCGACGATCCTCAGGTGGCCGCGAACGATCTAATCGCGGAAGTGACTCACGCGACTTTTGGCAAGGTACGGCAAAGCGGGATGCTCACGAAGTTTTCGGATACCCCCGGCCATATCGATCGTGCAGCGCCGCTGCTCGGGCAGCATACCGACGAGATTCTACGCGATTTCCTCGGCTATGACGCCGCGCGGATCGCCGCCCTACGCTCCGCAAAAGTTATCGGCTAGTTGCTCCGGCTGGTCGCGCGCTAGTCGATCGCGAGCTCCTCAGATGGCGGGAGTGGCGGAAACGGTGCCGCGGGAAGCGTCTGATACCAGAACGCGACCGACGCGATATCATCGCGCAGCGGCAAATACTCCGCGCCTTTGCGCGGGTCGCCGCGCCATCCGAGCGCCTGGATTGTCACCCGCAGATCGCGCCTGAAGCGGATCGGGTCGGTAATGTGCCATCGGTACATCCCGAATCGCATCTGCGATTTGTACAGCCCGTCGGGCCGAATCACCTGCGCCAACCCGGAGTATGGCGTCGTAAACTCGCGATAGCCGCCGTTTTCTTTTCCCACATCAAAATTATACGAGCCGCAGAAATAATCTTCGGTGCCGGTCCCGCAAATGGTCGGAAACTCGCCGTCGCCATCGAGGAAAAACTTGATCTCGCCTTCGCCCCACCATCCGTTGTTGTGAACTCCCCAGGCGAGATAGGTGCCGACGAAATGCCCGCGCCCGCGCACGCCGTCGAGGATTGTATAGACGGCTTTGTATGGCAGTGGATTGACCCGGCGAAACTGCGCGTGAAAATACGCCGCGTCGCCATCCACTTCGCTGAGCGTGTAATTAATCTGATAGTAAAGGACCATCAGCGAATCGCCGATATTGGTCATCGTCACTAGCGCGCGGCGCCGAAAGGGCATCTCCCAATAGCAATTGAAGGCGCTGCCCGGATTCACACAGACCGCGAGCGACGATACCTGCGCATACCGGTTCCATCCGCAGGCAAAAAAGTCCCCGACCGGACATTCCACCGATGG
>JASHOJ010000165.1 GCA_030041155.1 Candidatus Binataceae bacterium | reverse complement strand
ACCCGCGGGCACCGAGTACCAGGAGTGCAGGCCGGAACGGGTCGGCTTAATCGCTCCTCGGCTCAGGCTGAAACTTTCGACCGCCGCCTCGTGATAATGGAAGTAGGTATCGAGCAGAGAAATATCCAGGAACTGGCCGACGCCGCGCCGCTCGCGATGGAGCAGCGCGGCGCAGATCGCGCCCATCGCGTGCGCGCCGGTGCTCACGTCGCCCAGTGCGGACATGATCACGTACGGTGCTCCATCCGGTTCACCGCCCATCGAGACAATTCCCGCATAGGCCGCGCCCAGGTAATCAAACCCCGGCTCGTGGGCAAGCGGACCGCTCTGACCGAATGCTGAAATCGAGCACATTACGATTTTCGGGTTGAGCCGCTTGGCGCTGGCGTAGTCGAATCCGAGCCGCCCGATCGTTCCCGGCGCAAAGTTCTCAACCAGCACGTCGGCCGAGCGAATCAAGTCCGAGGCGATCTCGTGTCCGGCGGAGTTTTTCACGTCGACGCAGATGCCCTTCTTGCCGCGATTGTGCTGAACGAAGTATCCGCTGCGGCCGTCGCGCAGCACCGGCGCTCCGCGCGAAGGATCGCCCGCTGGCGCCAGTTCGATCTTGATCACCTCGGCGCCCATCTCCGCCAGCATCAGCGTGCAAGTGGGGCCCGCGACGATCTGAGTAAAATCAACAACCCTGTAACCATCGAGGATTCGCGGCTGCGTTTCGCGACTCATATTCGCCTCCGGCCGTCGTCAGATTGCTCCTCCTCTATAGCACCATCGCCGGATACCGCGGTTGCGGTGAACGCCTCTGCAAACAAGGATCTGCATGGTGGTCTCCAAAAAGAATACTCATAACTAGCGCCAGGATGAGCGGCTGCTTCCTCCGCTTTGAAGCGCCTACTTCGCCCTGCCCGGAGAAAGATCGAGTGGAGGGTAATAGTTCTCCGCGCCGATCTTACGCACGTCATTTACCCAGCAGGAATCGTAAAGCGCAGTTGGTCCCTGGAATGGATCGGCCAACGTCCACGCCTGGCGCTTATAGGTCCAGTTCGCTGGCTGTAGCCTATGAGCTTCGCGCCAATGCTTGGGCGCGAGATCCTGCCGTCCCGCATCCCACAGATACTTACCGAGCTCGAAGCGCGCGGCCGCTTCAGCCTCGGCCTTGCCGCGCGAACCGCTCCGCGCGATGACCTCGTCGGAATCGAGCGCATATTTGCTCGTCTTGCCGTTTGCGACCCAATCGCGCAGCGCCGTCATATATTCCACAGGTTGAGTGCGGATGCCGCCGGCGAGTTTGAGTGTTTCCCGCAGTTGCTCGGGAACTTCGGGACTGTCAGCCAATTTTTGATAATCGGGCGGATTGTCGCGCTCCGGCCAGGCTGGTTCAGCAGGCCGAACGATCATGCCGTCCTCATCGATCCATACGCCGTTAGGAACGTTAACGACCCCGAATAACTCATCCACCTGATGCGCGCTGTCGATCAGTGAAGGATGCTGCGGCGGAGTCTGCTCGATCCATCCTCGCGCTGCCTGTGGGTCAACGTCGAGCGCGACGGTGACGACTTCGAGCCCCTTCGGATGCAGCTCGCTCCGCACCGCCTGCCACACGGGCAGGTCAAGGCGACAGCCTCACCATGAAGACCAGGTTACGATAAGCACCTTCTGGCCGCGCAGCGAACTGAGATGGAATTGCTTGCCAGTCCAATCGGGCAGCACCATCTCGGGCGCGGTGGCGGAGGTGAGTGCGCGACCCATCGCCTCCGGCCCCAGGCACCATACGCCGGCATCAACGTCCTGAATAAGTGGCATACCGAGCCGCTGTGACAGAATCCGCGCGTCCAGCTTGCCGCCACGCAGAGCATCAGCCGGTAGTGGAACGCATACGTCGCCCTTGCAGGCACCCTCGGGCTTCAGCGCCCATCCCGTGCGCGCCTCAAATGCCTTTGGATCGATTTCAAGCGATTGCAGGATCATCTTATGCGCTCCATGCTGTCCAGGTCTGCTGGGCGGACCGAGGTCAAGTCGCGATAATGCTGTATGTCACTTCGGAGGCGAGTTTTGCAGAAACTCTATCGTGTTGCCATCAGGATCAGCGACCATAGCGATTGTGACGCCGGGACGAAACTCGGTGACCGGCACCGTCGGTTTGATGCCTTTTGACTCGAGCCGCGCAATCAATCCGCGAATATCCGGCACCGAGATCGTAAAATAGCGATATCCCAATCCGCCCATCGGGCCGCCGGGCGCGGGCTTCGCGGTAGGAGTTCGGTCGAGCTTCAGCAATTTGATCACCGTCGAGCCGCACTTGAGCCGGTACATCCGGCCTCCCGGCAGGGGAAGCTCGCCCTCCCACTCAAGCCCGAGGCTATCGCGATAAAAGCTGATGGCGGCTTTCTCGTCGGTGACTATGATTCCCAAGTCTATCGAGTCTTTGGCTACATGCACGGCTTTCTCCTGATCGCGCGATTGCGCGCAATATTTTCAGATCAGGCATGGCGGAGGGGGTGGGATTCGAACCCACGAGCGACTTACGCCGCTGCCGGTTTTCAAGACCGGTGCCTTCAACCGCTCGGCCACCCCTCCATTCCTTCACATAGAGGATTTAACACCAGTTTGATTTGCGGCGCGACCGCTCCAATCCCGATCGGCAGCGGATTTCCTTGAGAAACCGGCACGGGCGCACGGATGTTCAGGCAGGTGATAGCGTCTGCTAAAATTCGGGCGCCCAGAGTGAGTTTTTCTATGACTAAGTTGACTATTGCCTCTGCAACCGAGATAGATGCTGCTCTAGCGAAACAATTATCAGATTGGTTCGAAGACGAGTTCGGCAGCGCTGATCGCTGGGCTGCGCCTGGTTATCTTGTGTTGCTCCATCTCGACGGGCAGCTTGCCGGACGCCTGGGCATTTTGGATACAAAGGTCTGCGTTGCAGGTGAAACGTTCAGAATGGGAGGGATCGGCGGGGTAGCGACCAAGCCGGAGTTCCGCTATCGCGGCGTCGCTAGCGAGATGCTGTCGCGTGCCGCCGATTTCATGAAGAACGACCTACGGCTCAACTTTGGGCTCCTGCTCTGCCGACACGAGGTGTCGCCGGTGTACGCAAAGTCGGGATGGATCAGTGTTTCCGGTCCCACCACGTTCACGCGCGGCGGCGTTTTGTCGACGTACCCGAACGATACGATGATTCTGCAACTAGCGCATGAAGACTGGCCGCCCGGACCAATCGACATGATGGGCCTACCGTGGTGATTCAAGGCAAATTGCGTTGCGGCGGTTTTGAGGTTTCTTGACAGGCTGAACGTGCGTTTCCTCAAAGTCATCATTGTGCTCGTGATTCTGTTCGGGATCGGAATCGGAATCGGCGTGGGTTATAGATCGCTGCAAGGAACGCTCTTCCCCGCACCTTTTCTGGCGAGCGCTGGTAATCCCACCCCTCTCGCGAACGTTCAGCAATCATCCAATGTTGCGGCGGTGAACGAGCCGGCTGCGCCGGTTTCGATTCCTTCACCTTCAGCTCTGCTCTCAACCGTGCAGAAGCCCGCGCCGCCACATCCGGCGTCACCCACGCCGCAGAACAACAACGTGGTCGTGCTGAATCAGACCAAGCCTGAATCAATTCCCAAACCCGGCGGCAACGAGCTGATGCTGCCGCAGCTGCAGCCCAAACAAGCGACTGCCGGCCGTGTGCCCGCAATCGGCAGTCAGGGAGAAACGATCTGGCTCCCGCAAGCTATAGAAGGATGCTGGCAGGGAAAAGGTGGATCGCAACTGCAATACCTCGGAGGCTGTCCCAACGGGGTCTCGGGCGCCTCGACCCCGATCACGTTGCGCTGGTGCTTTGAGCGAATAGGAAACGAGCCGCTGAAGCTGAAAATGGCGAAGGGACAATATCCGGGCCGCGTCAGACAGCGATGGGACGTCATGTCGGCGGCTGGGCAGACGATACGGCTTCGCGAGACGATCAGCTACAAGACAATGATGTTCCTGCACGTTGTCGATGTTGGCAACTGGTCGTGCCGTATTACGCCGAACAATCAACTGGAGTGCAATGAAAATGAGCTGGCGCGATGCGGCCCTACCAAATGGATGCAGGCGCCGTGGTTTCGTGGCAGCGGATGGGTCTCAGCCAGGCGTGTCAACGGAGGCAACTTCGGTCCGCGCGCTTCATCGATGCGCTAGCAGTCTGTTTCGCATTCTCCCCGCGTCAAGTCACTTGCGCGCCACGGTCGCAAGAACGCGGCGCGCCTGCTTCAGATGCGGCATATCTAGCATTTTTCCATCGAGCGACGAGGTGCCGACGCCCTCCGCGAAAACCTCGACCACGCGCCTGGCGTAGGCGACTTCCTCGGCGGATGGAGTAAAGGCCTGGTTGATTACTTCCACCTGCTCGGGATGAATCGCGATCTTGCCGGTAAAGCCCGCACGCCGCGCTGCCTGCGCGCTCCTGAATAATCCAGCACTATCGCGAAAATCGGTGTAAACCGTGTCGATCGGCTCAACGCCGGCAGCGCTGGCCGCGAGAAGACACAGCGACCGCGCAAGCTGATAGGTCGGGTCGAGCTTTCCCGAATCGTCGAGATTGGTCGATGCTCCAATTGCGGCGGGCAGGTCCTCGGCGCCCCACGTCATCCCGTACAGCCGCGGCGTCGATCCGGCGAAGCTGCCGAGCGTGAAGATCGCGGCCGGGGTCTCGGTCGCTACAGCAAGAATTCTGATGGAGCCGAGCGCAACCCCCTCACGCGTCTCCAGCGCGGTCAGATAATGATCGAGGAGCGTAGCGTCGGCGCCCGAGTTGGTTTTCGGCAGGACGATTCCGTCGGGAGCTCCGCCGACGATCGACGCGAGATCAGGCAGCGCTTCGGCGGTGGATAGCGGATTGATCCTAACCCACAACTGCTGAATACGCGCACCGCCGCGTGTGGATGTCAGGTATTCGGAAACGATACCGCGCGCCATCGGCAGCCGATCTTTGGCGACCGAGTCTTCCAGATCGAGGATGAGCGCGTCCGCGGCGCCGGCCGCGGCCTTGCCGAGCTTGCGCTCGCTGTCGCCCGGCACGAATAACATCGAACGCAGGCTCATTGCGCCGGCCGCTTTCGCATCAGCGCCGATCGTTTGCATCGGGCGACTTCCTCACCACGCTGATTGATGCATCGATGCTCAAAAATCACGATGCCGGCATCCCTACGCGAACGGCTCTCGCGCTTCTCAATCACGCTGGTCTCAGAGCGGAGCGTATCGCCGTGAAAAACCGGCTTCGGAAAGACCACGTCGGTCATTCCCAGATTTGCGATCGTCGTCCCGAGCGTCGTATCGACTACCGAAACCCCGATCATGAGGCCGAGCGTGAAAATGCTGTTGACCAGCGGACGTCCGAACTCGCTAGTTTTTGCGAACTCCGCGTCCAGATGCAGTGGCTGCGGATTATGGGTCAACGCGGTGAACAGCACATTATCCATTTCGGTGATGGTCCGCGTGATGGAGTGCTTGAACGTCTGCCCCTCGCCAAAATCTTCGAAGTACAGCCCGGCCATAAGACACCCCTTATTTCGTCCGAGATCCGACTTGCGCCCGACTAAGCAGGCGTGGCGATGCGCGCATGCTCCGGCATCGGAAGCGGCGACGGATCCGCGATGTCCTCGGTTTCAAGCTTCTTCAACTCGGGTAGGACGTGCTTTACGAAGCATTTGAGATTGCGTTCAGCCTCTTCAAACGGCATACCCGCGTAACTGAAATTCAGCATCACACCGCGAGCATCTATCGTGTCTTTTATGAATGAGATCTTTTCCAGCACCTGTTCCGGCGTACCCCATGGCATCAGTCGTGCGAAATCGGCCGCCGCGCCGTCGAGTCCGTGCTTCGCGATGTACTTGCCGACGTGGCTGTAAAATTCATAGCTCTTGTGAGACCCAAATTGCTGGGAGGTCATCTCGTAGTGACGCATCGCGGTGTGATAGTAAGCACCGATCCACTTCATCGCCATCTCTTCGGCGCGATCTTTGTTTTCATCGACGAAGCAGAAGCCGCCGGACAAGGGCTTGGGCGCGGGCTTCGATGGGTTAACCTCTCGCCATACCCGATGGTAGACCTCGAAATCCTGTTTGACCGCTTCCCACGGCTTCTGCGGAATGACCAGCAGTCCTACTCCCAACTTGGCCATTATCGGCATCGATTCGGGCGACACGGCGGCTGCGTAGGTTCTTCCCTTGAACGAGCGACCCGGAAAGGGACGAATGTCGCGGCGCGGCTGCTTAGTGTATTTGCCACCTTCGATGTACCCCTTCTCCAACGCATTGAGGATTAGCTCGGCGTATTCGACAAACAGGTTTCGCCCTTCGTTCTGATCGAGCCGGAATCCCTCGTACTCGATCCGAGCCAGTCCGCGTCCTAGTCCGAGGATGAACCTTCCGTTGGAAACGTGGTCGAGCATCGAGATTTGCTCGGCCACTCGAACTGGATCGTGCCAGGGCAGTACAACCACCATCGAACCGAGTTGCACTCGGCTGGTCTTTCCGGCCATGTAGGCGAGAAACTGCAAAACGTCCGGACACATCGTGTAGTCGTCGAAATGATGCTCGACCGACCACACCGAATCGAAGCCGAGCGGCTCCGCCATCTCGCACAGCCTAAGCTCGTTGCGGTAGACCTCTGAATCCGAGATCGCGTTGCGCGGATTCTGGAAAGCGACTCCATACCCTACATGCATTGTCCTGCTCCTTTGTGGCGAATAGCGCCGTACGTATTGCCCCGAACCGCCGCGTCAATTCGTTCGATTCGATTAATGGCTCGCCCAGCCTGGCAATTTGCGCATAATCGCAGAATCGAAGTCTCCTAGTACGAGCGGGGCAAGCCGAGCACGTGTTCGCAAATAGAGTTTAGCGCCATTTCCTGCGAGACGGGCGCGATCTTCGTCAGGCGGCACTCGCGGAAGTAACGCTCGACGTCGTAGTCGCGGATATATCCGTAGCCGCCAAGCGTCTGAACCGCGCGATCGCAGGCCTCGAACGCGGCATCGGCGGCCCGAAGCTTAGCGGCATTGGCTTCGCCGCCACATGGCTTGCCCCGATCGAACAAGCTTGCCGCCCGCAGCATCATCAATTCAGCGGCTTCGAGCTTGGTATGTGAATCGGCCAGAGGATGCGCTATTGCCTGGTTTTTTCCAATTGGACGATCGAAAACAATTCGCTCCTTTGCGTAGCGAACCGCCCGAGTAATGGCCGCCCGGCCAATTCCGATCGCCTCGGCGGCCACCAGGATTCGCTCCGGGTTGAGTCCGTCGAGCAGACAGTGAAACCCGCGTCCCTCCTCTCCAACGAGATCGGCTACCGGCACCCTCAGGTTATCGATGAAGAGCAGATTGGTGTCGACGGCGGCGCGTCCAAGTTTTTCCAGTTCGCGCACCTCGACCGCGGCCGGTTCCAAGTCCGCGAAGAACAGACTCATGCCGTCGGTTTTTCGCTTCACCTGATCAAAGGGAGTGGTTCGCGTCAGCAGCAGCATCTTGCTGGCCTCGCGCGCCTTGGTGGTGAAGACCTTGCGGCCATTTATCACATAGCTGTCGCCATCTCGCCGCGCGGCGGTTTTGATATGAGTGATGTCGTTGCCAGCGTCCGGCTCGGTCACAGCGAACGCAACGTGAAACTCGCCGCGCGCTACGGATGGCAGATAACGGCGCTTCTGTTCCTCGCTGCCGTGATGCACGATCGGACTTACGCCGAAGATCGACAGATGAATGGCGCTAGCGGCCGCCATCGCGCCGCCCGATGCCGCGACTTCCAGCAGTACTAGCGCGGCTTCAGTTACACCCAGGCCGCTGCCGCCGTATTGCTGGGGAATCGCGATTCCCAGGTATCCCGCATCAGCAATTGCCCGGAAGAATTCACCGGGGAATTCCGCTTTGCGGTCCTTCTCGCGCCAGTACTCGTCCGGAAAATTCTCGCACAGAGCGCGCACCTGCCGAACGATTTCCTGCTGCTCGTCGCTTAAGTCGAAATCCATATTGCAATGCTCTGGAAGACAATTTTTGCCAAAACCTCTCCCGGCGGGATCATCTCACAATCCAAGCTTGACAGGGTAGACGTATTCTCATGGGTCCGCGGCGGGCGCGAACCGCTCAGGACGCCTTGCAATTTCGGCCGAGCGGAATGATCGTTATGGAGGATCCGATACCGCGATGAAATTTGGAGTTCTTCAATTCTTCAGTTGGCCCGATCGGCGCATATCTCTGCCAACCGTGTATGAACGGGCGCTGCAACGGATCGAGATCATGGATCGCGGCGGTTATGACGCAATCTGGATTACCGAGCATCACTTCAACGACTACAGCGTCTGCCCCTCGATACCCGTGATGGGAGCGTATGTGGCGGCGCGCACCCGCAATCTACACATCGCGACCGGTGTCACTCTGGCCGCTTTCTATCATCCGTTGCGGCTCGCGGAGGAAGTTGCGCTGCTGGATATACTTTCAGGCGGACGCGTCTACTGGGGGGCGGGACGTGGATTCGATCCGAAAGAATTCCGAACCTTCGGTATGACCCCGGAGGAAAGCTATCCGCGGTTTCAGGAGGCGGTTGATATAGTGATGAGCGCGTGGCGAAACGAGCGCATCACCTATCATGGCAAATACTTCTCATTCGAGAATATCGAGGTACTGCCAAAGCCGCTGCAGCAGCCTCACCCGCCAATGTGGGTGGCAGCGTATTCTCCAACCGCCGTCGAGTGGGCCGCCGAACATGGATATTCGATAATGCTGGACCCTCACTCGCCGAGTTCGCTCATCGGCGAGAAAATGACGACCTGGCGAACTCTGCTCGCCGAGCACGGCCACGGCATCGAGGGACGCGTCATCCCAACGGTTCGGCTGGTCGCGATCGGGCACACTGATTCGGAAGCCGCGAACGTGGCACGCGAAGGCGCAAAGTGGCTGCTTCGCACCTACGTCAATCCTGGGGGTGAACGCGACAGCAACGCACTTTTGCAGCGCTATGTCGATTCTATCGTGATCCACGGCACCGCCGATCGGGTAGAAGAACAGATACGGCGGCTCAACGAGGAGATCCATCTCGATTACATGATTGCGGCGCCGCTCAGCCACGAGACTTTCATCTCGTTCACCGATCACGTGGTCCCGAGGCTTGCCTCATCCGAACCGGCTATTCGCCAGCCTCGGGACAGCGCAGATAAAACCGTACGCTATTGAACCCGCCGGGCTGCGCGCTCTACCAGCGGGCGATGCGTCCGCTTTGGCGCGGTCGCGAGGAACGGGCGCACATGCTCCTCCATTAGAGCCGCGACGACTGGGGCATGCCCAGGATCCGCGCACAGATTTCGGTCTTCCAGCGGGTCCGCCATCAAATCGAATAACTGCCCCGCCTCGCCCGTGTCCTCGTACACAACGAGCTTGTACCTGTCGGTGAGGAACATCGCGAAGCCGAAATTTTCGCTCGGCAGGGCAGTTATGTTCGCCGGCTCGTGTTCACCGCGGAGCGCAGCTAGCAGCGAATTCGCGGCGCTGCCTGGAATTGCGCCCCCTTCCGCGATTTCGCGGCAAGTCGCTGAGAGGTCCATGAGCTGCACGCGCTCGTGAACCACGCGAGGCGCAGTACCTTGCGGCGGCCGCACGATGAGCGGTACGCGAACCGATGACTCGTAGAACACCATCTTGGTAATCATCCGATGCTCGCCCATCAGCTCGCCATGATCGCTCGTGTAGATGATCCAGGTGTTGTCGAGCATCCCGCGCCGTGCGAGCGCGTCCACGATTTTTCCTACTCCGGCATCGATCACCGTGACGTTGGCATAATAGGCGCGCCGCATCGCGATTATCGCATCGTCGGTCATGCTGGCTGAGTCGCTGTACGCCAGGAAAATCTTTAGAAAGGTTCTGAACGGACCCGAGAACGGGATTTCGGGCCGGTTTAGCGAACGCGGCAGGGAAATCTCGCTAGTTCGATAAAGCTCTATGGCTTCCGTTGGCGCGTCCCAAGGATCATGCGGACCCGGAAAGCCGACCCACAAGAAAAACGGTTCCCGACGCGAATAACTATCGATCCACCGGGCCGCGCGCGTTCCATGCCACGCATCCGCGTAATCCTCCACACCGAGGGGACAAGGCGCGGCCTGCCACGCGGGAGCCGTGCCGGCGCCCGAGTGACGATGGCTCGCGATGAACCGCCGATATTCGTCGAGCAAGCCTTTCTCGCGGAGGAAATCGGTATACGGCGTTTCATAGCGAACGCTCGCCAGCTTCCCGACGGTCTCAATAGGCTCGTCGAACCCATACGATCTCATCAGATCGCCCATTGCGGTGGTGCTTCGGTCCTGCGATTCTCCATGTGGCCACAGATGCATCTTGCCGATCTCGGCGGTCCAATAACCCGCGTCACGCAGCCGGTGGAGAAACGTCGGCGTACCATCGGCCACCTGCGTGGAGTTCTCGAATACTCCGTGGTCTCGCACGTAGCGCTCGGTCAGCACGGAGGCGCGAGCCGGCATGCAGAGCGGTCCCTGGCAATAAGCGTGATCGAAGCGAACGCCTTCCGCCGCAAGCCGATCTATGTTCGGAGTCCTGGCTACCGGATCGCCCATGCATCCGACCATATCCGCGCGATGCTGGTCGGACATCACCAAAACAATATTCGGTTTATTCATTGATCGAACAACACTACACGGGAACCGCAATATGTAATACAGGCGCACATAGTGCCTTTCCCGCAATCCGGTTTTCTATAGGATCACAAGTAAAGATCGAAGCGGCGAGAATCAATCGCTTGGCACAGGAGGCTAGCCGATGGCTTTAAGCGCACGCAATCATCTTAAGGGCGAGGTCAGCGAAGTGCTGCTCGGGACCGTGACCGCGCTCATCACGGTCAGAGTCGGGAACAACCTGATTGAGTCGGTTATCACAAAACGAAGCGCCGAGGAGCTAAAACTCAGAAAGGGCGACAAAGTAAGAGCGGTAATAAAGGCCACCGAGGTTATGATCGAGAAGGATTGAAACCGCTTTCCTCCATTTGACGCCGACCGACTCGACTAGTGAGTCAAGGCCGGGAGCGGAATCGTCAGCGTATCGTAAACCGTGATGCGCGGGCCGTAGGCCGCTTGAAAGATCCCGATACCTTCAGCCGGTCTTATGAGATTGGTCCGGTCAAAGATGTTCAGCAGCGTAATTCGGTCGATAACTTCGCCAATCGAAGGCACCTGAAACGACCGCTGGCCGCTTAGGTCGACCTGAACCACATTTGGCAGAGACTCCAGATCGGCAAAACCGGCGCGCAGGCCACTGCTATAGATCGCGTCGAGGCTGAAAGAGTACGGCTTCCACCTGTAAGTCACTCCTCCCGTTGCGCCGTACAACGGTTGATGATCGAGAACTATGTAGTGGCGATTGATATACGCCAACTCGTCAGGATCAAAATTAAACTGCCCAGTCGCCACGCCCTTTTCCATGTTTCTTCCGATAGTGGTGCTGGCGTAGGCAGTCAGGTCGCGCGAGTGATAGGTGATCGCGGTCTCGGTACCCCAGATGTAACCGTGCTTGTAGTTGAATGGCGCAAAAATCGGCACGACTCCGAACTGCCCGGTATCGAGATAGTGTTTCGTGTACTCATAATATGCATCCTCGGAAATCGTGACGTGCGGAGTTAGCTGATGCACCACGCCGCTGTCGACTTCGTAGTCATCCTCAGTCTCAGGAGTGGCTGTTCCATAACCAGCAAACCCGGTGGTTCCGGCGAAGGCTTTCGGTGCGCCCGGGGAGATGCCTTGAAAGCTCGGCACCTGCATATATCGCGCTACACCAGCATGCAAAGTCGTATCGTGGCGTAAGGCGTACATCAGATTAATATCGGGATCGAACTGGTTATTGTAGGTGAAGCCACTTAGACGATCCCAGCGCAGACCGAAGTTGGCGCGTAACTTTTCAGTGACTTGCCAGGTATCTTCCACATAGATGCTGGACAGCAGATTGATCTTGTTCGCATTGTTGATAACGCGAACCGGAACGTCGGACTCCTGAT
>JASHOJ010000002.1 GCA_030041155.1 Candidatus Binataceae bacterium | reverse complement strand
ATCACCGGCGTGTCGGTATGCAGGGTCACATGGAGGCCCGCGCTCTCGGCATCCGCGGCCGGATACAGCGCCGCCGCCCGCGCCGGTCCGAGGATCTGCTGGCACATCGGCACCCCGTAGTAATACAAGTCGCCCATCAGGAAGCTCGCGGTGTCATCGAGGCTCTTGATCGTCGCGAGATCGGCGTCGCTCGCCATTTGCGCATGAAGAATTACGTCGCGCAGGTTCGATGAAGGAAACACCTGTTGCGCGTCGCTCAGACCGTTAAGGCTGTTGGCGATCGCCGCGTCGCCGTTTTGATGAACCACCAGCGGAAAGCCGGCCTGATGCGCAACTACCGCGCGCGACGCGATATCCGCCTCGAGCAGGTCGGGCAGGCCCGCATATGGCTGCGCGAAAACGCTCGAGTTGCTGAACGGGAAGAACCACAACAGATAAGGCTCCGATAGAAAACCCGTGTAACCCTGCGTGCTGCCGTCAGCGAAACTCTTGAGCGCGGCGATAATCAGATTGGGATTGCCGGCGGCCGCCGCCCGCGCGCTGATCGCTTCCGATACCATCTGGCTGAAGTCCGCATCGGTCGGCTCGTACACCAGCATCGCGGCCGTGAGCGGAAAATTCGGCTGCACCGTCAGCTTCTGGTAGATCTTGAGCTGAAAAGAGCTCGCCGCTCCCTCCTGCACCAAAGTGAATCCATGCTGCGAGTAGATTCCGACCGCATCGTTGATCGCGTTGGTCAAGTCGGTCTCGGCGGTTGGATCGTTGGCCAACAGGTATTGTTCGAAATAGCCAATCGCATAAAAAGAAAGGTCTTCATCAAGCTGCCCCAGGTTGGCGAGATACTCCTCCTGGCTGGGATTCGTGATCGGAGTCTGACAGGTCGCCGGATCGGCAACGTCGGTGCCGCAGATGTTGAGCATCGTAAGCGCGGTGGTGTTGGCGTAAACGATATGGCCGGACTCGCTCGTGACCAGGACCGGGTTCGCGTATTGATACGTGAGCGCGTCGAGAGTCGCTCGCGCGGTCCCATCCTCAAGATTGGGGCACTGAAATCCAACGCCGCCGTCGACGGTGCACGACGAGCTGTGGCCCAGGCGCGCGGGATCGTAGTTGAAAGCGAGAATCGGCTGCGACGCGGACGTGGCGGCGCTAAGCGCCGCCTGTAAGCGCGCCGTCACGTCATCTTCGGTCTGGACCGGGACGAAGCAGGTCTGAGGATCGGGCGGATTACTCGTGCATGCCGGCGTGCCGGACAAAGGCTTGAAATACATATTGGTGCTGGAGACATCCAGCCAGTGACTGGGATCGTCGAAGAAGGCGTAGGCGAGAAAGTGGGAGTGAGGGTCGATGAAGCCGGGCAGGATCGTCGCGCCCTCAAGATCGGTCACGGCGGTTTTGGGTCCGCGATACGCCATCACCGCGGATTTCGTACCGACGGCAATTATGCGGCTGTGCCTGATCGCGATCGCCGTGGCGCTCGGATGGCGCGGGTTCATCGTCTCTACGTTGGCGTCGTAGTAGATCGATGTGGCCGGAGATGAATTGTTTGCGCTGCTTCCGCCGCCGCATCCCGCCAAGGCTGCGATCAAGCCGCACAGCAACACGCCTGTCAGGCGGAAAGAAAAAGAGCAGGTCGCTGGTCTGCGACCGCGCTTCCGAATTGTCGAAAAATCAGTAGCCTCCCCGAACCGCTTCTCCATCTCGCAACCGCCTCCTCCCCGCGCACCTCAGGCTCCGGTTATCTGGCGAATCAAAGCATACTCTCTCGCTTGCTGCCCGATACTCAACCGCGAACTAGCAAGAGATCACTAATTCTTCGATAGTAACACAATGTTTAGTACGTTATGTTTGCTGTTTGTTGGAACTTCGGCCTCTCCGCGCCACCTGACGACCGCCCCAAGTCATCCTTCACCTCGCCCAGAGGGCAAAATTCCTCCCCCGTGTTTCGTCACGGGGGCGGACTAAGGAGGGGTGGCTGATTCAAAGCCGCGACTCGCCATCATGCCGCAGTCACCTCTCCCAACCCTCCCTCGCAACAAACCGCCGGAACGCCTTTTAATCGGATGCGCGCGGAGCATACGCGGAAACCTTCGCGCAGCGTCTCTATAACCTCTTCCGATCGAGAAAGGGCGGCGCGGCAGCGCCTAGTGCGGGTCCGCTTTGAAGCCCACTTGTGGGTCATTCCCGCGCGTCTGAGTTGTCCCGCGCGCTAGGAATCCC
The DNA here is from genome assembly GCA_030041155.1 of Candidatus Binataceae bacterium. GTDB lineage: Bacteria > Desulfobacterota > Binatia > Binatales > Binataceae > JBARDN01. Next base: position 1,136 of record JASHOJ010000002.1, on the reverse strand, counting down.
GGATCGAACGGGCAACGGTCATGATGGATGCGAGGCGTGCCGACAGAATCGCCCAAACAATGGTGGAGCGATCTTTCGACTCCGGCAGCCTCCGCTCAAGATGACACACAGGTGCGCAGCCGCCCCGAGCGAGCGCCGCGCGAGCCGAGGGATCCCTCTCGCTCAAGATGGCGATTCGAACCGGCACTCGTTAGTCTCTCCGCATGAAACCCATCCTGCGCGGGAGCTGCCTCTGCGGATCGGTCACGTACCAGGTCTCGGAACCGTTCCTCAGCTTTGTGCACTGTCACTGCTCGCGATGCCGCAAGGCGACCGGAAGCGCGCACGCAACCAATTTTCAGGTCGCGCCGCGGCAATTCTCGTGGACTTCGGGCGAAGAGAAGATCGTTCGCTTCGACCTGCCGGAGGCGCAGAGCTTCGCGACTACATTCTGTTCGCGATGCGGCTCGCCGCTGCCGCATCTGACGCGCAGCGGCCGGAGCGTGATTGTGCCCGCCGGCTCTCTCGACACCGAGCCCGCTTCCCGGCCCGACTCCCACGCGTATTGGGATTCCCGCGCAAGCTGGAGCTGTGGTGAAGGCGAGTTGCCGCGACACTCCAGCGCCGCCTTCTGATAAACACGGGTGCGAACTGGAAATTCTGACCGGAGCGTGCCACGCGAGAGTCCTACGTTCGAGTTCGAGACCCGCGCGAGGCACCGCTATTTCCGCGCGCGATCCCCATTTGTCATTCCCGCGCGTCTGAGTTGTCTCGCGCGCGAGGAATCCCGGATCCTTTCTCCCGGCGGGCCACTCAGGCCAAAAGAATCGGGATTCTTCGCGCGGCAACCAGGCGCGGCAATGACAGAATGGTCCGGAACCAGACCAAAAGCGCCCGCCGCGCCTCGCTTTCCGCTCCCTATGTTTCGTCACGGGGCAAGATACGGCAACAACTGAGGAGGGGATGCTCGCGATTTTCTTTAACCTCGCCCGCTGGGGAGAGGTCGGCGCGCAGCGCCGGGTGAGGGTCCACCACCGCCGAAATCCGCGTGAGGCTAATCTACGCCTTGTGGCGAATAGGTAATGCGGCCTTGCGTTGACGCCTGTGGCTTCCGGACCTCTTGCGCTTTCGCTGGGCTATCAAATCGACCCGCAGAC
>JASHOJ010000164.1 GCA_030041155.1 Candidatus Binataceae bacterium | reverse complement strand
GCCGGGCCGCATGAAAATGCCTAGCGTGATCGCGCGGTCTCGATGCCATCGCCCACCTGCGTCGCGCCACGTATAGAAATTAAGCAGCCTGGGCGGGTTTTCGTACCCAGGCAAGACGTCGACCAGATCACGCAAGTAAAGCGGGGCCGCGTTGCTTTTCGGTTGCTGGACGATCAAATCACCGATCTGAGCTGGATCAGTAAACTCACCAGTGGGACGGACGATGATATCGTTGCCGGCCGCGTCGATTTGCCCGCCGGTCTGAACCGTGTTGCGCTCCGAAATTAGCGTCGCGAGTTTCGAGGGAGTGACTCCGTAGGACGCTAGACGCCGTTGCGAATAGGCTAGTTGTATCCATTGCGGCAGCACCCCGGAACGCGAGACCCTCTCGACATCCGGAAGAGTCTCCAGGGTCCGCTGGACAAGATCGCTATACCGATCCAGTTGGCGGTAGGTATATTTGTCGCCCGCCGATGCGATCAAATCCGCTTCTGTATCTGCGGGATTAAAAATCGCAACCGGTGGCCACGCGTCTGGATGGACTGCGGGAAAAACCGACGTTCCGACGTGATCGATGATGAACTTGTTCGCGATTCGACGGAGGTCGACACCCGGGTTCACCGCGGCATCGATGCCGACAAAGCCGCTGCCGTCCAGCATATGGATCTCGCGCGCGAGGCCAGCCTCGGCCAGATAACCGGCGAGCGCGTTGCGCACCCGCACCACGTTGTCCGTCCCGATCGATTCAGGAAACAACGTCACCAAAGCAACCCGATTACATCGTTGGCCGAGTTGTTCTCGTACACGTTCGATGGCTGAGCGGATTTCGCGCGCTCGCAATGCGATCGCCACTTCGCCTTCCTTGGGACTGGCAATCGTGAGCATTAGGGCGGCGGTATCACCGAAGTCGTTTTTAAACTCTATTGGACCGGCGCCCGTGGGCAGGTCGTTGATGCTATTTAGCTTCAAACTAATGTCGTTGAACTGCTTGATGGAATCCGAGATCTTCTCACTTAACTGGACATAGACGATCGCCATCCCGTCGAGGGTAACCGAACGGATACCATAGTCGGTGCTGGCACCCGCCGGATGGATCGACGAGTTCTGCGCGATGGCAGACTCAATAGGCCTGGTCACCATCTGTTCGACCTTCCGGGCGTCCACCCCGGGCCAGGGACAGATCGCCACGGCGACACGGACTGGAATAGCTGGATCTTTGCGCTTGGGCATCTTAACGTAGCTGTAGATACCCCATAAAATGACGCTAGCGAGTAGCATCCACGAGATTGCGCGATTCTCGACGCAAAACCGTGCCGTGTTTCGCGTGGAACGGATTAAGTCCTTGTCGTCGCGATGCGCCATTAGGGGATGATCGTGACTCTGGCGCCGTCGTATACGATTGTGGCGCCGCGCACTATCACGCGGTCGCCGATAGTCACGCCGGACAACACTCTGATTTCATTCCCTACGATTTCTCCAAGACGAACCCGACGGAGCTTAGCAAACGTCTGGTTGCCGCGTTGTTTGATTACATAAACCCCAAACTCATTGCGGTCCTGTGGCGGCCGAACGATAGCGTTGAGTGGCAGTGCGATCGTACGCTGTGCGTTCGGTTGGGCCAGGATAAGCGAGGCAATCATCCCAGTACGCAGCCTTCTATCGGTATTTGGGACCGTCTCCTCTACGTCGAAAACGCGCGTGGTCGGGTCGGCGCTGGGCGAAATCTTGGTGATTTTACCCACCAGCTGAAGTCCAGGAAGCGCCTCTATGGTCAATACATGCTGCTGGCCAAGCTTGAGCTCTTCGACCTGGACATCAGAGACACCGAAGATGGCTTTCATCGCGCTGGTATCGGCAACCACGAAACTAGTAGCACCTCTTTGTGCTAGGGAGCCTACCTCGAGGTGCCGCTCCAGTATCACGCCACTGATTGGCGATTTGAGCTCGCAGTGATCCAGATTGATCCGCGCGTCTTTGAGCTTTGCCCGTGCCTGTTCGACCTGCGCGCGCGTAGAGTAATACTCCTCGCTGGCCTGGTCGTAGTCGGAGGCGGCGATGACATGAAACTTCATCAATTGCGAATCGCGTTGAAGCATCCGCGACGCTTGTGTGAAGGCGGCTTGGTACCCGGCGAGCGCATAGGCGAGCTGGTCCACGTCCATCTCGTAACTATCGTCGTTGATGGTCGCGAGCACTTCCTGTGAGACAACCTGGTCGCCGGCTTGAATGGGTCGCATCCGCCCGTCAGCGCCACGGACTTGTCTAATCATGGAGACGTAACCGCTGGCCTGGAAGCCGATCGGCACCTGCTGATACGGCTCAAAGTACGCCGTGTATGCTCGCGCAAGGGATTGCTCAGTTTCGCTGACTTTAACGACCGTAACGGCCACGGGAGGTGCCGAGACCTCGGACCGTTGACGGCAGGCCGTGACCGTCACAACCAACAGCGCACAGAACCATATTCGCGAACAAGATTTCACCGACCCTCGGAGGAAACGAAATCGTGTCAAATTCGATTAAAGAGGGTCCTCGTCACTTTGCGTCTTCTGATGACGATTTAACTTAAAACCTATATTGATTGTCAAAAAAGCGTTAAATTAAGTCAAGACTTGGCGATGTCTCTTGAGAAGAAGGCGCCGGTACACTTCACGCGATTCTCGTAGAGTCGCGATGAACTAGAGAATAGAGGAAACCGCTGTGAAGAGGAAATTAAGATTATTGGTCGCAATGGCGGGCTTTGGCTGCCGAAGACCTCATCCTGCGTGACGGTTGGCCGCGCGTAGGCGATGTCACCCGTGTGAACTTGAAAATATCGGCCGTTACGTTATAAGGGCTGAGGCACTGGATCGCACGGGATATGGCGGCCTTTGTCTACCGATCGGACGCAATTGTTATTTTTTCAAGCTCTCAGCGCTGGAAGCGCTCCTGCCCGACCTCCGGGCGCTCGAGCAAAGCCAAATTGGAGAGCGCGATGGAGAGCCGTGTCCTGGCGGGGTCGACGTTTATCGATACTTACCAGCGCAGGACCCACCAAAAGGATGCAACGCACGGACGGCCTCATCTCTGCCTCATTTCAGGAAGTCTCTTTACAGTGCATCCCGTGCGAAAAGACGCGGCCTTCCTGATCGGACCGTCAAATTCTCGCGGCGTCGTTCTGTTACCTCTGTAAACGTTCATTGCCGCCGAAGCGTCGATCGTATTCGGAAGTTCCTTGTCCGATGAGACTTCTCGCGCTGGTATTCGTCGCCGCCTTGCTGTCGGTCGCGGTGGTGCATGCCCAGGAAACTAGCGAACGCACCGATGTCCTCAACGTTCATCAGCTTCCACTCGGCGACGGCAGGATTAGCGCCGAGCCTCGGGCAGGATATGTAATGTCCTGTACGACGAGCTTTCGCGGCGGTGGCGCGCGCGCCGATGTACCCTGGATTCACGGCGACGTCTGGGACCTTACCCAGAAGATCTCGGTCGCTGGTCGAGTCATGTGGCCGCAGGCGCAGTTCAAAATCACCGTCGAAAGCATAGATCGTGTGGTTTCCCGCATTATCGAGGGCAACGGCCTTCCGGTGAACACGCCAACTGGAAACTTCCCGATCTCGCCTGCTGACATCGCCTTCCAGTTTGACAGAAACCCCAATTCGATCGAGCCCCAACAAGTGTTTCTCAGGCTCCCGATGAATCCCCGGATTGCCGTGAGTCCATCGTGCGTGCCGATGGGTATGATCGGCGTGGCGCTCAATGGCGTGGCCATCTATAACGCGTTGGATGCCGACGGGCGGGATGCCGTCGCGCATGAGGTCCAGGACCGGTGCAACGGCCATCCGCAGATGCGGGGACAATACCATTATCACGGACCAAGCCCATGCCTGCCGCAGGAGACCGCGCGCGAACAGCTGATCGGTTATGCGCTGGACGGCCTCGGCATCTACAGCATGTCCGACGCGCAGGGACGTGAGCTGACCGACGCCGACCTCGACGAATGCCACGGGCGAAACAGCGTGGTGGAATGGAACGGACGGCGCCAAAACGTCTACCACTACGTGCTGACACGCGAGTACCCCTACACGATCGGGTGCTTTCGTGGCATGCCGCTACTCACGCGGCCAAATTTCGGACGGCCACCCTTCGGTATGAGAGGATTGCGCCCGGAGATGCCGGGCATGCCGCTATTTCCTCCCAGCCCTCCGTCCGGTGGTTCCTCTGACTTTTAACGGTGCTTTGAAGGCTACCGTCCGCGAACTGGCCAGCGTCGCTGGGGCAAGCTGAATTCGGCCCTGTACATCCGGCTGCTTGAGGAAATTGAGCGAAAACCCGGGAATAGACTGGTTTTGCCTTGTGCATAGAGCAGTGCTCGCCAGTGTTGGCGATGAACGAGCAACAGGGGAGGTGGTCGCACATTGCCACGATCAGTAAGCCATCGCTAACGAGATTAGAAACGGAGATTATCAAGCCACGCTCTTGACCTGGCGACGAAATGAAGGGCAGCTGGCACCAGCTCTTCAACAGCTAACCGAATCTCGTGAACCGCGAAGTATCGGATTGCCGTGATCGCCTGACGCCGACCTTAGAGCGACCAGCGTCTGTGTTTTGTAGCAGCCATTCAGTCTAGCGGGTGCTCCCGAGCGCCATCGCGACGTGGGCGGCTCGCGAAGTGTTATTTGCCAAAACTGCCGTTGCCTCCGCTCGCCTTTGGCGACGTATGGGCCTCTGAGTATGACGGCCCACAGCAGTTGTCGGCCGAAACCGACGATGGAGATTTCTGCCTATTACGTTAGCCTATCTCAGATAAGTTCAGTTCTTTTAATCTTTTAAGTGTTTACTTTGGTCGAAGCTCAGGAGTATAGGCTTTAAAGACCGAATTACAAGTCGGAGGGAAAGGCAATGCTGCGCACAATCCTGTCAATCTTGGTCCTTGTTTCGATCGATTGGCTCAATTCCAGTGCTGGCAGAGGCAGACTCGGTAAAACCCGTCGTCGGAGGCAAGCTCTGGTTCACCATTTAGGGGCGTTCGGATTCTGCGAAGCGGGTACAACCATATCGGGCATGCGCACTGCAGCCTTCGACTCCTCCCGTTTCAGCCTGATGGGGAGGCAGTTTAGGCACCCATGACTGTCTGCATATCGTCGCCCAATCGTTGCTCAGCCACTGCAGTTCTGCACCTCCTCTACCCTGATGATTTGTCTGCCCGGTCCGTCCAGCAGTTGGCCGAAACGGTTGATCAGTGACTTGGAGATATCGATCAGGCGATCGCTGGCGTTCGGTATTGGGTTGCCCGGCATAGGTAATGCGTTGTCCAGCCTGCAAATCCGAAAATCCTGATGGCAAGAAGTTCTGCGGCGACTGCGGCACGGCGCTGACCTCGCCCGCCCGCGCCGAAACAAGGTCCGTTCGCGCCTCCCGAGCCGCGACTTCTCTGTATTCGCCGCACGTCAGCGAGGAACGCGACGACGCGATTCCCGAGGGCGAGCGCAAGACCATTACGCCGTTGTTCGCCGACATTCAGGGCTCGATGGAGCTGATCGAGGATCTAGATCCCGAGGAAGCACGTGCGATTGTCGATCCCGCCCTCAAGTTGATGATGTCCGCGGTTCATCGCTACGGTGGGTACGTCGCGCAGTCCACGGGAGACGGGATCTTCGCACTGTTCGGCGCACCAGTCGCGTACGAGGACCATCCTCAGCGCGCGCTCTACGCGGCGCTGCGCATGCAAGAAGACCTCAGACGTTACTCGGACAAATTGCGCAAACAGGGGCGAGCGCCGCTAGCAATGCGAGTTGGAGTCAACATCGGCGAGGTGGTGGTTCGCACACTCCAGACGGACGAGACTCACAGCGAGTATCTGCCGATCGGCCATTCGACCAGTCTGGCGTCGCGCCTGCAGGCGTTGGCGGGTCCCGGCTCAGTCGTAATCAGCGAGGCGGTGCGCAAACTGGTCGACGGCTACTTCGCGCTGAAACCGCTAGGACCCATGCGGATCAAAGGCGTCAGCGGGCCGGTCAATGTTTATGAGGTGACCGGGCTGGGGCCATTGCGCACGCGGCTGCAACGCTCCGCCAATCGCGGGTACACCAGGTTTGTCGGCCGGCAAAGGGAGATCGGCGCGCTCAAACACGCGGCCGAGCAGGCGCGCGCCGGGCACGGACAGATCGTGGCGGTAATAGCGGAGGCAGGGGTAGGCAAATCGCGGCTGTTCTACGAATTCAAGCTTACCTCACAGTCGCACTTTATGGTGCTGGAGACGTTCTCGGTCTCACACGGTAAGGCGAGCGCTTTTCTGCCGGTGCTCGACTTGCTGCGGAGCTATTTCAGACTCGGCAGTGAAGATGACCCGCGTACCCGGCGCGAGAAAGTGACGGAACGAGTCGTCGCGCTCGACCGCAGTCTTGAAGACACTCTCCCCTACCTGTTCGGCTTGCTGGGCGTCGTCGAGGGGGACGACCCGCACGCCCAAATGGACGCGCAAGTGCGCAAGCGGCGCACTCTGGAGGCGATCAAACGTATCTTGTTGCGTGAATCGCTCAACCAGCCGTTGCTGATGATCTTCGAGGACCTCCAGTGGATCGATGTAGAGACCGAGGCGCTCCTCGACCTGCTTGCCGATTCGATCGGCACCGCGAAGATTATGATGCTGGTGAATTACCGGCCCGAATACTCCGATCAGTGGAAGAGCAGGACCTACTACGCGCAGTTGCAGCTCTATCCGTTGGGCAAGGCAAGCGCCGAGAAAATGCTCTCGGCCCTGCTAGGCGACGGCGATGAAATGACCGCTCTCAAACGCGTCATCATCGAAAGGACCGAGGGCACGCCCTTCTTCATGGAAGAGACGGTGCAGATGCTACTGGACGAAGGTTCGTTGGTGCGCAACGGCACCGTAAAGCTCACCCGATCGCTGGCGGAGCTGAAGATTCCGCCCACTGTGCAGGCGATTCTCGCCGCGCGCATCGATCGTTTGCCGCCGGACGACAAGGAGTTGTTGCAGACGTTGGCGGTCATTGGGCGGGAGTTTCCGCTGTCTCTGGTCCGCGCGGTTGTCAAACAGCCTGACGACGAACTCGATCGGCTGCTTAATGACTTGCAACTGGGCGAGTTCATCTACGAGCAGGCGGCCGTGAGCGACTCCGAATACATTTTCAAGCACTCGCTGACGCAGCAAGTTGCCTACAACTCGGTCTTGATAGAGCGACGCAAGCAATCGCACGACCGCATCGGCGCGACGCTCGAAATGCTCTACGCAAGTTCGCTCGATGACCATCTTCCCGAACTCGCGCATCATTACGGCCGCGGCAACAATGTCGACAAAGCGGTCGATTACCTCGGTCGCGCGGCGCACCAGGCAGCGTCGCGTTCTGCATTGGCCGAAACCCTCGCCTATGCTCGCGCCGGACTCGCAATTGTTCCCAGGCTGGCAGTGGCCGCCGATCGGGCTCGGCTAGAATTCGACCTGCTTTCCACGCTGGTACGCGGCGCGACCGCGATCGAAGGATGGGGCTCGCCCCAGACGACACAAGGCTTTCAGCGAATGCTCGAACTCGCGCGCGAATCCGACGATGACGCGGCGCTTTTTACGGCGCTGGGAGGGATGTGGCTCGACAATCACATGGCCGCCCATTACCAGGAAGGAGCGCAACTGGCCCGGCAAATGATCGATTTGGCCGAGCGCAGAAACAGCCCGGGCGCCCTTGCCGATGCCTCCTTTCAGCAAGGGTTGACCCTGTATTTTACAGGTCACCTCGGCGATGCTCTGACTGCGTTCAGCCGGGCGATCGCGCTAAGTCCCGATGGCGGCGGACGAAACAGCTTACCCGGAAGTGATCCGCTCGCAAATACTCTCGCTTTTGCGGGACTCAGCACCTGCTTCTTAGGTTATCCTGACCGAGGAATCAATTTGTTTGAATCGGCGATCAAGCGGTGTCGCGAGCTGAACCTGCCGTTTTCACTCGGGTACGTACTGTTTCACCACACCTGGATTTGCGCCGCGCGCGGCGAAGTACTTGGAACCCAGCGCGTGTGCGAACAGCTTGAAGTGGTTGCAGAGGAGGGTGGATTCACGTCGTTCTCCGGCTTGAATCGCATCTATCAGGGCTGGGTCGCCAGCATGCAGGGAGAACATGAGCGGGGAATCGCGATGATTCGCAGCGGCATCGCGAAGTGGGTCAATCCGCTATTCACTACGATGGTTAGTTCAATCCTTGCCGAGGCCTGCTTGCGGGCTGGCCGCTACAAGGAAGCGATGGATGCTGTAGCCGTGGGCCGCCTGCATGCGTCGCAAACCGGTGAGCATTATGCAGAGTCCGAGGTCGAGCGCGTGGCCGGCAACACTCTGATCCAGATGGGAATGGAAAATGCCGCGGAGGCCGAGCGATGCATGAGGCGTGCAATCGGGCTAGCCAGAGAGCAAGGCGCGAAGTTGTTCGAGTTGCGCGCAACGACGAGTTTTGCGCGCCTGCTTGCGCAAGATGGCCGACGCGAGCCGGCTCGCTCGGTCCTCGCCGAAACTTACGGGTGGTTCACGGAGGGCTTCGACACCGCCGACCTCAAGGACGCCAAGGCGCTGCTTGAAGACTTATCGCCGATTGCCGCGCCCGGATGAAGCAGAGGTTCTCATCGTGGAAACTCCGCGGTGAGATCGCGGATGCGGTCGCGCGGGACTACTTTCTCCGCCGCGGAACGGCGGCTGCGTTAATAGTTGTCGGTACCGAAAACCTGGCACTGGTTCAAGAACGTCGAGACGGATTCGGTGGACAGGCTGGCGAAGAGCCTGACGACGGGCTCCAAAAATCTGGGCGCGCGTTCAGCGCGTACCCGAAAAAAGCCGCCCCGGCCATTTCTGATGTAGTCAACGATAGCCTCACCCACGTCGGCGGGAAGCGGCATGCGGTCGTGCAGCTTGCCCTTGCCCCGGATGAGGATCTCGCCGGCACGCCAGTCGATATCGCCAAGCTGTATGGCGATAACCTCCGGAGCACGAAGCCCCAGACGTGCCATCAGCAGCAACATCGCGTAGTTACGCCGCCCGATGGCGTCGCCGGTTCGCACCGATTCGATCAGCCGCTGGATGTCTTCGAGTTTGAGATAGCGGGGCAAATTGTCCGAAGCAGTGGCTACGTGCGGCAGGCTTTGGGCCAGATCGCGCTTGGTTTTCCCGCTCCAAAACAGGAACTTGAATAGACTGCGTAGATGGGACGGGAGCGCCTTTTGGCGTCGCGGATGTGATCCCGCTTTGAGATGGCAGATGAAAGCGACGATATAGTCCGGTGTGATCGCGTTCAGATCGCCAAGCTTGTCGCCGAAGCGAAACGTCAAGAACCGCTCTAGGAATCGCGTGCAGTGATAGATGGTGGACTCAGCCAGCCCGCGCTGCTTACGCAGATAGTTTTCGTACTCGGCACGCAGACGCTCCAGCGGGGTTGACTTTTTCCTCTGCGCTGGCGCCCGACTCGCCGCCCCGGCCTCGATCAGATGCTCGATGAACCGACGGGCGCAGAATTTGGCGTAGCTGCGAGTGCTGCCAGTAACCCCGCTCAGAACCGAGTGCCGGAGGCGCTCAGTGGTCGCAGCATCGAGATCGCCGATCCCAAGACCGCGTTTCTCGATCCCGTCGCAGAACCTGCCGGCTATCGTCCGGTATTCCTGGATCGTGAATGCCGCGTAGCCCTGCCAGGAAAGTTTTCCGATGAGACCACGGCCATCCTGCCTCATCAGCCCGTTCGTCGTCCGGATTCCTTGCAATCGTCATTTGCCTCTTCTTTCGTATCGGCGAAAGGTGAGGCCACTGGGTCAGGATCGTGAGCGAATCAGAACGCTTCGTCGCACCCTAGGTCGATCGGCGGTGCAACCCCTCGCTGGGAATTCAGATTGGCGCCGTCAACCGACTTGCGAAAAACCGTCAGCAACTCTCTACCTCGGCACCGGGCCAAGGCTATAGGACAGATCTGAACTCGCCGTCCAACGCTGAGCACAAGGAAAGTGCACCTCATTGTAGATTTGCACCGATTGATTCGCATCTCTTGAGTTGACAGAAAGCGAAAAAATAGCGAAAACTATGAAGTGGTTCGCAAGGCTTCAGTTCGGGTTCGGCATGAGGGTCTAGCCCTTACTTCGCTTCTTAGCAAACCCGGCACGAGTATAGCTCATAGCTCTCAACTGCTTGAATTCACTAGAGATTTTCATATTCGTGAAGCTGCCGGTAAAGGCCTGCGGCTGAATTCAGGAATCATTCCTCTGGACGTCCTGTTGAGTGGTGGGCTTGTTCGCGCCCGGACAAGTGAATTTATCGGTCGCCTAGGTTCGGGTCGAACCAGTCTTGCCGCCGCGTTTGCGGCTGCGGCGACGTATCGTGGCGAAGTTGTTGGATGGATCGATGGAGCAAACGCGTTCGATCCCGCAAGCATGATTACTGCAGGCGTTGATCTAGCCCGCGTGCTGTGGGTCTCGGTGCGCGACGGAAGTATATCGCGCAGCCTGCGGGAGAATTCATCCAGGCCTTTTACGCGTAGACAGTCGGCGCTGCTAAAGGCCGCCGAATTGGTACTCGATGCGGGAGGCTTCGGCCTGGTCGTTATCGATTTCGGCGATCTCCGCTATCCGATTCCCCAAAGTTCAGCGCTGAGACTTGCGCGCGCGGCGGAGCGGAGTGGAGCGGCTGTGATCGCGCTCGCCTCGCGTCGGATGTGCGGCACGTTCGCATCCTTGAGCCTCGCGATGAATCGCGTCGAGGCTTCGTTCGGCAGTACCGCCAGCGGTGGGCCGGCGGTTTTCGACGGGCTTGAGCTGGAAGCGAGGGTCGCGCGCAACAAGTTTGGCGGATCGGGTGGACAGACAGTTATCCGAGCATTGGTCGATCCAATCGAACAGCACTCATCGTTATCTGCCGGCTCAACGAAAGTCACTTCGAGCGCGAAAATACGCCCGACAGTGCTCCACGGGAGCGGCAATTAGTACCGCGCAACTTCGATGGGCCGGATTGGGTGCATACTCGTCTCCGATTTTCCACTTGCGGCACTAATCCGCGCTAATCCTGCGCTCGAAAGCGCAACGTTTGCGCTCGCCGAATCGCCTGCACCGCATGCTGAGCTTGCCACAGTTTCATCGCGAGCACGCGCGAGCGGTATTCGTCCGAGGATGACGACCGCGCAGGCGCGCGCAATCTCGCCTGAACTTAAGATTGTAACGCGATCGTCTGCCGCCGAGCATTCGGCGATCAGTGCGCTGGCGGATGTTGCCGAATCGATCTCGCCCGTCGTTGAGAATGGAGAGCCGGGCTGCGTGTGGCTCGATCTTGCTGGAATGGAGCGAATCCATCCCGACGAAGAAGATCTGGCGGCTGAGATTGTGCGCCGCGTACGACGGGTCGGAATGGAGGCCGCGGTCGGCATCGCCGCAAACCTGGAGATTGCTTGCCTGGCGGCGCGATGCGGTGGGATTCGTGTGATCGCGTCGGGCGTGGAGCGCGATTTTCTGAGCTGGCTGCCGCTCGACGTGCTTGGCTTGGGAGGTTCGGATCACGACAGCGATCTTGAAACGGCTTTTGCACGGCTCGGGATCAAACGGCTCGGCGATCTCGCGCGGCTCAAGCCTGAAGCGGTCGGCACACGCTTCGGACGGCGCGGCGTCGAACTTATTCGGCTGGCGCACGGAGGAAGTTCACGGCCACTCGTCTCACATCCACAAATCGAAATTCTTGCCGAGACGATCGACCTCGAATACGGCATTGAGAATCTCGAGGCGCTCAACTTCGTGATCCGGCCGATGCTCGAACGCATCGTCGAGCGGCTCAAGCTTCGCGGCCTGGTTGGCGGCGATATCACGGTCACGCTCGGTCTTGGCGAGCGTCGCATCGACAGCCGGCGGATCACAATCGCCGCGGCGTCCAATGAAGTGCGTGCGATGCTGACGTTGATCAATTTGCAGCTTGAAGCCGCGCCGCCCAACGCTGCAATCGAATCGATACGAATTGAAGTCGAGCCGCGGATTCCACGTCCTGCTCAAACTGAGTTGTTTACCCCGCCATCGCCCGCGCCGGAAAAATTGCAGGTCACGATCGCCCGGCTGACGGCGTTATTCGGACCGGACAATGTCGGAATGCTGCGGCCCGAAAATTCGCATCGCCCCGAAGCGGTGCGCTTGGAGGCTTTCAGCCCACCGCCGCCGTCATCACTGCCGGTTGAGACGCATCCCGCAAAAAACGTGACGCAGCTCGTGATCCGTGCCATCCGACCGGCAATGGAAGTCGAAGTAATGATCTCCCGCGGGATGCCGGAGTTTGTCCGTGGATTGAACCTGGGCGGCCACGTAGTCTCGCTTACGGGTCCGTGGCGACGCGACGGCGAATGGTGGCGCGCACGTGACGGCTTCACGCGCGAGTACTACGAGCTCGCACTCGATGATGGCGGTATCTATCGCACCTTTCGTGATCTGAATTCCGAACGCTGGTACGTGGATGGCGTCTATGACTGACTATATCGAGTTGCGCGCGCGGAGTGCATTCAGCTTTCTCGAAGGCGCGACCACACCCGAAGATCTCGCCATCCAGGCGAAGGCGCTGGGCTACGGAGCAATCGCACTCGGAGACCGCGACGGACTCTACGGCGCGCCGCGATTCCATCAGGCCGCCAAGAACGCCGACATCAAGCCGATCGTCGGTGCCGAGCTGACTCTCGACGATGATTCGCGCCTCTACGTACTGATCCCGGATCGTGAGCGTTACCGCAATCTCTGCCGGATGATCACCGACTCGAAGCTGCGCGCCGCGAAAGGCGCGGGGCGAATCACGCTGGACGATCTCGAACGCTACGGGCGCGGGATGATCTGTCTCGGCGGCGGCGCGATGAGTCCGCTTTCGCGAATGCTGGTTCGCGGTGAAGACCCGCGTCCGCTTTGTGATCGGCTGGAAGGGATCTTCGGCAGGGACGATCTTTACCTCGACCTGCAACGCCATCTCGACCCGGACGAAGAGCGGCTGAACCGCAAGCTCGCCGCGCTCGCGGACGCAGCGGGGCTTCCGATCGTCGCTACGAACGACGTATGCCATGGTGGTTCGGACCGCCAGCTTCTCGACGTACTTACCTGCATCCGGCTCAAGACCACTCTGGAAGAAGCCGGCCGAGCGCTTTGGATCAACAACCAGCGCTATCTGAAGCCGCCCGCCGAGATGGTTGCGCTGTTTCGTGATTTACCGAAGGCGGTTATGGCGACTCGCGCGATCGCCGAACGATGCGCCTTCACGCTCTCGGATATGGGTTATCGGTTTCCCAGATATCCGGTTCCACCAGGTGAGACCTCCGATAGCTATCTACGGATTCTCACTTACAAAGGAGCGCATGAGCGCTGGGGAAGCGGACTCGATGATGGCACGCGCCGCCAACTCGAACATGAACTTGGCATGATCGAGCGGCTCAAGCTGGCGGGTTATTTCCTGATCGTTTGGGACATCGTCCAATTCTGCCGCGAAAACCGGATCATGGTGCAGGGGCGCGGCTCCGCCGCAAACAGCGCCGTATGCTACGCGCTCGGCATCACCGCCGTCGATGCGGTCAAGATGAAGTTGCTATTCGAGCGGTTTCTCTCAGAAGAGCGCGGCGAATGGCCCGACATAGATCTCGATTTGCCGAGCGGCGATCAGCGCGAAAAGGTCATCCAGTA
>JASHOJ010000163.1 GCA_030041155.1 Candidatus Binataceae bacterium | reverse complement strand
AGGCTAGGGCGGCGAGATTATAGTCAGCGCGGCGGACTGCGCGTCGCCATCGACGATTGCGAGGAATTTTATTATCGGCGACCAGCTCGTCTCGACTACCCCGTGCGCGGGTCCGTACGCCACCTGGTATGCGCTGTCGGCGTGGACTGTGTAGGTGATGAGCTTGCGCATCGCGATTCCGCCTTCGGGCTGAAAGGTCTGAATAACGGCGGTTCCGGATGCGGCCGAATAGCCCATCGTGCTTGCCGCGAGCATCGGCGGCGTGGTCTGGAATCCCAACTCCTTGATGTTGATCTGCGGTGCCTGCGGGTCGAAGATCGCCAGCTCCGCGATAATCGGCAGGAATGGATGGTCCGCGATCATGCGGAAAGTGAGTTTCTGATTTCCGACCGCCAGGATCACGCCGCCCGTCGCGTACGCGGCGGCGCCGCTTCCCACCGCCACCAGCTTGTCGGTGCCGTCCTTGATCGAATGCTTGAATACGCCTGCGCTCTTCCCGTCGGGTGTTTCGGTTCGATAGAGAAACATGTCGGGATCGAGAGGATCCCATCCGAGCACGCGCACCGGCGCTCTGGCGTTGAGCCTGGCGCACGTCATATGAGCCCGATCGATGATCACGGGCGGAGTGTTCGCGTCGCCCTCGCTTACGGCAAAAGCTCCGTCGGGACTCCAATCAAGCGTGGTGAGCCGGTAGGGAAACTTGAGCGGCGCGACCGAACCGGGTCCGGTGATCACGAGCAGTTGCAGCCCCTCAGCCGGCGTGGGCGGCGGCTGGCCGGAATCAGGAGCGGCTTTTGGCGCGGGCGCATTCGGATTCGGATGCAGAACGATCGCGATCGTAGTCGCGTTAATCCACTTCATGCTGACGAAATCGTAGAAGCCATCGAAACTGGTCACCGGATGCCCGGGGCCGTTCGCGATCAGGTCGCGGATCACGATGTCGAGCCGGGCTTTTGAAGGAATCGCGACCGCGACCGCCATCGTCATCCCGTCAGGACTGGCGGCACAATCGACGATGCGGCCCTGCTCGGCGGCGCTCGGTCCGGAATCGGCGGCGAGGATTCGCTCATCGCGCCATCCCTTGCCGCTATAGCCGAGCACCTGTACGCCGCCATCGATCATCCCGATTACTCCGATCTCGGAGCCGTTCATCAGCCACATCGGCGCGCGCGCGGCGACCGGGAAAAATCCGCGCGGCAGGTTAACTTTGCCGACTACCGTCACTCCGGCGGTGATCGACATGGTCGCCGTGCTCGTGATCGGCGGTGGAGTGCTTGGCGGCTTCTTCTTTCTGGTTGCGCACGCGGCGGCGCCGATGGTGATGAGGATGAGCGGGAGGATGAGGACAGACCTGCGCATCGAAAAACGATAGTCTAGATGGCGCGGATCAAAAAGGCGACTGGTAACACGAATGAAGAAATCGTTTTGGCGGAGATTGTCGATAAGCCGCGAGGTTCGAATCGGGATCGTGGCGGCGGTGCTGTTGGCGCTGGGAAGTCTGGCGTTGGCGTTCCATTACTTGGCCGCCGGAATCGTGCTGGTGCTGATTGCAGCCGCAATCATTGCCGGTTTCTGGTTCTGGGTCGTACGCCGAGCGCGGCTGCCGAAAAACGCGGTAGTGATGCTGCATCTCGGCGGCGAAATCCACGAGGATTCGCAGCATGCGCCGCTGCTGCAGATGCTGCGCGGCGCTCAGGCGCCGAGCCTGCATCATTTGCGCTACGCGCTCGAAGCGATCGCCGACGATCCGGGCGTGCGCGCCGTGGTCGTGCAGGTCGGAGGATTGCAGGCCGGCCTTGCGACCGCTCATGAGCTGCATCGGCTGCTGGCCGCGGTGCGCGCGCGCGGCAAGCGCGTCATCGCGGTTATAGCGGCGGACTCGCCCTCGATTCGCGACTATCTGGCCGCTTGCGGAGCGGGCGAGGTGGTTGCGAATCCGGACGTGATGTTCACGATGCTCGGGGTTGCGATGGGAAACCCGTTTCTGCGCGACGCGCTGGAGAAGGCCGGCGTTCGCGCGCAAACCCTGCAATGGAAAGAATACAAAGGCGCGGGCGAGATGCTCAGCCGCGACTCGATGTCGCAGGCGGTGCGCGAAAGCCTGGATGCGATAATCGCGGATTGGCTGGACACAATGACTCATGCGGTCGCGCAGGCGCGCGGGATGAGCGAAGAGCGTGCGCGCGAGCTCTTAAGCGGCGGCTTCATGAGCGCGCAAACGGCGCTCGGCGCGCGGCTTATCGATCGCGCCGGCTATATCGAGGATATTCGGGCCGAGCTTGACCCGGGCGGACAGCGCAAGTGTTTCGTCAATCTGAACGCGTATCTGCGCCACACTGTTTATCGTCGCGAGCGCGGGCCGCGTCCGGCGATCGCGCTGATTTTCGGCGCCGGCCCGGTGATCACCGGCGAGCCCCCGATGAGCGGCGAATTCATTTCCGGCGAATCCACGTCCGAGATGTTCGAGCGCGCCTCCCGCAGCGACAACGTGCGCGCGGTCGTGTTCCGGGTCAATTCTCCGGGTGGCTCCGCGGTCGGATCGGACCTGGTGTGGCGATCGGTGCGCGAAGCACAGGGCCGCGGCAAGCCGGTGGTGGTCTCGATGGGAGATGTGGCGGGATCGGGCGGCTACTACGTCGCGATGGGGGCGGACGCGATCGTCGCCGAGCCCACTACTATCACCGGATCGATCGGAGTGGTGTTCGCGAAGTTCGATCTCTCCGCGATGCTGTCGAAAGTCGGGGTGAGATTCGATTTCGCGAAGAGCGGCGCCAGCGGCGACGCGCTTTCGATCTCGCGGGGCCTCAGCGACGACGAGTTATCTCAGATGAATGCGGCGATCGGTGAGGTGTATGGAAATTTCACCGCCAAAGTTGCCGAGGGGCGCCGCCTGAGTCCCGAGGACGCGGAATCGCTGGCAAAAGGGCGGGTATGGAGCGGAATCGCGGCCCGCGATCGCGGGCTGGTGGACGACCTTGGCGGGCTCGCGCGCGCAATCGAGATTGCCCGCGAGCGCGCGCATATACCGCCCGGCCAGCCGCATCAAATCGTGACGTTTAGTCCGCCGCAGCGGTTCTCGCTCAGGATGCTCGCGTCGCAGTTCAGCGCGGCGCCGGAATGGGGCGGGGCGGATCTCTTTGCGCGCGTGGTTGGAGTTCCGCGTACATGGGCGCCCGCGATGCTCCGGTTGCTGGTGCGAGGCGGCGCGATGCTACTGTGCCCGTGGCTCGGCTAGAGGGAGAGCGCTCCAGCTCCCCGCGAGTTACTCCTTGTGCAGCGCATGCATGACTACGGTGCCGTTCGCTGCCCGTGAAGTCGGAAGCACACGGACCAGTCGCAAGCCATACATCAGGGCGGGGTATCGCTCCTAATAGCTTACTTGCCAGGAGCTGCGATTATCACGGAGGCCTCCGCTGTCAACGGCAGGAAGGTGAAGGTTTCCTGCAAGTACAGTCGAACCGCGGTTTCGGTATGGCTCAGATAGCCGATAGAAATATCCTGGCCAATATGTAACTCGAAATCTCCGCCACGGGTGGTCAGCACAATGGCCCCGGATGTGGCAGGAGCCCAAATGATTTCCCCATCCACGAGAGGCCGTATGTGTTGCAGCACCGGGTACCCGTTATCGCTGGCTCCGTCGATCGCGGTGTATGCATCCGCCCCCAGCACGAGAGTATAAGGGCCGTTCACCCCGGCAAGGCGCAATTGGCTCACCGCGCGCGCTACCACGCCGGGATAGTTGTTCACGCCGGCTGGGAGCGTCAGCACCGGGTTACTGCTGGCTTGACGGACTCCCTGTACTGCCGCTGACCGGTACCCTTCAAATATGGCGCGGTCCTCGGCGAAGGCGATTTTGCGCGCCGAGTCTTTCAATGGCGACCAGTCTGAATCGTTTGCGCCCCTCTCTACATCGTCGATGGCGCGGCGTGTCAGTTCAAAAGGAACGCGCAACTCCACGAGCGGTTTTGCTTCGCGCAGCGCGGCCTCAATCCCATCGCCCGGAGACTCGATCTGTTGAAGATGACCCGTGCCGACCGCCGAACATTCCAAACCCTGCGGACCCTTTACATCGACGACGCGCCGTGCCGCCAGGTGCCGCTTGAGAGTGCGAGAAGCTTCCTCCCCGATCTGATCCCATGCCTTTTCAGAGATTGGAGCGAGTTCCCGATGAAGATTATTCATGTTGAGGGTCTCCTTTGAGTGAACCGATGCCGAGTGAGCCGTCCGTCAGTTGCGGTTTGGATGCCGCCTCAGACCCGGACTCCTCCGCGGGCGGGTTGACAGGCGGACTTACCGTATCGCTGGCGGCGACATTGTCCAGGAACGTAGCGGTTGGCACGAAAAACAGAGTGCCGGTAACGGCGCGACTGTAATCGAGCAACCGATCATAGTTACCAGGAGGCCGTCCGACAAACATGTTCACAAGCATTTGCTCAATCCTGCGCGGAGACCGGGCATAGCCGATGAAATAGGTGCCAAACTCCCCCCTCCCTACGTCGCCGAACGACATGTTGTCTCGCACAATCTCCAACTGCTTTCCGTCTTCGATGATCGTCGTTAAGGCATTGTGCGCTGAACTCGGCTTCACGGCATCATCCAGTTCGATGTCCGATAATTTCCTGCGGCCAATGATTCTCTCTTGCGCCTCAATAGGCAGCGCGTTCCACCGATCAAGGTCATGCAGGTATTTCTGCACGATCACGTAGCTGCCGCCTGCGAACGCCGCATCCTCCTCGCCGATGATAGCGGCATCGATTGCCGCCTGCGCGACCGGGTTCTCGGTGCCATCGACGAAACCGATCAGATCGCGGTCATCGAAATACGTGAACCCATGTACTTCGTCCACCGCGGAGACCGCGTTACCGAGTTTCGACAATATCTGCGTCGCCAGTTCGAAGCACATGTCCATACGTGCGGAACGGATATGAAAGAGGATGTCGCCCGGCGTCGAGACGGCGTGGTGTTGTCCGCGAAGCTCCTGGAACGGATGCAGTTCTTTCGGTCGTGGCGAACCGAAGAGCCGGTCCCAGGCATCGGAGCCAAATGCCATGACGCACGATAAGCGGCCTTGAAGGTCACGGAAGCCAACCGCGCGTAGGAGCCCCGCAAGCTCATTACAAAACGATCGCACTGCGGCGCGATGCTCCTGTCCCGGGTTTATTGTCAGAACCAGAAAGATGGCGGCGCGCGTGAGATGCGGTAGAAGCGCTTGAGGAACCAGAATTTGCTCTCCGCCGTTGGTCAGGTTGATGCTAACAGGCCCGATTTTATGCTCTTCCATTAGTAGATGTGCTCCATCATCAAGAAGTCCGACAGAAATCGTAAACTGCTAATAGGCTGCGATTTATCAGCGGCCGGCTAGAGGGGAGAGCGCTCCAGCTCCTCGCGAATCGAGTACATCTTCTGCCGCGCCTCGGTGATATAGGCGTCGAGGTTGCGGCGATGATTTGCGAAAATGCCGTCCGGCGAGCCGTTCATCACCATCAGCGGCTTCATCATCGCGGCCTTCTGCAGCGGATCGATCGCGTCTGCGAAGAGTTTCTTCAGCACCGGATCGTCGTCAAGTTGCCCGGCGTATTCGCGCTGCAGCGCCAGCATCATGTAGTACATCACGTGCGCGTAACCCTGTGCGTGATAGAAGTAATCGTCGCAGTCCCACGTATGAACCGGCGATCCGTCGTCTTTGACGGTCATGTACAAGTGCGCGTGCGCGTCGCCCAGCAGATCGGTCCACACCTGTATCAGGCGTACCAGCTCGACCGCGCGTTGATTGAGCTCGCGCGAAGTCTCGGGCGTAGTGTGCAGGCCGGCCACATAGGCATGCAGACGGTTGACGCCGTCCTGATACTTGCGCTCGGGCGACGGCAACGCCCATCTGGTCGCATCGTTTCGGAAATCAGTGTCGGCGATGACCAGGTTCGGATCGTACTGGTTGGACGAGACCTTGGTCAGATGATCCTTGAACACTCGCATCGTCTCACGAACGGCCATGATGATTCCGAGCTGGCGATTCGCGTTATTGTCCGCCATCACGCGCGGGCCCCAGAAAAACAGATCGTTAGGACGCCATCCGAAGCCCGAATGCAGCTCGTGATCGACGATCGCGGCCAGAGTGGAGGCGAAAATCTCGCCGGGCTTGAAGGGTTTGCCGGGGGGATATTCGGCGTTGATGTCGTAAGGAAGGCGGTCGTGATGAATCTGGCCGAAGTGCAGCGCCAGGATGATTCCACCCCATACGACGGCGATCGCGCATACGGCGGCGATAATCTGGTTACGGCGCTTGTGCATCGAGGGCGGCAGACGATCGCGCGGACAACTGATGAGCGCGAGTCGCCAAGAATTTATCGCGCCGTCCGCCCCCTCTCAAGGCAGCGCGATTACTGCGCTCAGCGCCGAATGTTCAGGCTGCTGAACTCGCGCGGGCGATCTCGCGCCCGCTCCGAGAGCGGCATGGCGGACCTCACCCGAGCGTCACGAGGCTTGCGACAAAAGACCGCAACCCTTGCGCCGCTCCGCACTCTCCCAGCGGGCGAGGGTATCCGGAGTCGCTCCGCAATGAGCCGCAGCTTTGGCGCGAAATGCGTATGCCGACGCATCGCTTTGGTGTCATTCCGAGCGCAGCGAGCATCGCGAGCGAGGTCGAGGAATCTCGGATAGCTTCGCGAGAGCGAAGCCGGTACCGGATTCTGTCAGGATGCCCGATTAAGATGCTCGGGATGATATACGGGCGGATATTTTTTGTTTTTGGGTTTGGTGCGCCCGTGCTAATTATCACGATTCGAGAGGGACGATTCCGCCGCGCAGGGAGTACGACCCGATGCTGTTTGTGATCATAGGACACGACGGGCCCGAAGGAGCAAAGCTCCGGCCGTCGCTGCGTCCAGCTCATCTGGCGAACCTGCGACCCTTCGTCGATGGCGGTAAAGTGGTGATTGCAGGTCCATTTACCGACGGCAGCGGCAGCCTGATAGTGATCGATATGGAGAACGAGGAAGCCGCGCTGGCGTTTGCGCATACTGACCCTTACCTGACCGGTGGAGTCTTCAATCGCGTCGAGGTGAAACCTTTCAGGCGGGTTTTTCCGGAGTAATTTTTTCGGGGGGGGGGTATTTGTTCGGAATGATAGATCAACGGAAAAAGCGGTGACGTGCCGATGGCAGGCGCATTCTCGGATCTGAAGGTTATCGAAGTCGGAGAGCTGGTTTCGGCGCCGTACTGCACCAAACTGCTCGCGGACATGGGCGCCGATGTGATCAAGGTGGAGCGTCCGGGTGTCGGCGATCGCGCGCGCAAGCGCGGCCCGTTTCCGAAAGACGATCCGCATCCGGAGAAGAGCGGATTATATCTCTACCTGAACACCAACAAGCGCGGGGTTACGCTGGATATCGCGCGGCCCGAGGGGATGGAGCTGCTGGAAAAGCTCGCCGCCGATGCCGATGTGCTGGTGCATAACGTTGCGCCGCCGGAAATGGATCGAGTCGGGCTTTCGTGGGAGCGCTTTCATCGAATCAATCCGAACCTGGTGATGACCTCGATCGCGCCGTTCGGGCTTTCAGGCCCGTATCGGAATTTTCGCGCGGAAGACCTGACCGTATGGGCGGCGGGCGGCGTATGCGTGCTGAACGGTGGCGGTCCAGACCACGCCGACCTGCCTCCGCTGAAAACGTTCGGCAGCCAGGCCGGCTACCAGGGCGCGGTGCACGCGGCTACCGCAACAGTCGCGGCGATCTTCGCGCGCGCCCGCGGCGAGAGCGGACAGCACGTCGAGGTTTCGGTGCAGGAAGCGATCGCCGCGATCCTGGAAATGACTTTCGAGTTCTGGCCCTACATGAGGATGATCGCGACCCGGCTCGGGCAAAAGCCGCTGCAGCCCGTCGAGACGATGCAGTGCAAGGACGGCTATATCTACCTGTGTTGCATCGAGGAGCATCAGTGGCGCGGCTTCGTTGAGATCATGGGCAATCCGGAATGGGCGAACGAGGAGATCTTCAGCGATCGGCTGAAGCGCGCGCTCAACTGGGACGCACTTAAAGTTTTCCTTGAAGAATGGGTCGGGCAGCAGACGGTGCTCGATCTTTACCGCAAGGCGCAGGCGCGGCGGGTGCCGTTCGCGCCGGTCTCGACCATGGGCGACCTGCTGAGCAACGAGCATCTGAAGGCGCGCGGATTTTTTGTCGATATAACTCAGCCGGTCGCGGGCACTCATAAATATCCCGGCGCGCCGCTCAAGTATCAGCGCACGCCGTGGGAGATTCGCCGCCCCGCGCCGACGCTCGGACAGCATAACGATGAAGTCTTCGGCAAGCTCGGGCTTGGCGCCGCGCAATTAAAGGAACTCAAGAGCAAAGGTGTGATCTGACGATGGCAAAGCCACCGCTTTCGGGAATCAAGGTCTGCGACTTCACCTGGGTGTGGGCGGGTCCGTATTGCACGCTGCAACTGGCGCATCTTGGGGCCGATGTCGTGCGAATCGAAACCAAAACCCGGCCCTGCGTGACGCGGATGCTGCCGCCGTGGCCGGGCGGAGTCTTCGACGGCCTCGACAAGTCGGGCTATTTCAACCAATACAACCAGGGCAAGAAGTCGCTGTCGCTCAATTTCAAACATCCCGAGGCCAAAGAGATCGCGTGGCGGTTGATCAAGCAGTCGGACGTCGTCGTCAATAACTTCGCGGCCGGCGTGATCGATAAGATGGGCTTCGGCTACGAGGCGGTCAGGAAAGTCCGGCCCGACGTGGTGATGATCTCGCTCAATGGATACGGCGACACCGGTCCGTACCGCGAGTACGTGGCGTACGGACCCGCGCAGGTGCCGCTCTCCGGGTTGTCATCGCTTACCGGATATCGCGGTTTTCCGCCGATGCACGCGGGATTCAGCTACGCGGATCCGAACGCTGGGATTCACGGCGCATTCGCGATAATCGGCGCGCTTTATCATCGCCAGAAGACCGGCGAGGGCCAGTATATCGAGATGAGCCAGTGGGAATGCGCGATGGACATGCTGGCGGAGGGCCTGCTCGAATACACGATGAACGGTCGCGAGCCGGTGCGCAATGGAAATCGCGATGCGTTGATGGCGCCGCATGGGATTTTCCGCTGCCTCGATCTGCCGGAGAAGGTGATGGACATGACGATCGATGAGTGGGTGTCGATCGTTTGCGCTAGCGACGAAGAATGGGCACGGCTGGCGCGCGCTATCGGACGGCCCGAACTGGCCGCCGATTCGCGGTTCAAGGATCTTGCCGCGCGCAAGCGCAATGAGGACGAACTAGAGGCGATAATCACCGAGTGGACCAGCAAGCGCCGCGTCGCCTACGTGGTCGATACGCTGCAAGCCGCGGGAGTGGCCGCGGGCGCGTGCGCCGACAACAAATATCTTTGCGAAGATCCTCATCTGGCGACGCGCGACTTCTGGGTCGAGTTGGAGCATCCGGTGGTTGGCAAGATGCGCCACGTCGGGATGCCGTGGCGGATGAGCGGTACGCCGTGCGCGGTTCGCGCGCCCGCGCCGTGCCTCGGCCAGCATACGGATGAGGTGCTCGGCGCGCTCGGCTACAGCGAATCCGAGATTTCCGCGCTGCATCAGAAGGGCGCGCTCGATTAGCGCGCAGGATTATCTCAACGAGGAGTATCTGAGATGCGCAAGCTTACCACCTTGCTCGACGGGCTTAAGTTCGGAGAAGGGCCGCGATGGCACGACGGCAAATTGTTTTTTTCTGATATGCATGGCGGCCGCGTGATGACGGTCGACATGGCGGGACGGGCGGAAAACGTCTGCGAGGTTCCGCACAATCCATCGGGACTCGGATGGATGCCGGACGGCACGATGCTGGTCGTGTCGATGGAAGACAAGAAGCTGATGCGGCTTGAGAATGGCCGGCTTCGGATGCACGCGGA
This sequence comes from Candidatus Binataceae bacterium, assembly GCA_030041155.1. Classification (GTDB taxonomy): domain Bacteria; phylum Desulfobacterota; class Binatia; order Binatales; family Binataceae; genus JBARDN01. The sequence continues at coordinate 5,456 of JASHOJ010000163.1, read as the reverse complement.
TATGTCGGCGCTCGCGCCGCGTAGTTGCAACGACATGGTCGTGGACTCGAAGGGCCGTGCGTATGTGGGCAACTTCGGCTTCGATCTCCATAAAAACGAGAAGCCGTGTGCGACCGTGCTCATCATGGTCACTCCCGACGGCAAGCCGCGCGTGGTCGCCGACGATCTGATGTTTCCGAACGGCACCGTGATCACTCCCGACGGACGAACATTGATTGTCGGCGAATCGTTCGGGCGGCGGCTGACCGCGTTCGATATCGCGGCTGATGGATCGCTCGCGAATCGGCGGGTATGGGCCGACCTCGGCAAGAATGTTCCCGACGGAATCGCGCTCGATGCGGAAGGCGCGATCTGGGTCGCGTCGCCGACGCAGTCGGAGGTCATCCGCGTCAAACAGGGCGGCGAAGTCACCGAGCGCATCAAGGTTGCGACCGACGCGTTCGCATGCATGCTCGGCGGACCCGATCGCAAGACGCTGTTCGTGCTGACCGCGGCGTCGTCCGATCCGGCGGCGTGCAAGGCGAAGCCGAGCGGCAAGGTCGAAGTTACGCCGGTGGACGTTCCCGGCGCCGGCCTACCCTAAGGGGCCTTTCGCGATCGCTAAAGGCGTGGCCTAATTATAAGACGATGAGCGAAGACCGAAACGGCGGGCCGTATCGGGCGCGCCGCCGCCGATTCATGGACGCAATCGGCGCGGGCGCGTCGGCGCTCATTCCTAGCGCGCCGCCGGCGTTCAGGTCCGGCGACGTGGAGTTCATCTACCGCCAGGACAACGATTTCTACTATTTGACTGGTTTCGAGGAGCCCGAGTCGCTCGCGCTTCTCTCGCCGGGGCATCCGGATGGAGAATTCGTGATGTTCGTGCGGCCGCGCGACAAGGATCGCGAGACCTGGACCGGCAGGCGCGCGGGGGTCGAAGGCGCGATGCTCGAGTACGGCGCCGACAAGGCATACACCTTCGACGAGCTGGAAAAAATCCTGCCGCGCTACCTCGAGAGAAGCGAGCGTTTTCACTATCCGATCGGGCGCAACGAAGCGATCGATGCGCGGGTGATGAAGCTGGTGCAATGGTCGTCGGCGATGCGGCCGCGAACCGGCGCGGGTCCGTACGCGATTTTCGATCCGCGCGAGATCCTGCATGAAGCGCGGGTGCGCAAGGAGCCGGACGAGCTTGAGCTGATGCGCCGCGCGATCGCGATCTCAAACCAGGCGCATCAGCGCGCGATGCGCACGGCGCGCGGCGGGATGCACGAATGGCAGATCGAGGCCGAGGTCGACTACGCGTTCCGTTCGCAGGGCGCGGCGGGGCCGAGCTATCCCTCGATTATCGCGTCGGGTCCCAACGCGGCGATACTTCATCACATCCAGAACCGCCGCCAGATGCGCGCCGGCGAGCTGCTGCTGATTGATGCGGGCTGCGAATACGCGTTCTATGCGTCGGATGTCACGCGGACGTTTCCGATCGGCGCGCGCTTCACCGCTCTTCAGAAGGAACTGTACGAGATCGTGCTCGCGGCGCAACTGAAAGCGATCGAGCAGGTGCGCCCTGGCGCGCGCTTCGACGACCCTCACGATGCCGCGCTGCGCGTGCTGGTCGAGGGGATGCGCACGCTGGGGCTCATAAACGGCGAGACAGACGAGATAATCGCAAACGGTTCCTATCGCCGCTACTACATGCATCGCACCAGCCACTGGCTTGGGATGGACGTGCATGACGTCGGGCTGTACCGCTTGGGCGGCGAGTCGCGCCGGCTTGAACCCTCGATGGTGCTGACGGTTGAGCCGGGAATCTATATCGACGCGGATAATGACGAGGCGCCGGAGGCAATGCGCGGGGTCGGAATCAGAATCGAGGACGACGTTCTGGTCACGAGCGAGGGATGTGAAGTGATGACCGCCGCGATTCCCAAGCAGGTCGCCGAGATCGAAGCGCTCACCGCCGCGTAAGCGCCGCTACAGTTCGAGCGCGCTCGCCGAGCCGACAATCGTCTTGGTGCCGTCCGCCTTTTCGCACCAGACTTCAACCTCGGCGCGCGATCGTCTTCCTTCCTCGCGGCGCGAAAGGATACACCCGCGCGGACCGGTCACGTCATTACCCCACACCACGTTGACCAGCCGCAGATCCATCCGGCCGCCGTAAAGAAATCCCAGGCCGAAGCGCCGCGTCAGCAACTCGGCGACCAGGCAGACCGACAGCATCCCCTGCACCACGATTTCCGGAAAGCCGAGCTCGATCGCCTTCTGCTTGTCGTTGTGGTAGTTGCGCACCGGTCCGGAGAACGCCATGCATTGTTCTTCGGTGATCTGGCGCATCGGGATTTCGATTGCTTCGCCGCCGCGTTCGCCGACGTTGAAGGTGCGAGCCGCCGACTTTTCGCGCGATTTGTCGACCGCGAATGAACCCTTCCTGGTCTGCTCGGGAAACAGGAAGCTCTGATGCGTGCGGCTGCGCGAGACGACTCGTCCGGCGGCGTTGGTGACGACGACTTCGTTAACTAGGTATTCGCGATCGCGCTTGGTGTAGCGATCGACGATGACCGAGCGGGTCGCGAGCCGTTCGCCAACCATTACCGGCGCGAAGAGGTCCCATTCCTGCCGCGCGTGAAGGTTGCCGTAGATGTTGGGCAGGTACCACTCGAGGGTTCGATAGACGGCGGAATGCAGGATCAGCGCGGGCGCGACCGGGCCGCCGAGTGGAGATCGGTCGCGATACCACGGGTTATCGTCGCCGGTGCCCGCGATGAATTTGGCGATCGTGTCGGCGTCGATATCGTAGCTGGCGCCGCCATAGTCGCGGCCGACGTAAATCTCGCTGCGCTCGAACGGTTTGTCGTCCATCATAGCCTCCGGCGGATCGCGCACGCCTTCCGCCAGTCGTTTCCGCCAGTCGTTTCCGCGCTTTCAGTTTTTCATTTTCACTTTTATTCGCTCGTTGAACTTCGCCGAATCGAGCACGGCGCGCCGATGTGTTCCCGCGCCGATCTGCTCGCGCTCGTCGAATGCGCGGACGTTGAATTCGAGCCTCCGTCCCTCGCACTTGGTGACTTCGGCCTCCGCGCGCACGAGATGGCCCGGCGGCGTGGCGGCCGTATGCTGCACCTCGATCGCCATCCCAACCGAGCCTTCGCCCGGCTCAAGGAATTGGCGCATCGCGTCCATCGCCGCCAGCTCCATCATCGCGATCATCGCGGGGGTTGAAAGCACGGCGGCGAGCGACGGATCGATTTTGCTCGCGAGCTGGTCTTCGGTCGCGACTCTCTCGCAGCGCCCGATGGTTCCGATTGGAACTGGTTTCATGGTCGATGTCCCCTTGCCGGCGAAGCTATCGCCGCAGCCCCATCGCGTCGAGTTTTTTCACCAGCCATTCAACCCGATCGTTGCCCCAGAACGGTTCGCCCGCGACGATCATCGTCGGCACGCCGAAGACGCCGTCGCGTTCGGCTTCCTCCGCGGCCGCCTTCAGGTCAGCGGGTCCGTCGCCGAGCGCGTAGCGTTTGAAGCCGGCAGGATCGAGGCCGACCTCGGTCATCACGGCGGCAAGCGCCGCGCCGTCTTCGATGTCGAGCTTGCGTTTGAAGAAGCGCTCGAAAACGCGGTCGGAGTAGGGGCGAAATTTGCCGTTACGATCCGCCCACCGCCCGCTCATCAGAGAGAGCCGCGAGTCGAAGATCTTCTGCGGCCCCCTGATGACGAGCCCGCACGCATTCGCGTAGCGCCGCGCGTCAAGGTACAGGTAGCGGACCTTGCGCCAGTTGCGCTCATCGCGAGTATCGAGCGTGCCGCCGAAAGAGCCCTTGATATCGATCTCGAACGGGATGAACCGCAGCTCGACGCGATAGGCGCGCTCGACGTCGTACATCGGTTGCATCGCGAGATAGGTAAACGGGCTTTTGTAATCGTAATACAGCTTGATGGTTTCGCTGGGCATCAGGTCACCGCGTTTTGATTTGGCTTGCGTTCGGCAAGCTTAGTTCATCCGCATCGAAAACCGTAAGCGGTGCTAGTCGCTTCCGGCGTTGCGGGTCAGGTAATCAAGGATGGTCTTTTCCTCGTCGGCGCTAAGCGGCGGATAGCCGGCCTGCGCGATTCGCGTCTTCATGTTGTTGACTTGAATCGCCCACATCGCGGCGGTCATCGAGCGCGGATTGTATGCCTGGTGGCACTGGCCGCATCGGATGGCGTAAAGATGCTCGGCGGGGCTGCCGGCTTCCGGAAGCGCCTTGCGAGCACATCCTGCGACTGCGAGTAGAAAAAAGGCGGCAATCGCGGCGAAGATCGCTTGCGCAAAATCAATTCGCCGGCACACGAGCATCGGGAATCCGCAGTGCTATCTGCTTCGCGAGGGCGGCGATCAGTTGCCGATGCTCAGCCGGAGCGAGCGCCACCTTTCGCAGCGCTTCCGGCCGCTCCCATACCGGCCCGTTGCGCATCGTATCTTTCTCGTCGCGAGGAAAGATATGCCAATGCACGTGCGGCTCCTGATTACCAAGGCATTCGTAATTGAGCTTCCACGGCTTGACCACCGCCGCGATCGCCTCGGCCACGAGGCGCAGCTCGTCGAAGAGTCCGCGCGCCTCGGATGGAGGCAGCAGGAACAGCTCGGTCGCGTGATGCTTCGCCAGCAGGACGCAGTAGCCGCGGTAAAATTGCGAATCGCCCAGCATCACGTAGCAGTGCGGCAAGTCGGCTATCAGGTTGGCGGCTCCATTGGTGCGAATCCGCTCAATTCCCGAGCACATCGCGCATCGCGCATCCGCGGTCATCGTGGGGCATCCTCCGCTGGGTTTTGCTGAGGGACCTGCACCAGCTTGATCTTCGCGGGCTTCAGCAACTCCGCGACTGTATGGAGTTTGTACGGCTTGCTGTAGTAGACGGTGCGGATTCCGGTGTTGATGAGCACCTTCAGGCAGTGGATGCAGGGCGTGTGCGTCACATAGATATCCGCATCGCGAATCGCCGCGCCGTTTCTTGCCGCCTGGGTAATAGCGTTGATCTCGGCGTGGATGGTGCGAAAGCAGTTTTGTTCGACCTCGCCGTCCGGGTTGCGGGATTCATAAATCAGGCAGCCGGCCTCGGTGCAATGCGGCAAGCCGGCCGGGGCGCCATTATAGCCCGTGGCCAGGATGCTGCGGTCGCGGACGATCACGGCGCCGACCTTCGCGCGCAGGCAGGTCGAGCGCTCCGCCACCTCGCGCGTGATCGTCATGAAGTATTGATCCCAGGTGGGACGATCCTTGACGTGGACTTCGCTCAAGCCCGTTTCCCCTTCCGCGTGATTGGTCAGAGTCCGAACAAGTGCGGCATATGCTGCATGGGTCGTGGCGTGTGATCCATCACGCTGTAGCTCTGTGATTGATCTTGCGGATTGTTCTCCTCCGGAGAGCCGAGCGAAATCGGATTAGGCGTAAAGGTCAGAATGAACAACGCAACCGTTAGCCACGCGGCTATCGCGCGCC
>JASHOJ010000018.1 GCA_030041155.1 Candidatus Binataceae bacterium | reverse complement strand
GCGCGCGTGCTGTGACGTGCCGGGCAGCAGCAGCGGAGCGACGCGAAAGAGCAACGCAAAGAGCAACGATGGATAGCGAAAGGCGCCGCCGATGGGACGAGAAGCATCGCGGACGCCCCGCGGGCGGCGCTCCGGAGGCTTTTGTGGTCCAGGCGCTGGCGCTTTTGCCGACGCTCGGGCTTGCGCTCGACGTGGCGTCGGGCCGCGGCCGTCATAGCCTTTTGCTTGCGCGGCGAGGCTTTCGGGTTGTCGCAGCGGACTACTCAGAAGTAGCCGCCCGCGCGCTCAAAATCGCTGTGGACGAAGAACGCCTGCCGATATTTCCCGCGGTGCTCGACTTGGATACGTTTCCATTCGTGCGCGACTCGTTCGATTTGATCGTGAACGTGAACTATCTGGATCGCGCCTTGTTTCCCGAATTCATGCGCGCACTCCGCGCGGGCGGAGCCATCATCGCGGATACATTCGTGGATCTGCCCGGCAGCCCATCGCATCCGATCAGTCCGCGCTTCATGCTGAAACCCGGCGAGCTGGCCGCGCTGCTTCCAGGAGCGGAGATCCTTCGAAGCCGCGAGGAAATGGTTTCATATCCCGACGGCTCTCGCGCATGGCGCGCCGGCCTGGTCGCACGCCGCGCGTAACTCGCGCCCGAGGCTAAATGAGAAAGCACATCGCGACAGCCAAGCGACTGACCTACAAGGCCGCCGGCGTGGATATCGCGCTCAAGGAAGCGCTGGTGCCGCTGTTTCGATCGATCGCGGCGCACACCGCCTCGAAGAACGTTCTCGGCGGTATCGGCGGATTCGGCGCGATGTACAAGCTGGATGCGATTCGCGCGATGCGGCATCCGGTTCTGGTCTCGGGGACCGACAGCGTCGGAACCAAGCTCAAGATCGCGTTCGCAACCGGCCGCCATGACACGGTCGGAATCGATTGCGTCGCGATGTGCGTGAACGACATTATCTGCCACGCCGCGCGCCCGCTGTTCTTTCTCGATTACATCGGAATCGGTCGGCTAAAAAAGGGCATCGCGGTCGAGATCGTTAAAGGCGTCGCGCGCGGATGCGAACTTGCGGGCGCAAGCCTGGTCGGCGGCGAGACTTGCCAGGCCGGCGATATCTACCGTCCCGGCGAATACGATCTGGCCGGCTGCGCGGTCGGAATCGTCGAGCGCAAGGACATCCCGATCCCGCGCCGAATCCGTGCGGGCGACCTGGTAATTGCTCTGGAAGCCAACGGGATGCATTCAAACGGGTTTTCGCTGGCGCGTAAAGTTCTGCTCGAACGCGGCAGGCTCAAGCTCGGCGCGCGGATCGCGGAACTCGGATGCACGCTCGCGGACGAATTGCTGCGTCCGACACCGATCTACGCGCAAATCGCGAGCGAGCTGTTCGGGAAATTCAGAATCAAAGGACTCGCCAATATCACCGGCGGCGGTGTGCCGGAAAATCTGCCGCGGGTGCTGCCTGAGGGGATGCAGGCAGCGCTGCGGCGCGGCTTGTGGCGCGTACCGCCGATATTCGACCTGATACGACGAATCGGCAAAATCAGCCAGAAGGAGATGGATCGCACCTTCAACAACGGAATCGGAATGGTCGCGATTGTCGCCAAAAGCGACGGCGACGAGGTGCGGGATTATCTGAAGCGCCGCGGCTACGGCGGGAATATCGTCGGAGAGATAAGGCGCGGCAGACGCGGGGTGGTTTTCGCGTAATCGCTCGGCGCTTAAGCGGGCGCTTCAGCCAAAAGCGCGTCCAGTTCGCCGCGATTTTCAAGCGCGCGCAGTTCGTCGTAGCCGCCGATTATCTTTCCGTTGACGAAGATCTCCGGCACGGTGCGGCGTCCCCCCGCCATTTCGACCATCCTGGCGCGCAGCTCGTCGTCGTCGGTGACGTCGATTTCGGTGAACGCGACACCCTTGCTCCTAAGCAGGCTCTTTGCGCGCGTGCAGAATGGACAATAGGTGGTGGTGTAAACCTCTACTTTCGCCACGAGAATTATGTTTCCTCCACGCCAATTGTGATCGTGCGCGCTCGCGCTGTCCAGCGGCGCCGCCCGCGCAGCCTTACTCCGCGATTGCGCTCGGCTCGCGAAAAAACGGGCAGTTCGGACCATCTCCGAACTGCCCGTGCATCGGCAAAGGCATTTGATTGTGCGGCACGCCCGCGACGATCCTTTACTGAGGCGACGCGACCAGACCCTCGTTCATGTGATGCAGCGCCTCGCGATCGACCGACGAATCATATTTGATCGCCTGAGCGGTCACAGTGACCGTCGAGCCATCGGAAGACACGGCGCTATTTTCCTTGATTATCGCGTCGATATCGTCCGGCCATTTCGCGTAAGCGATCTTCTTCAGCTTCTCGCGCATCTCGCTAGCGTCGATCGCGTCGGGCGTAAACGGCACTGTGTATGACATATCGCCTAGCACCGTGTAGGGCTTGCCCGCAGCCGGGGTGCCGGTGGTCACCCAGATGTGCGCCATGTCGACTCGATGAACGAATTGCTCTTTTTTCGCCTGCTCGGCCTGGCGCTGTTCCTGGATGAGCCCGCAGGCCGATAACGAAAGTGCCAGCGCAATCACTATAAATTTAAGGATGGTTGATGAGCGCATTATCTTCTCCGCTGCGATCTGCTGACCGACCGCTTATTATAGTATGGCTTGCCGCAATGTCGAATCGTACGCGCATCATTGTGCGGCTACCCGGCTTTTATCCCACTTCATGCCCCTGTTCCGCAATCGATCCGGCTGCCGCCGCTTATGGTTGGGAATCATCCCCGCGACAGCTATGATCTCGCGCGTGAGCATGGCTGACGATTTCGATCGCGAGCGCTTTCCGGGAAATTTTTATCAGGGAATGATCCTGAAACTCGATCGCGCACGCGGCGAAGGAATCATCCGGTCGCATAGCGGACGCGAAATCGAATTCGAATTCCCTTTCGTGCAGGTAATCGGTGCGGAGCTTCGCGGCAGGATGCCGGGGATCGAGCTACTGCGAGAGGGCGACGTGATCGGGTTTGACGTCGGATGGACCTCGCGCGGTCTGCGGGTCACGATCATCCATCCACGCGGCCGGCAGCCGGAGCAGCACTGACCCCTCGGCCACGGTGGTGAGGAATCAAGCCGCTACTTCGATTGATCGGCCTCCACCGATGCCATGACGTAACGATCGAGAATCCTCAGCGGAACCAGTCCCTGGCGTTCGCTCCTGTACATCCCCGAATTCACCACTACTACCATGTCCAATTCTGGCACTACGTAGATTCGCTGTCCCCCCAGCCCTACTGCGGAAGCCCATGCCACATCACGTTTATTCAGCAGCGAGCGACCGAGCCAGAACTGATAGCCATAGAAATAGAGCGCTTCGCCCATAATCTGCGGCGAGGTTGCCGCATCGATCCATGACGCGGGCACAATCTGTAATCCGTTCCATGCGCCTCGCTGAAGAATCAGTTGCCCGATTTTTGCCAGATCGCGGGGGCGCAACCTGAGCCCGCCAGCCGCGTGCGGCAGTCCGTCAGGATGCCGGTACCATTCGACGTCCGTAATATTGAGCGGTGCGAAGAGCAGCGCAGCCGCTAATTCATCAATGTCCTTTCCAGTCGCCTTCTTCAGTATCGCGCCGAGAATCTCAGTCGATCCCGAGTTGTAGTTCCACACCTGTCCCGGCTCTGCGGCCATGGGGGGAGCCAGAGCCACGCGCAAAGGATCGGACGCGGAATCCATCATGTTCTCGCTGTTATCGTCACTGGTGTACGGCACGTCGATCTCGTGCCATTCCAATCCCGACGACATCGTCAGCAGATCCCGGATTGTGATGCGGCTTTTCTCGGGCGTGCGGAGAGCGGCGTACTCCGGAAAAAAAGAGAACACCGGCGCGTCGACGCTCTTGATCCATCCGCGGTCGATGGCAATTCCGATCAGCAGCGAGACAACGCTTTTGGTTACCGAGCGCTCGTCGTGCCGGACCGCCGGTCCGAAGGCAACGGTTCCTGCCAAGCGTCCGAGATGTTCGTCAGCGCCGGTGAAGTATTGTTCGAAAACTAACTTGCCATGGCGCGCGATGAGCACCGCGTGGACGTTATCGACCTTCGATTCGGCGAGCCACTTAACCATCGGGCACAGCGCAGACTTCGATAAACCAACGCTCTCTGGCGTTGCGATTTGCCATCCGTCGATACCGCTGACCGGCTCACCGCACGCATTTGGTGTCGCCCGGAAGGCCGGAACCTGCGTGCGTTTGCAGGCGGCGAGATCAACGCCGGCGACCAGCGCCCCAGTGATCAGTGCGATGAGCGCTGTCCTCCCCGCAAGCCGCATCCATTCCTCCAATCGTGTGTCCCGCTCCTTCAGCCGGGCCTCCGGCCAAGCGCCACGCATCCGTGATTTGTCATCCCGAGCGAGCGCCGCGCGAGTCGAGAGATCGGCGCGCAGCGATTATCATCTCCACGCTCACAGGCCGGAGCGGCGCCGCTGGAACATCCGCCACATCCTGACTCCCAGCGGATATATCTCGCTCAGCACTTCATAGCCGCGCGCGCTGTAGTAGGCGACGTTGGCCGCGGTCGCGGTCTCCAGGTAGACACCCGCGAGATCGGTCCGCTGTGCGACTGCGTCGCGAAGATGCTCCAGCAGCGCGGTGCCAAAGTGACTGCCCTGGTAGTCGGGATCGACGCCGAGGAAATTCAAATAGAGATGCGGTTCGCGCGGATGGTTCCGCGCCAGAACCTCGGTAAGCTGCATGGCGCGGCGAAGCCCGCCCCATCCTACCGCGCCAACCATCCGCGGAATCTGCGGCAACCCCATCGCGATGAACGACGCAAACGACGTGTAGCTCGCGCCCTCGGTCACCGCGGCGGCGACCACCCTGCCCTCGTGCAGGACGCCGAACACCGGCTCGCCCATCCGCCGCTGCACCGCCAGGGCCGAGCGAAAGACGTCGGTCAGGCGCGCGGCTCGAAGCGCGGGGTCGGTAACGTCGGGCAGAACCGCGACGAGCGGCGGATCGTTGATAAACGCGCGTCCCAGCGCGATCGACGCCTGCTTGTACTGTTCGGGAAAAATCAGCGATACGCGAGGTTTTTCGTCCGGCACCATGGCCGATCAGAATACCTGATCGGTCGCGCGGATGCGCTTGCGGGTGGACCGAATTCCTAAATATCGAGGAGCTACTGCGAGACCGGCATCTGCGAGGTTCCAGTCAGGTGAACGCTGTAACTCTCCACGCCCGGAACACTGATCGTGTACGGATAAGAAATCACGACCTTCACGTCGATACCCGAAGGCACCGCCGAATCGGTCGGAAACGTCACGGTCACATCGCTGGCGGTAAGATTCAAGCCCGGCGCGGCCGCAATCGCCACATCCTGCGCGTTGGTTTCGTCGGTGGAGACCACGGTTGTGGTTCCGGTGCCGTTGCCATGGATGATCGCGCTGCGGGCGGCCTCGCGCGCTGCCTCGCAGATGGTGTTGTAGGTCATCACCGCGAGGCCCATTTCGATAATCCCGAACAGCAGCATGAAAAACACGCCCGCCACCAGCGCGAACTCGGTAAAGGTCTGTCCGCGCTGGAACCCGCGCCTTGCGATCCGCGCGCGCGCAAGACTCACTGCTGCACCTGCATCACCGCGGTCCCGGTAAGCGTGGTGGAGCTGGGAATTCCCGGATAATTGGCGATGGTGTTGAAGGGAGCGGTTACGGTTACCGTCACATAATTGGCGCTGGAGCTATCAGTGCAGTAGCTGGAGGGGCATTGGGTGTCGGTGGTCGGCGCCGACGTGTCGCAGGTGCACATGCTCGAAGTCGGCGTATTGATGGTGATATTGGTCGCGTCGTTATCGACGGCGGTTGTGATTCCCGAGCTGTCGGCCGCGGTGATAACGCTTTGCGAGCCGAACTGCGCTCCCGCTCGGGCGGCATTGTTGACCGCGATACTGACGTAAAACATCCGCGCGAAGTCGGCGGCGCCGACCAGCAGCACCGATAGCACCGTAGCCGCAAGCGCCAGCTCAACCGCGCTCTGCCCGCGGCGCCATCCGAAAAGCCCCCGCCGGGCGGCGTTTCCAATCGCGCTTCTACTCATACAGTGTGCTCGAGGAGATTGGTGAAGTGCCGTTTTCCAGACTCGAATAGTCCGATCCGATCGACGTATTGGACGCGCCGACAAAGTCTATCTGATACGCGATAATCGAAGTGTAGCCAGAGCCGCCTGAAGCTCCGTTGAAGTCCACCGTTGTAGTCGGGAAATACCACACCCCGTTGGTGGTGACCGTCGAAGCGCCGGTGCTCACGTATCCCGCTGTGCCCGACGCCACCGATCGGTCGGCGAAGAACAGAATGCCTTTGTAGGTCCCGCTGGTTGGCGCGCTCAGGGTCGAGCCGCTTGCGCCGTTCATCGTGATCGCGGCATAGGGAAATTTGCTGCCGCCGCTGGTGTCGTAGAACATGACTCCCGTGCCGTTAACTGTCGCCGCCCCGGTGACCGAAAGTCCGCCGCCGGCGAGAATATACGTCCCCGAGTTGAACGTGACGTTCGCCGCTCCGGAGATCTGGATTCCCCCCTCGTAAACGCCGGGGCTCAAAGTGAAACTGTTTGCGCCGCTGATAACCACCGGCCCGCAGAAGGTATAGGTGCCATCGGCGAAAGTTGTGTTCGCCGCGGCGCTGATGTTGATGCTGTCGTTAGTGGTGCCGCTGGCGCCCTGATACTGCCCCGGGTTGAACGTCATCGAGCTGATCGCGCCGTCAACGGTGACCGTATTGCCATAGTTGCCGGCGGGGAATGTCACCGTGCTGTAGGCGCCGCTGATACTGATCCCGCCGCTGTCCACCGTGTTTGCGGGAACCGTGACCGTTCCGGTCCCCGACGCTGTATATGACCCGGTAGTGGGCGTGAGATAGGTGCAAGTGCTGAAAGTCGGCTCGGGCAGGCTCGCCAGCGGATCCGATTCCGGCAGCACGCCGGTCACTGGCGTTGGGCTCATCGTGATCGCGCCGCTGTCAGTGTATGAACTGCCGGCGACACCGGTTCCGGTGGTCTTGAAGGTTCCTGCTCCATCGAGATAAAGGCCGCTTGAACTGCTTGAATCGACGACCGCGCCGCAGGAGGCGCTAAAGTTGAACGCGCCGCTTATCTCCATGCTCTTCGAGTCAGTCGGATCAAGCGCATAGATGCAGGCCGGGCTGTTGGTACCGCCGGCGATCGCCTGAGTCGACACGCTCATCGAGGAATAGCCGAGAACTTGCAGAAAATACGTCGGGACCGAATCCGTGACGCTCACCTGGACGCAACTTTGGGAGCTTGCTCCGGGACAGGCAGCCGGAGTGCCAACCGTAACCGTCACGTTGCTCGAGCCGTTGGTGAATCCGTTGAGGCTAGCGACATTCTGCGCGACGGTAGCGTAATCATCGCTGTCGGAGCCTTGCAGGGTATTTGCCGCCGCTATCGCTGCTGCATCAGCCGCGGTTTGCATCGCGCGGCGAGTCGTGTAGACGTTGCCGACATCGACCGCCAGTCCCGCGACTCCGAACAGCACCGTGAGCGCGACCGCGATCATGACAAATATTTGGCCGCTAGGTTTGCTTAATCTGGCCTTCCAAGTTCGCCGCATTGTCCGCACCTGTTTAGTTCGCGACAGCCGACCAGCTCGGAGGTCGCGGGAGATAATCTGGTTGCCAGACGAGCGAAACTTTAGCGGCAGTCAAACCGTTACTGACGCCTTGCCTGCCGATAGAGATGCGCTCCCGAGCAACACTGGTTGCCCAAGCGCAGGTATCGAGCAGGAAATATGCCGTCGCTCAGATTTGCGGATGAGTGATCAGGGCTGGTCGATAAAGAACAGGTTTACTGTGAGTAGGAGAAAAAAGCGTTGCTGATCGTTGCGCTTTCCGGCAGATTCGGGCCGCTGCGCGCCGACGGTTCTTGGCTAACCCCTGCGAGCTTAATCGTCGGGGCCTACTACCCGGCGTGGCAGATCAGAAACATCGTTTCAGCTACGCAACGCGCCATAGCACGTCGCGGCTTGCTCAAAGCAAAGATTTCTCGAACCTCAGGTACCTTGGATTGGCGACGCCCAACGACCGAAGACCTGAGTTGAAACTTGCTCGAGGTTCTGGAGGTGCACATCCGCACTTTCGATTAGCGACGCTGGCGTGATTTTTTCGTGTTCGAGCTCGCGCGCAAATGCATTCGCCATGTTCTCGATTCCGGCGCGCGTCACCTCAAGATGAAACTGCAGCGCCCAGGTCATATCACCATAGCGGAATGCCTGACACGGCGTGCGCTCCGAGGACGCGAGCGGCACCGCGCCGCGCGGCAGCTCGAAATGGTCGCCATGCCAATGAAACGGCATCCGATCGCCGCGTAGATCGGGCGCGATATCGTGGAACAGCCGATCATCGCGGGCCGCATCGCTCAGGCGGACCGGGAACCATCCGATTTCCTTGCCAGCCGGATTCCGTTCAACCTTGGCGCCGAGCGCCGCGGCGACAATCTGTGCACCAAGGCATACTCCGATCACCGGACGACGCGAGTTGATCGCCTCCTGCACGAGATGGATCTCGTCGGCGACCTGCGGATATCGATCGGTCCGGTACACGCTCATCGGCCCACCCATCACGATAAGCCCGCCGGCACCCTTTATGTCTTTCGGCACCGGATGGCCGTCGTGGACGCGGACGTACTGCCATGCGAGCGCCGCGCTTTCGAGTGCGGCGGCTATATTGCCGAGATTTTCGGCGGGATGATGCTGAAGGACGTAAATCTTCGCCATTGTCGGACCGCTAAAACATCGTGCCGGCGCGCTTTCGCCCCAGATGCTTGTATGCGCGGTCGGTCGCGGCGCGCCCGCGAGGCGTGCGCATCAGGAATCCTTCCTGCAGGAGGTAGGGTTCGTACACTTCCTCGATTGTATCCGACTCCTCGCCGATCGCGGCGGCAAGAGTATCGACGCCGACCGGTCCGCCGCCAAATTTATCGATCACCGCGCCCAGGATCGCGCGGTCCATCTTGTCGAATCCGGCTTCATCGATTTCGAGCAGTTTGAGCGCACCGAGCGCGACCTCGCGCGTGACGATTCGCGCCTCGTTCACCTGGGCGAAATCGCGCACCCGCCTAAGCAGCCGATTTGCGATTCGCGGAGTTCCGCGCGACCTTGCCGCCAGTTCGAGAGCGCCGCCGTCATCGATGTCGATTTTAAGCAGCCGTGCCGAGCGCCGCACGATCAGAGCCAGATCCTCGCGCCGATAAAATTCGAGATGATAGCTCTGGCCGAAGCGATCGCGCAGCGGTGAGCTCAGAAGACCCGACCTGGTGGTCGCGCCGACCAGGGTAAACGGATTCACCGCCAGTTTCATGGTGCGCGCGCCCATCCCCTCGCCCACCACGATATGAAACTCGTAGTCCTCCATCGCGGAGTACAGGCGCTCCTCGACCGGCTTTTGCAGGCGATGAATCTCGTCGATAAACAGCACGTCGCGGGCTTCGAGATTGTTGACGATCGCCGCCAGATCGGCCGCGCGCTCGATCGCGGGTCCGGAAGTTACGTGAATACTGCTGCCCATCTCGCTCGCGATTATGTGCGCAAGCGAAGTCTTGCCAAGCCCCGGCGGTCCCGCAAACAGCACATGGTCGAGCGGCTCGCGGCGCTGGCGCGCAGCCATCACTGACATCCCGAGCACATCGCGCAGGCGAGCCTGCCCGACGAACTCGTCGAGCGAATGCGGCCTGAGCGAGAGATCCAGATGGGCATCGTCGCTAACTTCAGCGGCAAGCTCGGCGCCGGACGAGATTCGCTCGGCGGCCACGGCTTCGTTATTGACCTTACTTTTCGCCATAAATCGCCGCCAGCGATTTGCGCATCATAAGATGCAGGTCGCTGGCGCATCCGGGTTCCGCTGAAATGACGCTCTCGATCGTGCGCCGCGCCTCCACCGGCTTGACTCCGAGATTTATTAGCGCCGAAACGGCATCATCAAGCAGGGTCGGCGCCGCGCCGGTCTGCTTTCGCGGTCCGGCGCCATTTGAAGATGCGGGCGCGACCGCGTCGCCATACTTAAGCGCCGCTACTTTGTCGCGCAGTTCGCGAACCACACGCTCGGCGACCTTGGGTCCGACGCCCGGAACCGCGTCGATTCGCGCAATATCCTCGCGCCCGATTGCGGCGACCAGTTCCGCCGGTTCCATCACCGAGAGGATCGTCAGCGCGAGTTTGGGGCCGACGTGCTGCACGCTCATCAGCAGGTCGAAGGCGCGCTTCTCAGCCGCCTCGATAAACCCGTACAGCATCAGCGCGTCCTCGCGCACTACTTGCCGGATATGCAGTGTCGCCGCCTCTCCGAGCGCGGGCAGCTTGTAGAAGGTCCCAAGCGGGATGAAAACCTCATAGCCGACGCCGCCGGTTTCGAGCACCACGCGACCCGCCTCGCGCACTATCAAGGCGCCGTTTATCGACGCGATCATCGCCGGCTGATTCCTCCCGCGCTCGCGCGCCCGGCCGAAGGACGCTCGACCGCGGCCCGAAGGCGCGGCGCTTTCGCGCGCCCGAGATGGCATAGCGCGAGCGCAAGCGCATCCGACGCATCGTCGGCAAGCTCGAAATCCGGCGCGAGTTTAAGCGTGCGGCGCACCATGAACTTCACCTGCTCCTTATCCGCATGCCCGAACGCCGCGATCGCGAGTTTCACCTGGTTTGGTGGATATTCGTACAGCGCTATCCCGGACTCGGCCGCCGCGAGCATCGCAACCGCTCTCGCCTCTCCGATTCGGAACGCGCTCTGAACGTTGCGCGCCACAAAGTTGCGCTCCAGGCTCATCGCGGATGGCGCGAACTCGCGGGTAAGCTTCAGCAGCTCTTGATGGATAGTGCGCAGGCGTTCGGCGATAGATTGTCCGGGGCGAGTACGGATTGTGCCCGCCGTGATGTAGCTGAAATGGTCCGCCCCGCCCCCCTCGACCACGCCGAAGCCGGTGACCGCGCTTCCTGGATCCACCCCCAGCACCCGCATCCTCGACCCCTCCACACCGCGCGCGCGGCGAAAGCGGACCGTCACGCCGCGGAAATCTGCGCCATCTCCTCGTCGCTGATATCGAAGTTAGCCGAGACGCCCTGCACGTCATCGTGATCTTCAAGCTCTTCGACCAGCTTCAGCACCTGCTCGGCGGTCCGGCCCGAGACCGGCACGGTATTCTCCGGCACCATCGTGATTTCGCCGTGAGCGACCGCGACGCCGCCCTTCTCGATCGCCTCGCGCACGGAATTGAACTTGTCCGGCATGGTAGTGACGATAAACGAATCGCTGTCGCCCTGAACGTCGTCCGCCCCGGCGTCGAGCGCGAGTTCGAGCAGCTTGTCTTCGTCAGCCGCTGATTTCTCGACCGTGATTACGCCGTGCTTTTTGAACATCCAGCCGACGCATCCGGTCTCGCCAAGGTTTCCGCCGTGGCGTGAGAAGATGAACCGGATTTCGGCGACCGTGCGGTTGCGATTATCAGTCAGCACATCGAGCATAATCGCGACGCCGCCCGCGCCGTAACCCTCATAGGTGACTTCCTCGATCTGGCCGCCGCCAAGCTCTCCGGTGCCCTTCTTTATCGCGCGATCGATATTGTCGTTGGGCATCGATTGCGCGCGCGCGGTCGTGACCGCGGTGCGCAGGCGCGGATTGGCATTGATATCGCCGCCGCCCAATCGGGCCGCGATAGTGATTTCCTTGATGAGCTTGGTGAAGACTTTGCCGCGCTTGGCGTCACGCGCCGCTTTCTTATGCTTTATCGAGGACCACTTGGAATGACCTGACATGGCTCTGGTTCGCTTCTGTTCGTTACAACCCGAACCATCATTATTATCACAGACCGGCGGGGATTGGGGAACCGCTCCAGCATCGAAATCGCCGCGCGACGCGCATTTTCTCCGATCGGCGTCCGATGCTCGCGCGCATCGCTGCACCGAAAATGGACATCGCGCGCGCGTCTGCTATGATTCGGGCCGAATCGGAAAGCCCTCGGTCATGAAGTTCAAGGTTTGCGCGGTTCTGGGGTCGATGCTGATGTGCGCGGTCGCGGGATGTTTTTATCCGCCGACCGCGGAGCCGCTGGCGGATTCCAAAACCAGCGCTGTGGTCCATCTTCCCTATGACCTCACTTGGACTGCCGTCAACGACGTCATCAGTCAGAACGGCTACAAAATTCAGGCGCAGGACCCCAACCACGGAATAATCGAGGTCAGCGGCGATCGGTTCAATTTGCAGGATGCGGATTGCGGAAGGATCAAGAGCATAGTCGGCGCTTACGCGGCGGAACCCGAGGCGGACTCGACCAGCGTTTACAATTTTCAAGTAAAGCCGATAACCAACGAGTCGAGCCGGGTCGACATCAGCGCCACCTTCGAGTCACCGCTAAAGGTTCCACTGCGGCCCACGAAAGACATTCAATGCGTGTCGCTGGGAGCATCGGAATCGCGCCTGTTGCGCGAGATATTAGCGCAGGCCAGCGTGACTCATCCGCCCGAGTATCGGGAGAGTCAGCAATCGGGGCAGCAAAAGCAGGCTGCGCAGCAAAGTCAGGCTGCGCAGAGTCAGGCTGCCCCGAGCCAGTCTGCGCAGCCGTTCACGATCGGACCGCGGCGTCCGACCCTGCTTGGCCCCGACATCCTGAAGCTGCCAGGGATGCCGAACCCGCCACCAGACACTCCGTAGACTGTGTTATTCCGCATCTTCCGTGCGACAGCAGTTGCGATTGCAGGTCATTAGGGATCCCTCGACTCGTGCAGCGCTCGCTCGGGACGACACCGCGCGCAGAGGCTCAATCCAGCCGAAGCGTCGCGATGCCGGATAATCGCGCTTGACATTTCGCGCGGGCGGCGCGAAATCGGAAAAGCGTGACGCCCGATTTCGACCAACGGCGCCACGACCGGAGGTTCCCGTCATGAAAGGCCGCGTCGCGTACATCCCCACCGCACATAAGATCGAGTTTCACGAATATGATGTCCCCGCTCCCGCGCCCGGCGGAATTGTCGCCGCGGTGACGCAAACCAACGTCTGCGGATCCGAAGTGCACATGTGGAAAGGCGAGTTCGGCCGGCGCGGCGTGATGCCGGGGCATGAGATGAGCGGGCGCGTCCATTCGCTCGGCGCCGGAGTCTCCGCCGATTCGGCAGGCGTCCCGATTCGCGAGGGCGATCGGATTGCGCCGGTTTACTACACCGTGTGCTACCGATGCGCCAATTGCGTGGCGGGAAATCATTCCGCTTGCACCAACAAGACTCTCGGCGCGCGGCATCCAGACGAGCCGCCGCACTTCACCTCGACCTTTGCGACTCATTACGTGATCAAGCCGGAGCAGCAGTTCTATAAGGTGCCGGACAACGTGCCGGACGTGGTCGCCTCGGCGGCGAATTGCGCGATGTCTCAGGTCTATTGGAGCCTCGATCGCGGGCGGCTTGCCTATGGCGAGACGCTGGTGGTGCTCGGCGCCGGAGGGCTCGGGCTGCACGCGATGGCGATAGCTAAAGCGCGCGGTGCACGTGTTATCGCGGTTGACGGTTTCGACCTGCGGCTCAAGCAGGCGCGGCGTTTCGGCGCCGACGAGACGGTGGATATGCGCGAGTTCGCGGACGCGGACGCGCGCGGCAAGCGGATTCGCGAACTGTGTCACGGATGGCCCGACGTGGTGCTTGAGGTTGCGGGTGTGCCGGAGGCATTCCTGGAAGCGATGCGGCTGGCGCGAATCGGCGGGCGTGTGATCGAAGTCGGCAACATCTCGAACGCGCTCACGATCGCGATTCCGCCCTCGCTGATTACTTTCAAGTCGCTGGAAGTGGTCGGCGTCGCGACTTATCCGCCGCATTATCTGAAAAAATCGCTGGATTTCCTGGAGCAGCACATCGACCGCTATCCGTACCGCGAGCTGTGCGATGCGACCTTCCCGCTCTCGCGCGCTGCCGAGGCGCTGGATCGCAGCGAGCGGCGCGAAATCACCCGCGCCGGCCTTCTCGCGCAGGACTAAGGACCGGCGCGCGATCGGCGTGCGCTCGCGTTTGCATCAGGAATCCGCGGCCAGCCTTGAGCGAAGTCGAACGGGAATCCCTCGTCGCGCAATCACGGCAGGATGGGGCCGCCGGGCTTGAGCGGCGTGGTTACCGGGACCGCGGCGCCGATAAGCTCGGTCACGCTGTCTCCCACGTTGGTGATCCACAGGTTGCCGGATTCGTCGATCGCCAGCGTACTGGGCACGACGAAATCGGATCCAGGCGGCTGAAAATTGAACCCGGCCGAGTAGTTGCTTGCGGGCAACTCGCTCACGCTTCCGTTGCCGGTATTGGCGAGCCAGAGGTCACTCGCTCCGTCAACAACGACGGTGTCCGGCGCGTCAAGGTTCGCACCCGTTGGGGTGATGTTGTTGCCACTCTCATAGTTGGACGCGGCGGTCAATTCGCTCACGCTGGAACTCCCTCCATTGGCCACCCAGAGATTGCCGGCGCTGTCGAATGACACCCAAAACGGCTCATCGAAGTCAGCGCCGGTTGAAGGACCGAAGTTGATGCCGGTCATGTAACCGGATGCGGCGGTCAATTCGCTCACGCTGTCACCGAGCTCGCCGTCGCTGGTAAAGCTGTTAGGCGCCCAAACGTTGCCGCTGCTGTCAATAGCGATCGAAGTAGGATCACTAAGCTCAGCTCCCTCCGGGGCGAAGTTGTTGGCGTTGGTCCCGTAATCGGGAGCGACCAGCTCGGTTATGCTGCCGGGGCTGGCGCGATTCGCCACAAAGATGTTGCCGGAGCTGTCCAGCGCGAGCGCATAGGGATCATCAAACTGCGCGCCCGGCTTTAAGTTGATGCCATCGGCGCCGTAGTTGGGAGCGACCAGCTCGCTTACACTGCCGAGGGCGGGGTTCGCGACGAAGACATTCGCGGCGCTGTCAATAGCAATTCCCCACGAAGGGTCCAACTCAGCGCTGGCGGTGGTGAAGTTCAGCGCGGTGTTGTAGGCGCTCGCAACTGTCAGCTCGCTCACGCTGTTATGAGTGTCATTTGCGACGAACACATTGCCCGCGCCGTCGAGCGCGACCCCGATTGGGCTGCTAAAGTTGGCGCTCGCTTGCGCGAAGTTGAGCGCCAGGGTGAGGTCGTTGGGCGCGACACTCAGCGACGGCGCATAGGATGAGCTGCCAGTCTGAAGTCCGAACAGCGCCGCCACGTTGTTGGTCGGGTTGCGTACGATATCGGCCACCGCCACCAGCGTCGTCAGCGGCGCAGCGCCGCCCGGCGGCGTTGCGTTGGTGAACAGAGTCGAGCATTGGCTCGATCCTGACCCGCTGGAAGTCACGCACGCCGCAAGGATATTGGCCAGCGTGTTCATCTGCTCCAGCGTGCTGCAGTTGACCGCAGGCGTCGCCGTTCCGCAGGTCGCCGCTATGCTGTCGAGCAATGCGCCGGGAGTTCCGCCGCTCAGGTTTACCAGGTTACTCTCCAACGCCAGGAATGCGTTGTTGAACCCGGCAGCATTGGTCGTGGGCGCGCCGATCGTCTCCCCGCTCGGGTCGATGAACTGATGCAGCGCCCATTCCGCTCCCACGGTGGTGAACTCGTTCACCACCATCAAGACTGGCAGCGCGTTCGAGAGTCCCGCCACTCCCAGCATCCCGATCGAACCGTTCGCGCCGACCCCTGCGTTGCCTCCGCTCGCCACCAGGTACAGCACGGCCGGCGTAGCTGGCGCGTTGTAACTAATCGTGTAGGCGCCGGTTGAGTCGGTGGTCGCGGTGCCGAGGCTTATCGCGCCCGCGCCATAACCGCTGGTTCCGACTTCATACAGCGCGACCGAGGAGTCCGAAATCGGCGTGCCTCCCCCCTCCACCGTCCCCGACAAACTGGCGCTCGGCGTCGGCGTGGGTGTCGGCGTCGGATGGTGGTGATGGCTGGAGCTGGAATTCGAGCTCCCGCACGCCGCCGCTATCAGGCTCAGCGCCGCCACAAGCACGATCAGTGGTACGACTCTTCCGCGGATCAGATTTATCGTTGTGGCCCCTGCAACACACCGCTGCGGCATGGGCATCCCTCCCTGATTGCTTGTAATTCCCGCGCGCAAGCCAACAGAACAGGATTCTTCGCGCGGCAGCCACGCGCAAGAATGACAAACCCGCCACGCCCGGTCATGGCAGGATGGGGGCGCCGGGCTTGAGCGGCGTCGTGACCGGGACCGCGGCGCCGATAAGCTCGGTCACACTGTCTTCCCCTGAGTTGGTGGTCCACAGGTTGCCGGATTCGTCGATCGCCTGCCCGGCGGATTCTATAAAATCAGATCCGGGCGGCTGGAAACTGAACCCGGCCGAGTAGTTGCTTGCGGGCAACTCGCTCACGCTGTCGTTGTTGCCGGTATTGGCGAGCCAGAGGTTGCCCGCTCCGTCAACAACGACAGTAGCTGGTATGTCAAGGTTAGCGCCGGTTGGCGTGATGTTGTTGCCACTCTCATAGTTGGACGCGGCGGTCAATTCGCTCACGCTGGAACTCCCTCCATTAGCCACCCAGAGATTGCCGGCGCTGTCGAATGACACCCAATCGGGGCCATCGAAGTCCGCGCCGGTTGATGGACCGAAGTTGATGCCGGTGGCGTAATCGGATGCGGCGGTCAATTCGCTCACGCTGTCACCGAGATCGCCGCCGCTGCTGGTAAAGGAATTTGGCGCCCAGACGTTGCCGTTGCTGTCGATAGCGACCGACTCAGGAAAACTAAGCTCAGCACCCTCCGAGGCGAAGTTGTTGGCGTTGGTGCTGTAATTGGGAGCGACCAGCTCGCTGATGCTGCCGGGGCTGGCGCGATTCGCCACAAAGATGTTGCCGGAGCTGTCCAGCGCAAGCGCTATAGGATCAGCAAACTGCGCGGCCGCCGGCGTAAAGTTGAGGCCGTCAGCGCCGTAGTTGGGAGCGACGAGCTCGCTAACACTGCCAGCAAGTGTATTGTTGTTTGCAACGAAGATATTCGCTGCGTTGTCGACCGCAATTCCCGCCGGGCGGTTCAACTCGGCGCCGGCGGTAGTGAAGTTCAGCGCGGTGTTGTAGGCGCTCGCGACCGTTAGCTCGCTCACGCTGTTATTGCCACTATTTGCGACGAACACATTGCCCGCACCGTCGAGCGCGACCCCGAGCGGAAGGTCAAAGTTGGCGCTTGCCTGCGCAAAGGTGAGCGCCAGGGTGAAGTCGTTGGGCGCGGCACTCAGGGACGGCGCATAGGGCGAGCTGCCAGTCTGAAGTCCGAACAGCGCCGCAACGTTGTTGGTTGGATTGCGCACGATATCGGCCACGGCCACTAGCGTCGTCAGCGGCGCCGCGCCGCCCGGCGGAGTAGCATTAGTGAACAGGGTCGAGCACTGGCTCGATCCTGACCCGCTGGAGGTCACGCACGCTGCAAGGATATTCGCCAGCGTGTTCATCTGCTCCAGCGTGCCGCAGTTGACCGCAGGCGTCGCCGTGCCACAGCTCGCCGCCACGCTCGCGAGCAATGCGCCGGGAGTTCCTCCGCTCAGGTTTACCAGATTATCCTCCAGCGCCAGGAATGCGTTGTTGAACCCGGCAGCGTTGGAGGTGGGCGCGCCGATCGTCTCGCCGGTGGGATCGATAAACTGATGCAGCGCCCATTCCGCTCCCACGGTGGTGAACTCGTTCACCACCATCAAGGCGGGCAGCGCGTTCGAGAGTCCCGCCACTCCCAGCATCCCGATCGAGCCGTTCACGCCGCTACCCGCGTTGCCTCCGCTCGCCACCAGGTAAAGCACGGCCGGCGTAGCGGGCGGGTTGTAGCCGATCGTGTAGGCGCCGGTTGAGTCGGTGGTCGCGACGCCGAGGCTTATCGCGCCCGCGCCGTAGCCGCTGGTTCCAACTTCATACAGTGTGACCGAGGAGTCCGAGATTGGCGTGCCTCCCCCCTCCACCGTCCCTGACAAGCTGGCGCTCGGCGTCGGCGTCGCACTCGGTGTCGGCGTCGGATGGTGGTGATGGCTGGAGCTGGAATTCGAGCTCCCGCACGCCGCCGCTATCAGGCTCAGCGCCGCCACGAGCACAATCAGCGGCACGACTCTTCCCACCAGACTTATCTTTGTGGCCCCTGCAACACACCGCTGCGGCATGGGCATACCTCCCTGATTGCTTGTAATTCCCGCGCGCAAGCCAACAGAACAGGATTCTTCGCGCGGCAGCCACGCGCAAGAATGACAAACCCGCCACGCGCAATCACGGCAGGATGGGAGCGCCGGGCTTGAGCGGCGTGGTTACCGGGACCGCGGCGCCGATAAGCTCGGTCACGCTGCTCTCGAATCCGCTGCTCGTCCACAGGTTGCCGGATTCGTCGATCGCCTGGTAACCGGCTGAGAAATCGGATCCAGGCGGCTGAAAGTTGAACCCCGCCGAGTAGTTGCCTGCGGGCAACTCGCTCACACTTGCATTGAAACTGGCGAGCCAGAGGTTGTCAGCCCCGTCAAC
>JASHOJ010000162.1 GCA_030041155.1 Candidatus Binataceae bacterium | reverse complement strand
GATCCGCCATCTGTTTTGGTGATTGCATACGCGCGGTGCCATTATGTGGGCGCGGTGACCGACTGCCTGATCGATGCGGGCTTCGCACCGGTCGTCGTCGATATTGAAAGATTGACGAGCGTCTATGAAATCCCGCCCCCGGTCGGCGCATTCGTGTGGTTGCTGCCGGACCTGGAGCCGCAAGGTTCAGCGGGCTCGCCGCTGCTATCAACGTCCGGGTTGCGCAAACAGGCAAAGCTCCTGTTCGATAATCTCCGCTGGCTCCTCTCCGCCTCGCTCGGGCAGACCTTACCGGTACGGCTCGTCGTCGCGCGTTTGGCCGACGCGGCATCGGTTCAGCACACCGCCGACGCAGGGGCAGCCTTGCTGAAATCTCTGACGCACGAGTATCCACAGCTGCGCGCCAAATGGCTCCGCCTTCCCGGCGATTGGGAACCGGCGCGCTACGGCGAGGCCGTTGCAAAAGAGTTGCAGCGCGGCGGTAGCCATATCGAATACGCCTACCGCGAGCCGCAGCACCGGTACGCCGTCACGGCGAAGCTTGCCCAGCACGAGGGTAGCGGCCTCGTTTTGGACGAAGGCGACGTGGTTCTCGTCACCGGCGGCGCCCGAGGAATTACCGCCGAGCTGGCTGCCACCATCGGCAGCCGCTATGGCGCGCGACTGGCACTGCTCGGCAGAGCCGCGCCCGACCAAGCAGAGGTGATACGTACGCTGCGTCGATTCGAGGGTGCCGGGCTCATCGCACGCTATTGGCGCTGCGACGTCACCGATGCGGAGCAGGTTGATAAAACGCTCGCCCTCGTCGAGCAGCGCCTCGGGCCAGTAACGGTCTTGCTTCATGGCGCCGGCATCAGCAAACCGGCGCCGTTGCAAACCATGTCGTTCGACGATTGTTGGCACTGCATCACCGTGAAGGCCGTCGGCCTCGTCAACCTGCTCAATGCTTGCCCGCCCGGTCGGCTCAAGGCAATTCACCTGCTGTCATCCGTGCTGGGTAGCACCGGAATGGTCAATCAGGCCGACTACGCTTTGGCCAACGGCTGGCTCAATGCTGCGGCGACCGCGCTTAAGAGATCCTATCCGCACTTGCACGTCCTGGCTCTGGGATATTCGTTGTGGGACGGCGCGGGGCTGGCCGAGCGACTGGGCGTGGTCGAGGTTTTGCGCCGCCTCGGCGTGACGGCGTTAGACCCCGCACGCGGGGTTGCGGCTTATCAGGCAGCATTGGGCGGGGCCACCGATAATCCGAACGTGGTCATTACCGGGCGACTGACGCCGCTGCTCGAGGCTGTGCTGTTTTCCATGCCGCCGCGACCGACAGCGCGTTTTCACGAGCGCGTGTTGAGATTTATCCCACAAGTCGAAATGGTCGCCGAGTCTACGCTGAGCCTCGGCAGCGATCTCTATTTGAGCGACCACAGGCTTGAAGACACTCCCATAGTCCCGGCCGTAATGGGCATCGAGGCAATGATCGCGACCGCGATGGTCCTCGCCGAACGCACTGAGCTGCCGATGGTCAAGGACGTCCAGTTTTTGCTGCCGATTGTTGTGCCCGAAGGGGCGAAGGTCGGTATGCGGGTCTATGCAATGGTGCAGGTCGAGCGCGATGGTTCGGTTGCAGTTCGGACCGTGCTGCGGGCCGCAAGCGATGGATTTGCAGAAGACCGGTTCGCGGCGACTTGTATTTTTGCGAGCGTCGGGCCGGAACTAACGGTCGATGAGCTTGATTCCCCATTGCCTTCGCCCCTTCCCCTGCGCCAAGAGGATCTTCCCGGCCAAGGCCTGTTTTATGGGCCTTTGTTCCGGAGGCTCAGCTGCGTAAGACGATTGGAAGTCGACGATACGTGCATTGCCGAGATCTCAGTTGCCGCAGATGCCCAATATTTTTCCGAGGCGTCGAGCGGTCCCTTGCGAACACCATTCCCGGCAACCCGCGATGGGTTCTTGCAGACGCTTTTGCTGCTGACGGGACGACCGGGTGTGATCACCCGTATAGAGGAGATACGCTTCGCCGACGCACGTCCGGCAGACGACTCATTAGTCTGCCGAGCCCGGCGACGCGCCGCCGGTGCGCAGCGTTGGCTGTTCGACGTTGACGTCTTCAGCCGCGACGGCGCGCTGATCGAGACCTTGCATGGCATCGAGGCCGCGCCTGCGGGGCGGTTTGCGGCCGCGCTACCGGCCACGCCTTCTCGGCTCGCTGAGGAACTCGCGAAACGCTGCTCGCAGGTGCCGCACGCTGTGGCGTTGGTCGGCCAAACGGCAATGCCGGGCGATGATGCCATGTCGCCAAGGCTGGCGACCGCGCAAACGAACAAGCTGGCGGTTCGGCAGGCAATCGTCCAATTTGCCGCCAATTGTCCCGAGTTAGAACTCGATGCGGCAACGCTCGAGCTGCAACACGACGCCAATGGCAGACCCTCCCTGTGGGATGTGCGCCGGGCCCGGCGAATGGACGGCGTCCATGTCAGCATATCGGACACCGCCGAATGTTCCGTGGCGGTGGTGAGCCTCCTTGATGTCGGCATCGATTTGGAACGCATCGAAAACAGGAGTCCAAAGCAATGGCCTGCCTTGCTGGGCGACGACGGCTATGCGCTCGCCGTCAGAATCGCCGCCTTGGCCTGCGAGCCGTTCCAAGTCGCGGCAACCCGGGTCTGGTCCGTCGTTGAGGCAAGCGCCAAACTCGGGTTCGCCGCACCAGGACTTTCCAGAGCGGAGATCGGCGTCGAGCCGCCTAGCTGGATCAGGCTGAAACTGGCAAATCTTCCCGAGCTGGGCTTCATCAGCGTCTGGTTGGCTGCGGAGGCGCGGCTGCCGCATTCGACATTTACGATGGCGTACGCGACCGGCACTTCGCCAGTTGCCGACCGCAGCCTGACACAATCAAGACATCGCGCACCCAGTGAACGCTCGCTACGAGAAGCAGCTGCGAGCTGACGGCATAAAGCGTTCCGACTGCGAGGGAAAACAGGGCAAATTCAAGGAGTACAAGCGGGTGCATCGGGCGCCGATTGATCCGGCAGTAGTAAAAGTGCTGCAGCGTGAACAGAACCGCAGCCGTCATGACCGCCAACCAGCCGTTGCCGAGAAGGACTTGCACCGTTCCGCGCCAGAATGCCTCTTCGTAAACAGCTCGCCCCCCGAGTTCGCAGAGGCGCCCTGGCGGTGGAGACGACGATGCAATGGCTTGCGCCGCGGCATGCAGATAATGATCCGGCCACAGCAACCGACCACGGACCACGCAGAGAGAGCCCCAATAAACGATTAGTCCAAGGAGCAAACCTGCAACGAGATATTCGAGATGCAGGCTCTGCCACGCGAGGCTACGCCAGCGGCCCGAAAACAGGATCGTCGCGGCCGACAGGATGAGTATGTGCGGGGGGTCAAAGGCAAGCCACAGCCCCCAATGCAGAGTTTGCGCCGATAGATTTTTCAGAACGGCGAAATCGACACGAAAGAAACCAGCGCCGCCCTTCAGTCGCGCCAAAAGCCCGCTCAAGCAGCGTTCAACGGCTTGATAAACGTCGTAAGCCGCTTGGCAGTGTCGAATTTATCGGCGTCGCTGGCGTACTGCCGTGCCAATGCCGCATTGCCCGTCTTGGCATAGACTTGCGCCAGCGACAGATTAATTCCCGGATCCTGGGGGCTGAGCGCTAAAGCTTGCTTGAAGTATTTCTCGGCATTGGCCATGTCGTTGGTAAGAAAATAACAGCTGCCGATAACTCTTTTCACCATGGCGCTGTTCGGGTTTCGGGTCTCGAGTTGCTGGGCAACACTGATCGCCTGCGGATATTGTCCAGCCCGGCGATGGGCGTAGACCAGGAAAAATGTCGCCAAATCTCGGGTATTGCCCTGGTTCGACAGGCCGTTGAGAAGATTGACGCCGGTCGTGAAATTCGCCTGGCTGCTGCGTCCGATGGCGAAAAGCAGAGCGGTTATCGTCTGCGCAACCGACGAGGACTGATTGCGCGCAGCTGCCGCGCGCAATGCGGTCAATGCCGTCGTGGCCTTCTGCTCGGCGGCGGGATTAGCCGGCACTTTTGTGCCGGGTCGGACAAATTCAAACAACGCAAACTGGGCGTCAAGCGCCTCATAGAGGGCGTTCGAAAAGGCGGCTTCGGCATCTGACGCGTTGGTCGAAATGAGCGGTTTCGCTTTCGCCAGGATCGCTTGCGCGTCCTTGAAGCGTTCGGACTGCGCGAAGCTTGTGATGATGACCGATGCCAGCAAGGGGCCCGGATCCTTGGGGTTGGCAGCCGCCAGGGCGTTCAGGTCGCTTTCGGTCTTGGTAAGCGGCTGGGCTACGATGTTTTTGACGATACCTTCAATCTCGCTCAACATGTGCAACCTCATTCGGCACGTTGTGGCGCCGCCGCCTGCCGGCGATCGCGCGAGGCTTCTTGTCCGCGAAGGTCATCGGTCGCTCCCTTCGAGAGCTGCAATCGAGGTCGCGACGGCGGTCGCCGCAACGCCATCACCTCCGGCACGAAATTCTCCTCGGTCTGCGGCGTCAGCCCCAGACCCCGCAATTACCGGATACGTTGACGCCGCCTTCCACACCGACACAGACCTGGACGTCACTACCCTCACATTGCGGAGCCGGATTATTTGAATCGCAACCGCATGCAGCCTCCGGCATCAGGCTGGAGTCGATTCCGTAGCGGGAGTCAGCATTGATGAGGCGAATACGTGGACGCGACACCGCAACCACGCCACCTTTTTCAGCACTAGTCGTTTCAGCACTAGTCGAAGCCGATGAACTCATTGGGTTATCCTCCGGCGCAATCGCTCATGTTTGACGCGAAGCACTTTGCACGAAACTCCAAGTCTGCAGCGTCAGCCCCAGACCCCGCAATTACCGGATACGTTGACGCCGCCTTCCGCACCGACACAAACCTGGACGTCACTACCCTCACATTGCGGAGCTGGATTATTTGAATCGCAACCGCACGCAGCCTCCGGCATCAGGCTGGGGTCGATTCCATAGCGGGAGTCAGCATTGATGAGGCGAATACGTGGACGCGACACCGCAACCACGCTGCCCTTCTCAGTAGTACTCTGAGTTGATGAACTCATAGGCCATCCTCAGTGCGCAGTCCTTCATATTGGACGCGAAGCAAAGTGGCAGCCGAGCAATCGTATGAGTTTTTTTCTTCGAGCCTTGTCGCCAGCCCGAAATCAATCTATAGTTTATCACAATCTTTGCAGCGGTCAATGGATCGGACCGGGCTCTCCTGCAGCCCGGTCATGTGAGAACGCCAAGTCAGTCAGCAACGACGGAGGCGGGCATGTCGCAGCTGGAAGGACTAACCCTCGCCGAATCCTACTTGTTCGAAGTTGAGGGAGGAAAATTCCTTTACGATATCAATCGGATGATGATCCTCGAGGTCGACGACGCCATCTGGGATTATTGCATCGCGGCGGGCAACGGAGCGGCTTCGCCGCGCAACGAGGTCGCGGGTTTGCATGGCGACGACGTCGCAGACGCCGTGGTCGAGGACCTCAAACAGGCCGGTCTCCTGGTTGCGAAAGATCAGTCTCGGGCTGCGCCCGGTCCGCAGCCGCCGACCGGGTTTTCCGGCGTTACCCTGCACGTAACCCATGGCTGCAATCTGAAATGCACGTACTGCTTTGCCAAACAGGGTGATTACGGGTTAGGCCATTCCCTCATGAAGGGAGATACCGCGCATAAGGCGGTGGACTGGCTTGCCGAGCACGCGGATGGCGAGCAATCGGCTCGCATCACATTTTTTGGCGGCGAGCCGATGATGAATATGCGGGCGGTCAGCGACACCGTGGAGTACGCCAATGAGAAGTTTGCGAGGTCTGGGACGGACGTTCGCTACAACATGACCACCAACGGCACTTTGCTTAACGACAAGAACGTGAAGACCCTCGCCCAAACCAAGAACATTGACATACAGGTCAGCCTGGACGGCGGTCCGGGAGTAAACGACCAATTTCGCGTATTTGCCAATGGGCGGGGGTCGTACGACCTCGTCGCGAGAGGGATCGAGCGTCTGAAAAAAGCAACCGGCAAGGTTATCCTGCGCGGGACGATACCGCCGGGCGCGCCTGAATTCGGCGAATCGCTCCGTCATTTCATCGAGGATCTCGGGGGCACGACGGTGGCATTCGAGCCGATGTCGGGCACGACGCTTGACGGCAAGACGCTGGATGAGGGCGACGTCGAGGCCATCAAGGCGGAATGGGAGATAGTGGCAGAGTATTTCATCGCGCATGCAAAAAACGGTGAAATCAAACCCGTTAGCCAACTCGTGCGCCTCCTCACCCAACTGCATAAGCGGAAAAAGACGGTTTATGGTTGCACCGCCGGGTGGTCGCACGTCGCCGTCGATCCTGGCGGCGACATTTATCCTTGCCACCGTTTCGTCGGCGAAGCCCAATGGAAGATGGGCAACGTTCACGAAGAAACGTTGGATGAATCGATCCGCGAAAAATTTGCCCAGAACACGGTCGATCAGCGGGAGCCCTGCAAGAGTTGCTGGGTCCGCTATACCTGTGGCGGCCACTGCGCCCACCACGCCAAGGAAGCCACCGGCACCATCAGCGATCCCGATCCCGTGCGCTGCGATTTGATGCGGCACATGACGGACCTGGCGCTGAAAACGTACGTACGTGTCGCACCTTATCGCGACAAGATTGCCGAGCAGTCGAGCAAGGCCATCTGATAATTTCTCGCTCAATGATGGGGCCAGTTGAACGCGGGTTGGGATGGCTGCACGCGGCCCAGCTTGCCAACGGTAGTTGGCCGGACTTCATCGTTGCGCCAAAAACCGAAGGCGACACTTGGCCGACCGCATACATCTGCACGCTATTAAGCCGCGCCATTGGCCACGAGCAGCGCTTTGATTTTATGCTCGCGCAGGCACGCGCCTTCGTCCGCAGCGGCGCGCGTCCGACGGGGGGCTGGGGATTTTCATGCACGACGCCAGTCGACGCAGATTCGACTGCCTGGGGCCTGTTGGCGTTGCTTTCATCGAAGGAGGGCGTAGCCGAGGATTTTTCGGCCGAGCGCGAGGAACTGCGTAAACATCGGCACGCTCGAACCGGCGGCTTCTCAACTTACCGAAGCGAGAACCTCGGATTATTTCCTGAACACAGCGGTTACTACGCGCCCACGCCTTGTGTTACCGCAACGGCCCTCCTGGCGCTGCATAAATTGGCGCGGTCCGAAGACCTGCCGCTCATTCGCGGCGGCATGGAGTATCTGTCCCGTGTCCGCAACGACAATGGTGCCTGGGAGTCGTTTTGGTGGGAACGTGGCATATTCAGCACCGCAATGGTGGCGCGGCTATTCGCTGCGGTGGGCTGCGAGCGACAAGCTTTGTCGCCAACGCGGACGTGGCTCGAACGACTACAGAATCCGGACGGCAGTTGGTCGGGCAACAGCCACAACGATCCAGATCCTTTACTGACCGCGGCAGCTCTGCAGGCTCTCCTCGATCTCGGCGTTGAGGCGCAGGCGCCGTGCATCAAGCGCGGCCACACCTGGCTGCTCGATGCACAGCGCGACGACGGCGGCTGGGATGCACTGCGAAATATGAAAGTGCCTTCGCCGTACGCGCCGTGGCGACCGGACCAACCGTATGGAGGGACCATTGTCGCTGGCCATCGGCGAAGCTTTGTCATCGCGACCGCGGTTGCGGTGCTTGCGCGATTAAATCAACAATGCAGGAGAATCCGCCCAAGGATCTTCGCATTTCCGCCGTTGCGCGATACGGAATTCGATGCCGAAGTAAGCGCTGCGGCGGACGCGCTGCAGCAACACACGACGGCATTGCCTGACCAACTCAGAGAGCTCGCGCGCAACTCGCCGGCCTGGAGCAAACGCGGCGACGGCCTCAGTCAATACTTGCCATTCTGGCTGGATAAGGCGCTCACCGCGGGTCGATTGCGGACCGCGGCCCGGCAAATGGCTTTGGCCAATCGGTTCGGACAGTTTTTCTGCCTGTTGCAAGACGAGATCGTCGATCAGGCGGCAGATGCCTGGACCGCTTCTATGCTGCCTGCCGACACGTTATTCTTTCAGTTCGTCCGCGGTTATCAATCGCTCTTTGCAGCTGAACACGTGTTCTGGCATTACTTTGAGCGCTTTTGGTATGAATATCTTGACGCGCTCGCTTGGGAAAAGCGTTGCTGCGGCCGCCCGCACCGCTACGAACAAGACGACTTCACGAGGCTCGGTCGAAAATTTTCGCCACTCAAAATCTGCTGCGTCGGCATCTGTCTGCTCGGCGGACGAACCGACGTCTTGCCTGCACTGGAAGAGCTGGTCGAGGTCTTGAACGCGGGCTATCAGCTGCTTGATGACTTGAGCGACTGGCAGGAGGATTTTGCACGACAGCACTGGACCTGGCCGCTGGCGCTGGTCCGGGAAAAATCGAAAGGCGTCCTCTCAATCGACGATGTCGAACGCTTGCTGTGGTCCGAGGGGCTGGCACGCAGCGTTGCCGACTTGGCAACGGATTATCTGGAGAGGGCCGAACATCAGGCGCGGCAACTTGGCCTTGCCGAGCTCGCCGGCTGGATCCATGGTTTTCGCCACCACGCCAACTCGATAATCCAATCAGTCGCAACCCCGTCGAACAATGCCGGCGACGGGCCGTTGCTCAAGGTCATCGCGGATAGCGACGGTCATATAGCGCTGAATGCATCGACCGGCGCGCTGTTCGCGCTCGAATCCGATTTGGCCCCGGTGGCGATGCAGATCGCTGCCGGTGGTTGGCGACCCACGACCAGTGAGCAGGCTGCAATGGTCGCGGAGCTGACCGGCGCCGGCATGCTCGCGACGGCCCCGGCCCCTGCCCGCGACCCGAGCCCGCAACTTGCGACTTTGTTCATCGAGCTTGGACGCGAAACCGCGCATCGATGTTTCTCATGTCATGGCGCGCACCAAAGACAGCAAGGCTCCCTGGCGGGAGACGATTCAAGCCGGGCGGCGCGAGCGGTCGAACGTCTTCTCCTCGGCGGCACCGCCACGCGAGCTGTTGACGTCGTCTTTTTGTGTGGATCACAGAAAAGCGCGGCGGCGTTCGTCGCCGATGTCATCAGCGCGAACCGCCGGCGCACCGAAACGGCGGAAAAAAATATTCGCTATCATCTGGTTGCCGATCCTTTCAGTCCGGACATCGACGCCATCGCGGAAGTCGCAAAAAGCGGCGGGCATGTGCACTTATCGAAGGACCGGATTTGCGATCACGCCGGCGTTGATAAAATCCTCGCCGCCGTGCAGTCCATTCGCAAGGCGGCCGTTGGGCGGCTGAGCATCAATCTCGGCCTGGAGAATTTTCAGGGTCCGCTCGCCAACGTCATCGCAGAACTCGACTTCCGCGAACTCGATCCGATTGGTTTGCAGTCCAGGCACTTCAACATGACCAGTGGCCACCCGGAGCTCAACATCGAGGCGACACAACGCGATTTCACGGTCCTGACACAGCAGTTCACCACGGCGCTGCAAACCGGCCGGCTGATCCCGCTATTCGATATTCTCTATCCGCTCAGACTCCTCTATCGGCGTGAGCGTCGCGCCACGCATTGTGACGCCGGCGCGAGCATGCTGACGGTGGCGCTGGACGGGTCATTATTTCCCTGCTTTCGTTTCACCGACGAGCAGGGCTTGAGGATCGGCGACGAGGGCGGGAACCCGGACCTTGAAGACTTGGCTGTGTATCGACAACACACGGTCGGCACGCGCGAGCCGTGCCGCAGCTGCTGGGCTCGGCACCTCTGCGGCGGCGGTTGCTACGACGACCACTTACGTGCAAACGGCAGCGTGCTGCTGCCGGACCCGGCGCAGTGCGCGCTCATCACGCACCGTTTCGAGGAAATCATGAAGCTGGCGGCGCGTCTGCAATCCCGCCTGGCTGATTTGGACCCGCATCTGGATCGCGAAGAATTCGTCACCTTCATTGCGAATGGGCGCGGCTGACGGCGGGCCTGCCAAGGGCCGGCGCCCGG
>JASHOJ010000001.1 GCA_030041155.1 Candidatus Binataceae bacterium | reverse complement strand
CGTGCAAGGCAGGCACGGCCCCGGCAACGACCGCAAGCAACAGTGCGCACCCCATCCCTGCGGCCACGACGATGGCGGGCATGCGTGCAACGCCGACCAGAGTGCGCGCCTCCGGCAGCAGCGCGGCCCCGACGGCGAGGCCGATGGCCGCGCCGAGCAGGCAGAGCGTAATCGACTCGGCCAAAATCAGCGCGAAGATGCGGCGATCGGAGAATCCGACAGTCTTCAGCACGGCAAGCTCCGGAATCCGTTCGCGCAGCGACTGCATCATGAGCGCCCCGGTCGCTACCAGCAGGGCGAAGAACACCGCGCCGACGATGCTATGCACGATGAAACCGAGGTCCACCGTCTTCTGCAGCTGCGTCTCCATCAAGTCGCCCTCCGATTGAGTGTGGGTCTCGTGGTCGGAGTTGGCGAAGGCATTA
Organism: Candidatus Binataceae bacterium; assembly: GCA_030041155.1. Lineage (GTDB taxonomy): Bacteria > Desulfobacterota > Binatia > Binatales > Binataceae > JBARDN01. Next base: position 19,308 of record JASHOJ010000001.1, on the reverse strand, counting down.
TCGATCGCGAGGCTCACGGCGCCGGCTTCCCTGGCACTGCGTACGGTGGCAATGAACATGTCTGCGCGGTCAGCGTTGGCGGCGCGCGCCTCATTCACATAATCGAAGTTGACGACAACGGCGGTGGGAGGAGGCGCGCCAAACGAGCTCTCCGGCCCGCCATATACCCCGACCACATCGAACACCCAATCGCGCGAGCCATCGCGCTTAGCCACCGGAGACTTCAGAGCGAAGCGATCGCCGATCTTCCAGCCATAGCGTCTGACCAACCCGCTGCCGATGATCGCGCCCGTGCGCGTGCGCTTCAGTGTTTGCACGGCGCCAAGGGGTGAGACCCGCAGCTCGTTCTCGACGCGGAAGAACGGCTCCACGTCGGCGGCGATGACTGGCACGTGCTGATCCGGTCGTACGTACGTGCCAATGAATACCGCGCGTGGCGTTACGGCACGGATACCCGGCATGGAGCGGATGCGCTGCAGCATGCCGATGGGCAGCAGATCACCCACCGCGACTCTGCTCGTGATGTACAAGCGATCGCGGTGCGTGCTCGCGATTGCTTGCTTGATGCCGGAGTCCGAGCCCTGAAGCAGGCCGAAGAGGGTGAAGGCGCTCACGATCTGCAGCAGCATCAGCACGGCGCGCCCGCGCCAGCGCCAGATGCCCGACCAGATGAGCGGCAGATACTTCACTTCATGGGAGCCCCGGCCGCGGCGCGTATTGACGCGAGCGCGCACCGAAAGGTCGCGGAAGGAGTATACGTCACGGGCGGCAGGGTCGCCCGCGGCCTCAGCCCCGCGCTATATTCGTCGTACAGATAGTCGCTCCGGCCGACCCGACGTCTCGCGCGCTCGTTGACGCGGAACGGCCAGCTTGAGACGATCGGTCGCGGGAGGTTGCCGCCGCACGGCGGCCACGCGGCAGAAAGTACTCCATGCGATATCAAGCTGCTGTCCTGCTCTTAGCGACGGCGCTCCTCACAGGGTACGCGACCTCCCCTCAGGCGCGAACGGCAAGCGAGAGTCGCGATTCGCAGCGGGCGCTGGCGAAGCTCGCGAAGAGAGCCGACGCGGACTCGCTTGCTGCGGCCGGCCTGCTCAGCCTCGTGAAACACCGGGACCAGTCCCTTGCGTTATTCGAGCGAGCTGTTGCGGCCGAGCCAGCGCGGGCAGATCTCGTATGGCTCGAGACTCGATCCTGCGAGCAGGCGCCGCCATGCGATCCCGAACCTCTCGAGCGCCGACTCCGCGTTCTCGATCCGACCAACGGCGCGGGCTGGCTCGGCGCCCTGGCGCGCGCCGAATCGCAAAAGGACTCTGAGGCCAAGCAAGAGGCTCTGGCAGCAATAGCTCGCTCGGCGCGGGTCGATATCTATTGGACAACCCTCATCGCGAAGCTCAGCCGCGCGGTGGCCCAGACCAAGGCAATGTCCCTTGGCAATGCGGAGATATCCGTCATCGGGCTCCTCGCTGCCGAGGCGCTGCCTGCGTACCGTGTCGCATCCGATGCGTGCAAGGGCGAACGGCTTCAGCGCGCGGAGGTCGCGCAAGTCTGCCGGGGTATCGCCAAGGCATTCGAGCAGGGCGATACCTACGCGACGGCGTTGCTCGGAGCTGCAATCGCCATGCGGGTATGGCCCAAGCAATCGCCGGAATGGCAGGCCGCAAACGACGCACGGCGTGCGTTCGAATACAGGTCGAAGCTGCTGACGGCGCTGGAAGATGAGTGGCCGAATCCGCGCGCCGCCCAGAGCTATCTCGCACTCTGCGCCCGCTACCGCCGAGAGCAAGACGTCTCCAGGGCCCAATTGATCCAGGCGAATCTGAGACCTGACCCGCCGGCAGAATAGACCTGGAGCTCAGACGCGTACAGACTGTTGAATGCGCCGCAAACGAAGCCGCTCGCCATGGCGCCGCCGATGAGGGCCAACCCTTTAATTCTCGTCAGTCCGTACCCTCTTGGCTTTCCTCAGTGTCCCAATCGAGGTCGAAGATATGCGCGAACCGCCGTACGGACGGTGAGCGGTCGGCGACGCGCCGGCGGAGGCCTCCTCAGTACGCCCAGCCTCGGCGCCGGGGAGTAAGACGCACGTTCGCTGCCGCGGGCACGGTCTGATCGGAGCGCCAGGCGAATAGGGAACGGCTGGGTGTACGGGGAAAGGATCGGCGCACCGCAACGACAGGCCCGTCGCGGGCGTTGTCACCGTCCAGGGAAGTTGGCCGGAGGCGCACGCTGCAACGGCACGCTGCAGAAATCATGAGCAAAACGACAGTCAGAGAGATCCGCGCTGACGAGTGTGCGAATGTCTTGCAGCTGTGGAAGCTGGTGGGCTCCAAGCCCGCGGTGACGGACACGGCGGAGCACCTCCAAGGCTTGATCAATCGAAACGGTGATTTGCTTCTCGCGCCATCCCATCGATCACCGGCAAGTGGGATCGCCCCCGCCGAAAGCCCGATTTGGTGCCGGCCGACCGTGGTTATGACTCCCGGCTCCACCGAGACACGCTGACTGAGCGCGGAATCGACACGCAGATCGCACGGCGCAGCACCGAACACGGAAGCCGACTGGGCACACCCGCTGGGTAATCGAGCGCACCGTTGCTTGGCTGCATCAGCTCCACAGAGTGCGCGTGGGTTACAAGCGACGGCTTGCCATTCACGAGGCATTCCTCAAGCTCGGCTGTCGATCATTTGCTGGCGCACTTTGGCAGCGGCATGAGTGATTTTGTTAGATGCTCTTAGAACTGCTTCAGCACCGTTACTCCGTACTCCCGCGGCGCACCTGGAACTTGATACCAGCCACCAGAGCTTTCAAACCTGCCGTCGTACGTGTAGGTATTCGTGAGATTTCTGCCCCAGAGCCGAACACCAATCGGCTTCGACGATTGCGACTCCCATTCGAGCGAACTGCTCAGCAAGAAAAACGCGGGAATCGTCAACACGTTGTCAGGGCCAGCGAAGGAGGTGTCGTTGTAGGACAGGTTCGCGGTCGCCACAAAGTCACCGATGGGCGTCGGAATTCGATAGTTGCCGCCAACGAAGCCCGAGAATGGCGGCGCAAATGCGAGGTGCTTTCCCTCCGCATTTTGAATCAGGTATGGCGTTCCATTGATTGTGAAACCCTCGGCATTCGGATAGTTTGTGAACTTGGCGTCAATCGTGCCGAGGCCCGCGGAAAGCGTTAGCTGCTCAGTCGGTGCAAGATCAAGATTTGCTTCGAATCCACGGCTCCGCGCAGCCGCCGCATTGGTGAAGATCTGAGTAGCGCCAGAACCGCCGGGAACGATAGCAACCTGAATATTCTTGTACTCGTAATCGTAAGCGGCCAAATTCAAGCGTACGCGCTTGTCCAGGAATTCCGATTTCACCCCCACTTCATAGGCGTCGACCGACTCAGGACGAAACGGCGCACTTCCAGGAGCATTGAGGTTGTAACCACCGCTCTGGAAGCCGCGGTTGTAGGATACGTAGCCGAGGACGTGCTCCTGGAACTGGTGATCCAGGGCAACTCGCCAAGTCCAGGGTTGATAACTCGTACTATTCAAGAACGGGCCAGAGATGGCTTGCCCCGCTGCGTCGACGATCTCTCCCTCAGCTTTGAGGGCCTCGTAAGTGTTACGCAAACCCAATGTCAGCTTTGTGTCCGCAAAGAGCTCTGTAGTCGCCTGGCCGTACAGAGCATAAGATCGTGTGCTCTGGTTGGCAGTACCCGAACGGTACTCATCCGGCACGACGGCGGTGCCGGTGTCTACGCGCGGATCCGATCCGAAGACGACATTGCCGTACAGAAAGGCTCCCACCAGCCATTCGACTCTGCCCGGATTCCGGTTCGAGAGCTGAAGCTCCTGCGACACATAATTCGCATCGCTGTGCCACCACAGATAGTCAAAGCGTTCCGGGGCACGATCGTTGTCGAACGCAATAACTCCACTCACCGTGCGATACGCCGTAATGCTTGCAGCATGCAGGCCGCCGAAATCTTGATCGACCCTTACAGAGGCGCCATATTGGTCGACGTCGCTCAGGTTGTTATCTCCGACAGTAATATATTTTCCGAGATACGTGGTCACGTGATCGACGGGATCTATGGACCCGGGGGCCATCTGGGTGCCAAACGTATCCAGAAAACTGTCGTAGTCCAATGCTACGGTGACTTTAGTCGACTCCGAGGGCGTGTAAAGCCACTTCGTACGGGCTGCTGCGCTCCGCTGCAGGTAGGAATCATTGTCGGTGGTGACGTTGGTACCCCAGCCGGTCGTTTGATCGTCAAGATGCAGGGATAAATCGGCAGCCAGGTTATCGGTGATGCCGCCTGTCACGTACCCATCACCACTGATAGTATTGAAGTTTCCGTATCCTATGCTCATATTTCCGCCGAACTCATGTTGCGGATCCGGCGTGATGAACTGGATGACGCCGGCAGTGGTATTGCGGCCGAAGAGGGTGCCCTGTGGACCTTTCAAGACTTCGATCCGGGAGATGTTGTTGAATGGGAACCCCGCCAACCCGAAGACCGAGGGCATATATACGCCGTCCACATAGGTCGCGGCCGCGGGCTCGTTGTTATACGAAGTCGAGGTAGTGCCTATGCCTCGAATGAAAATGCTCGTAGTGCCTGTGCCAGTCGCGGTGACGTTTGGCAATATTGTCGCGAGCGACTGCATGTCGACGGCGCCGCGAAGCTCCGCGCTCTCGCCGGATACGGTGTCGACAGATATCGGCACCGACTCAAGATTCTGCGCACGGCGCTGGGCTGTGACTGTAACCTCTTGAAGGCCTTCGGCTTCGGGTGCCGCCCCCGGCTCCTGAGCCAATGCCAAATCGGTGCTCAAGGCGCACGGGATTAGAGCGACAAGAGCGAGCATGCAATTGCGCGGGAAATTCATGGATACCTTCCCCTCTAATGTCTTGTGTCAGAGTGAGCTTGCCAACGAGATGCGCACAATCTGTACAACTAGAAGTACGGCGCTGTTTTCAAACTACCTCGGCGCGCGTCGTGACGGCTGCATGCGCCGTCCACTCTGTCATTCGACCCAGCCGTGGACCGAGAGCAAGCTGAATGTTCTTGAAATTGTGGCTGAAGGCCGCAACGTCGGTACACAGGTGGTCGTCCAATAATTCGTATTTCAGCTTCACTTCGTAGGCATCGCTAACGGACGAGTTATCCGTCCGATTTTGGTGTCGGCCAATGTTCGCGAAGGCGCCAAGGATATAGTTCTGAGCAACATATCGAACCGATTCGCGGTCAGCGACCGGATCTTCCCACCCCTCAAGTCATCGCTGACAATCCCCGCCGAGAGCACGGATTAAAAGCCATAGGCGTTTCGAAGACTGTCAATTTCGCGACAATACTGTCGAGCGGCACGTAAAACTGAGCCACTTGGCGGAGTGAGCCACGGAGGGGGCCTTGACCTGCATACCCCTGGAAATGGCGATTTCGCGACTCATAGTGTTGCGAACCGAGGCTTCACCGCGACGGTCACCACGGCGGCAGCGACGGACCTCGGCGGCCGACGGCGCCGCCGTTTGATCGGCGCAGCCGGCAACAGCTGGGGCGGGGTGAGGTGCGGCCCCGCATTGCCTCTCCGAAGCCGTGGTTGCAGGCCAAGATCATGGCCCCGCGCTCGTAATGGGCGTTGATGAGCTGGAAGAACAGGTTCGCCCCGCCGGCCTGCAGCGGCAGGTAACCGATTTCATCGATGATCAGTAACGCCACACGCGCGTAGTAGCGGATGCGCTCGCGCAGCTGCCCGTCCCGTTCGGCGCGGGCGAGGGAGCTCGCGAGCTCCGCGAGCGTGCTGAAGTAGACGCTGCGGCCAGCCTCGACCGCCTCGAGTCCGAGGGTGACGGCCAGATGCGACTCGCCTGTCCCGGGTGGCCCAAGCAAGTGCAGTACTTCGCGGCGCTCGATGAACTCGAGCTGGGCGAGAAAGAGGATGCGCTTGCGATCGATCGAGGGGCTGGAAGGAGAAGTCAAAGCTCTCGAGCGTCTTGAGGGTAGTCAGTCGCGCGGTCAGCAGCGCGATCTTCAGTCGCCGGTTCTCGCGCAGGTGACCGCCCCAAGACCTCGGGCGATGTACTTGCGCACCGTCTTGCGATCGAGGTCCAGCCGCTTGCCGATCGCCGAGACCGACAGCCCCTGCTGATGCAGCTCTATATCGGAAGAGCGGATTGCTGCCGGTGCGCTTGTCCAGTATTCTAGGATGATCGATACAGTGTTAGCGTTCAACGATGCTATAGACGTTTCTGGGTGCCGAGTCCCCGACCAGTTAATCGCTAACGTCGAGACACTTATGAAATTACAATCCCATCGGGCTGAACCCTTGTCCCGGGGCATGCCAGCCGCTTCGTTCCCAGGCGGCAAGCCGGAGTCGACGGTGAGCGATCGCTCCGGGGAATCCCGAGCCGGCTATTCGCCGTTCGATATATTCCAGTGGCTTTCACCCGAGGCGCAGGAAGCGTTTATCCGGGCGTCTCGGCGGCGTCACTTCCCTGATGGCTGCCGGGTTTACACACAATCCGAGCCCGGGGATGAAATGTACCGCATTCTCTCGGGATCTGTCCGCATGTCCGTCTCGCGCGATGATGGGCGCGAGGCGCTACACTCACTGTTGGAGCCTGGTAGCTGTTTCGGTATATGCAGCATGCTCGACGGCGCGCCGAGGCACCACACGACGACCGCTGATGGTAATATCGAGGTACAAATGTTACGCCACGACGCGTGCCAGCGCCTCCGATCCGAGCACCCGTCTTTTTGTGAGGGGTTGGTTCGACACATGGCGCGCCACACGCGACTCCTATGCGAGTACTTCGCCAGCTCTACCCTTGATGAATTGCCGTGCCGCGTTGCGCTGCGACTATTGAAGACTTACACGAAGGTGATCAAGGGGAACCAAATTTGCCTCGTCGTACCCCTGTCTCAAAGCGAAATTGCATGCATGGTGGGCGCCTCACGACAGGCGGTCAACAAGGTGCTGCAACGATTTCGGGATGACGGGCTCATCTCGATAGAATATGGAAGCCTGCACGTCCACGACATCGATCGGTTGCGCTCGGCCATATCCGCATTTTGAGTAGTGTGTGCACGGCCGTCTGCAAACGGCCACAAGTAGGCCTCAGCCGCTCTTTTGAGATCGTCATCGGCTAACCCTTTTCTTCATCCTCCCAGGGATGTATCGGATAGCCCAGGATCTGTTCCAAGCTTTGCGGCTTGATCCGATACGGCACGCCGTTGTACTTGCCGATCTGTTCGCGGTAGCTCATCTGCGGTCCCGGGTATCCGAGCAGTTGCCACCCGATCAGGTTCGCGTTGCCACCATGCATCGGGTCGCAGAACATTCCCTCAATCGTGTGCTGCCGGAGAAGTCGGAAAAAATAAGTATGTTCTATGGCCTTGAGCCGCGCGTCTTGCTTTGGCCCATCTAATTCTGTGAAATCATCACCCAGTTTCTGAACCCCCGCTCGATAAATCTCTTGAGGATTTTCCTTCCCTTGATAGCCGTAGCCAGGAGCTGACTCGTCAAACGGCGGCTGCGTGTAGCGGTACTTATCGGTCCCGTACGGACCAGCCAGCTGGTGGTCGATGTATACGACGACGCCCGCCTGTGTCGCTCCCGGTCCGCTCTCATTAGCCGGGAAGATGCGCTCGCAAGCTGCGACTACCACCTTTGCCTCCTTCTCGGTAAAGAACCGTAGCGGTACTCTCACCTTTCCTTCGTGCGCGTTCGCCACCACGGGCCGGCCTGTAAGGCTGTAAATCAGCAGGCCGCCCATGCCTTGTGCCGACAGTTCGATAAATTCTCTGCGCTTCATGCCAGTGCTCCCGGCTGCTTCAGATAAACATTTATGAATGCGTCTGCAGCTCGATAGGCTAGTGCAGCAACAGTCAGCGTCAAATGTTCTTCTCCCTGCGGTAATGCAGAGCCGCCTACTACCCACAGATTGTGGATGTTCCAGTGCTGTAGATAGGGATTTACCACGCTGCTCGCTGGCGAGGCTCCCATGATCGCTCCGCCATGGCTGTGGTTGTTCACCATGAGCGGAGGACCGCTGGTTGCCGAAGGGACGGGTCTGGGATTGATAGCGATGGCTCCCATGATTTTCGCAATCTCAACCTGCTTCCTACTTATGAAGGCCGCTTGCTTTCGCTCTGCATCCGTCCAATCCATAGTCACCCGGAGCAGTGGATCACCCCACTTGTCCTTATAGTTCGGATCCAGGTCAAGATAGTTCTGGCGATAGGGAAAGTGATTTTCGGTGCTCAGGAACGTCCCGTATCGGTCGCTCCATTTCACGGCGGCATTCTTCCACTCCCCGCCCCAATTTTGTTTGACTTCCCCATCGGGTATGACACCAAAAGCAGAAATAACGGGAGGATCACCCTGCGTATAGCAAAAAATGAGGCCACCGCGGAGAGCTCCCTCGGCGGCACCCTCGTCGCCTAGATCTCCGCCAAAGTCACCAATGGCCGTTGCCATGCCACCGCTGCCCATGAAAATGTTCTGCGGCCTGTCCAAGAAAAACTCCAACCCCACATGCACGGCGTAAGTGGCATTCTTCCCCAGCGTCCCTTTGCCAGTCATAGGATCGTACTGCTCTCCGATTCCAGACAACATCAGTAGCCGCGCATTGTTGAATGTCCAGGCTGCCAATACGACCGCGTCGGCCGGTTGCATGTATTCCGTGCCGGAATCATCGACGTATATGACTCCCACGGCCTTCGCGCCCTTGTGTACGACCCTTCTTACATTGCAATGCGTACGTACCGAAAAACCTTTCTTCGTCAGCGCAATTGGCAACAAGGTGAAGTTGGGACTCGCCTTGGCACCCACCATGCACCCGAAGAGCGAGCAGTGACCGCAATACTGGCATCCTATCCGGCTGATTCCATCTGGATTCGTATAGCTCTGACTCAAGGTAGACGACGGCATGGGAAACGGATGGTATCCGAGTTCCTTCGCCGCCTTGGCGAACAACTGCGGTGCATACAGCATTGGGTGCGGAGGATTCGGATATTCGCGCGAGCGCGGTCCCTCAAAAATATTGCCACCTTCAATCTTCTTCCCATTCAGATTGCCCGCCTTTCCGCTCGTGCCCATCATTTCCTCGGCTTGAGTGTAGTAGGGCTCGATGTCCGTCCAGGTGATGCCATAGTCCTGGATAAGGTTATTCGGCGGGAGCTTGGACGCCCCATGCAGGCGCTTCAGGTGCGTGGCAATTTCGAAGGCTTCCGGCATGAACCGTGGCGACGTCGCTCCCCAGTGGTCGCTGGAACCGCCCATCCCGCAGCCCACCCAGGGAAAATCTCCGTACTGGCGAATCGGGTTGGCGCGGGCCCTAGATGACGCCCGCGTAGTCACCAAACCGTTGGCCGGACTCTCGGCTTGACGCTTTCGAATAAACGTGTCGACTTCGTCCATCTCTCTGCCATAGGCAGCAAGCCCACGAAAGCCGCCCCCCTTTTCCAACACCAGGACCGACAGCGGTGTCCGGCTCGCGATCTCCTTCCCCATGATCATTCCGCTCCAGCCACTTCCCACGATCACGACGTCGACCGGCGCAAGTGTCTGCACTGTAATCTCCTCAACAAACAAGTAGCTCGGCGAGCTTCTGATCGCTTCCCCGTCCGAAAGGGGATTGTGCCCTCACAAGACCCGTTCGCGGTGGGTCGAAGTGTAGGTAGTACAATGCGTACCGCTCGCGAGAAATACGCGAGCGCCACGAGTGAAAGGCGACAGTCAGTCTGGTCATTCTGCAGCCACACTTTGGCTTCCAAAGAGCTTGGTCGCCTCTGCGATGACAGCCGCATCAATTTGATCGGACGCGTACCCGACTCCAGCGATGCCGAATCCACCGATGACTCGGCCATCTTTAAAAAGTGGTACTCCGCCAGGAGAGGTTGTCATATGCGGGTACGTGCCGTCCGCATAAGAGGCATTCGTTCTGTTGTTAACCGCATCGTGGAACGCTCGCGTGGGGCGACGCCACAGCGCTGCTGTGATCGCTTTCTCTTGGCACAACTCCGGGCCACCGGCAAGCACGCCGTCGATTGTCTCCAAATAGATAATAACGCCTGCGTCGTCAGCCACACAAAACGCGCCGATGCATGTGCCTCTCGGCGGCGAACAGGACGCCTTTTTCCCCGCCGCCACGAGCTGCTTGGCGAGCATGACGGTCATCGGTCTTACCTGGCCCAAGGGAAGGCCGTACGTAATTGTGCGCGCTTCGATTCGATCAGGTCTTTTCTGTGAATGCGCCGTCGCTGACAAGAGGAGGACTGCAGTCAACGCCAGTATGCAGGACGCAATAGTTTTCATAGACACTCACCTCGTCTTCAGGGTTATGCGTGTTGATTACGCCCTTTTCAGCCGCCCCCGCGTCTCCCCGTTACGGCGCTATGGAGTGCCCTCCTGTAGCAATAGACGCCTGGTCGATTCGGCCAGCATGTGGACTCGTCGGCAGCGGCGGGATCGCTAATCCCGCGCAAGATACGGTCCACAATGGATAACCTCGGCGTGCACGAGACATTCTCCGGACTGCTCAAGCCTACTCCGGATTCCAGGTAGACTTGATAAGCATCTAGCCCATGGCGCCGGCGTCCGGTCGCGGTTCGTATCTGTGGACTGTCGTTCAACGTACGCCACTCACGAAAGGGGAGGCGGGAGGCGATCTGTCTCCGCGAGAGTGTGCGCCACTTCAATCACAAACATGCGCGTCCTGCGTTTCTCCAGAATTCGCGGAAGACTGCGCTGCGGTGACGATGTAGAGCGACAGACGACACCGAAGATGAAGTGGTTCACAGCTCCAGGTCAAGCTTAAAGTCATACTTATGTACCGAACCGGGTCAACCCCAAGGCGGATCAATATCGGGAGCACTCCGCAGTGCACCGGTCACTCCATACAGCTAAGCGCGAAAAGCACCGCGCAAACTGTCACTTACATGACAGAGTGCGCGCATTCTGCCGCGTAGAAAACCATCTTGCCGAAAGGGCAACGACCGTGAAGGGCGCTTTCTCGCAGGTTAGGGCCATGAACAGCCGCGCCGCGCTCTTGGCCATCCTCGCGGGCTGCATCTTGCTGGAACTGCGCAGTCGCTTGGCCGCCGGATGATAATTTGCCTTCGCAGCCGCATATTTGACCGCCTGAACATCGGGCTGTGTACGTCCACGCCCAGACCGGACGAATATCCCGCTTCCAGACGCCCCGCACTGGCAAGTGTCACGCTATGTGATCCCCTCGGACGCGTAGCTGCCGATGATGTTGCCTCGGCGATACGCGACGAGCACCTCGAGCAGCGTGCGATAGCGCACGATCATAGTCGCTTCGGTTGCAAAACCGATGTGTGGCGTCATCACGACGTTGGGAATCTGCTTGATTGGATGATCGGTGGGGAGCGGCTCTTCCCAAAAGACGTCCAGACCCGCCATCGCAATCTTACGCGTGCGCAAGGCATCCAGGAACGGCTGTTCAGAGACAATCGCCGCGCGCGCCGTATTGATGAGAATCACGCCGTCCTTCATCTTCGCAATCTGCTTCGCGCCGATCATGTCGCGCGTCGAGGCATTTAGTGGCAGGTGGATGCTGATTACGTCGGAATTCTTTAGCAGCAAGTCGAGGTCCGTACGCGTCACGTTCTCGGCACGTGCAGTCTCATCGGTAAGACTGCGGCTGAAGGCGAGTACATGCATGCCGAGCGCGATTGCGACACGTGCCACCGGTCTGCCAATGCCGCCATAACCTATGATGCCGAGCGTCTTTCCGCGCAGCGCGAGTCCGGGCCGAAAGGCCCATCCGCCCTCGCGTATCAGCCTGGTTGCGGGCCCGGTCTGCCACGTGCAGCTCATCAGCAGGGCAACAGCAAGCTCGGACGGAGATCTGCCGCCCGGGCCGTCACTTGGCCCGTCGAATCGAGGATTCGATCTGCAGACGACGATGCCCCGCGCAAGGGCCGCCTGGTCGTCAAGCGTCTCGTTCTTACGACCGCTAAAGACGATACATTTCAGCCTCGGCAGCTGTTCCATGATTTCACGCGTTATTGGGACGCGCTCGTGCATGAGTGTGATGGCGTCGAAATCGCGCAGCGCTTGAATAATCTGATGCTCGGAGACGAACGGTTCCGTGAAGATCGCGACTTCGGTGTCACCACCAAGTGTGAACCACGGTGCGGCCGTCATCGCAAGATTCTCGAAATCGCCCGTTACGGCGATACGAAACTTGGCCGGTGAGGTTCCGCCAGCGGCTACACCAATGCCCTCCGTCAGCGCGTGCTCCCGTGTTTTATCGACCATTGAGTCTTCCAGGCTGCGTTTGTTGCAATGAATGAGGATGAGAGACATCGCTCAGTCGGCGCGGAAGCGGACACTGCGAAGCCCAGACCTTGCGCCGCCTTTACCGAGCTTTGTTCTTCGGTGAATGCAGTCCGGCCAGAGTGTCATCAACAGCAGCCGCGTGTTGTCGCGGGAGATCTTCTGGTAGCATCAAGCGCTCACGCACCAGCGCACGTGCAACCTTGTCCACTTGTTCGACGTACGCCGACCGCGAGGCATAGCGCTCCCTGACGGACAGCCGGGGATCGTCGTTCTTGAGGCGCTCCTCTCGCGTCTGAGCGAAGGGGACCACGCCACCGACCAAATCGCATAGCGTTGTGGGCCCGTCACCGACAACATGCGGGTTCCAACCCGTGTAGGTTGCCTTGGGCACCGCGATGGCAGGCAGGCGCACCCCACCGATCATCATTCCATCGGCATTGAGGCGCGGCAAGTATACCTTGAAGTAGCCCACAATTTTCGGAGGGTTGGTAGTCAGATCCTCCGCCGCGGCCACGACGTGCATTCCAGTATAGGGCAGACCCGGAATTCGCGTCCGCAGTTGGTGCGCCGCGTGGTCTGCGTCGAGAAGGCTGCCGTCGGCCAGATTCGGCGTGCGACTCCGCGGCGGCACCACGCCGCGATCGACCCAGGCGTCCAGGTTGTGCAGCATCGCGCGCAACACCGGCCCGTGCCTTAGAGGATTCGGACGCAGCACGCACTGCGGTGCTTCGGGAAGGGGGACGTGTGGCGCGGCAGCAATGTCGTAGAGCCGCACATTCGGCGGCACGCTCACCGATTTGCCGACGGGATCAGTAATGAGAAGCGATTCCCTAGAATGGTACCACTCGTACGCGCTGTCGACCTGGATGACTTTCGGGCACGTGTGAGATTGACTGCAGCGTCTCAGCAACCCATCCCGCATGCCCGTGAAGGGATCGACGGTTTCGGCATAGGTAAACGGAAAGCGATCTGCGATCGATCCCGGAGCCAAGGGATAACGCGGAATGGCATCTGGCAGACCGAAACGCGTGTTGGTGCCGGTGAATCGGGCGCCCCCAATGTGCACGAGCATGCCGTCGAAAACCATCCGATGCGTACGGTCCTCGTTGAAGCCGAGGTATAGGAACTCGCGTACGAACCTGCCCGCCTGCGACTCCCCATAGGCGTACGCACGCCGCATTAAAGCGCGACCGTCTTCGGCAAGCGGATTCTCGGAACTGCCGTCCCGAAGCAGGAACGTGACTATGTCACGCGTCGCCGCGAAGCCGAGGCCGAGTACCTTCGGATCGGCCGCGACGTAACTGATTTGGTAGATCGCACCATCGTCGAATCCGGACGGCCGTCTGATCTCGACATGCAATGGATCAACGAATCGAAACGACATGTCCCCCGGCGACGTGGCCACATCGTTCCAACGCGCCCGCACCGTGAGGCTCGCGGTGTTGAGGTCTGCTGCCGGGTACGCCAATTCCCCAACGACGGGGCTGTTGTTGTTGTCGAATACAAACTCCGCAGTGACGCGTCCGGTAACGCCCGTCAGTGTCGGCACTGACAAGGCAAGCGTATCTGGGCCCGACTTGAGATTACCCTGCCAGCCGCTCCAAACCAGCGTGTACCCTTGACGCTGCAGGTAACCGTCGCCCGCATCTCTGGCAGTCGAAACCGAGTTCGAGGTAGCAGAGTCGTTGAAGGCGCTGAGCGACAGCTTGTGTCCGCGGTTAGGCGCCTCATATAAAAGCTTGCCGTTTCGGCGCTTGGGATCGGCTGGCGTGAGGATTTCCACATCGGATACGGCCTCGACCATGCCGGCAGCGTCACGAGCCGCCTTGTCAAGGTCGGCAATGACTGTGTTGCGCGGATCGGCCGGATTGACTGCAACTGTGGCGCGGGCCTTAATGAGTATATAGCGTCCGACGTTGCCGAACGACCTCCCACCGAGCGCATTCGGATCAACCGAGAGCACGTCGAACCGAGTGACCCGCGCCCTTACGGCTGCCGCCGCGACGAGCGCTAGGCACGTCACAGTCATCTCAAATACCCATCGGCGCTTCTTGCTCATTCCAGATCTCACCCGATCGAAAACCGTACTTCGCACTCGTTTCTTCCTCTCGAGCCGCAAACCACATGTCAGGGCTGCCTTTCGGACGCGAGCGGCCGAGATAGGGAAGCGACACGAGCGCGCTTAAAGCGTTGCCGTCCACTGCTCTTGTTTTGGCTCTGCGGTCAGCGGTCTTCGGCCGGTCAACAGCTCTCGGACAGGCCAGTCTATGCGCCACATCAACAAGATTCACATACTGCACGCGATTACAGGCTCCTGAAGAGCGCACGGCATTGCACTCCAAATTCGCGCAGAAGACTGTCAACTTTACGACAATACCGCCCGGCCTGATGACGGCAAACTGAGCGAGCGGGATCGATGAACTCGGCGGCGAGAGGCGGTATGACGTATCTACATGCTGCTGCGGACACGACAAGTGTCAGGTGGATCGGGACACCACTATCGGCCTTACCGCGACGAGAGCCTCGCAATGCGGACAAGAAAGCGCGAGCGAGTCAGCACTCTCGAGCGCAAACCGCTCGAAAACCAACTGCGAGCGCCGCAGAGCTCGGAAGTAATCGACGTTGGCGCAGTTTGCGTCGGGACTTCTTGTGGCCTTCGGCGTGAGAGTGCTTTGTCGGTATGCTCTTGACGAGCATGTATCAGGGGCAAATCCTTAACCGCGAGTTTAAACTCCCGGCCGTACTATTGAGCACTGCATAACTAATGTTCTATGTGATGCATAACCGGCTTGGCGAAAGAAGGAGCGCAGCAGATCCTCCCCGTGCTGCACGGAGTATGCGGGGCGGCGCACCAGCGGTGCCATGAGCAGGCCGGATTCGTCGAGCGGTTCACAGCTTTGCTCCAAATCGGCGAACGCGCCAGTCGCGCTGACGTAGGAGCTTGCCACTTCTTACCCGTCCTTGCGAACTTGGGCACAACCCTGCGTTCGGGTGAACAACATGAAGGTTCATAACACATGAATGATGCAAGGGGCGACGCCACTACCCGCTTGTCTGTCGAATTATCAGAAGGGACCCTTCTTGCTAGCGCATGCAGAAAGAATGCAAAACGGCTCGTCGCGATCCTTGCGATTGCGTACGTCGTCAATTACCTGGACCGCAACAGCATTGCGTATGCCGGGCTTACGATGAATAAGGCGCTCGGGTTGACGGCGGGTGAGTTTGGCTGGGCTGCCGGACTCACGACATTTAGCTATGCCTTATTGGAAATACCCAGCAATCTAATCATGCAAACGGCAGGAGCGCGTCTGTGGCTGAGCCGTATCATGATCACGTGGGGAATTGCGGTCAGCGCGGGCGCCTTGGTAGTTGGACCGAAGAGCCTTTACGTCTCGAGGCTCGCCCTGGGCGCCGCCGAAGCCGGTTTCTTCCCCGGCGTTGTAATGTACCTATCCACTTGGTTTCCTTCTCGCTATCGCGCGCGCGTACTCGCCTGGTTCCTCCTGGCCATACCATTGTCATCGCTGATTGGCGGCCCGTTCGCCGGCCTCCTTCTCGGAATAAGAAATTATCTAGGCTTTCAAGGCTGGCAGTGGATATTCTTGGCGGAGGGCGCTCCTGCTGTAGCGCTCGGTGTACTGGCGCTTTGGGTACTTGTCGACCACCCTCGCGACGCGAAATGGTTGACCTCCGAGGAACGGAATGTACTGCTGGGGGCTCTTAGCAGCGAACAGAGGGTCCACGTTCGACACAATTTTGCATCAGCGCTGAAGGACGTCCGTGTTCTTACGCTGACGTTAATCCAATTCGGCTTCACGCTCGGCGCTTACGGCGTCGGCATCTGGCTACCGCTGATCCTGAAAGAGCACACGCTGACCAATTTACAGATCGGAATGCTCACGATGCCACCGTATCTTGCTGCCAGTGTTGGAATGTTATTGTGGGCGCGACGTACTGACCGTCGCGCTCGCCAGACTCTTGATCTTGCATCGGCCTGCTTGCTCGCGGCGGCAGGCCTAGTTGCTTCTGTCATGTGTTCCGGACTTGCGCCGCGCCTTATAGCTTTCACGATAGCGCTGATTGGTGTTTCATCAGCGCGAGCGATTTTCTGGACTATACCGTCCCGCTTCCTGGCTGGGAGCGCGGCCGCGGGCGGACTGGCGTTCATTAACTCGATTGGGACTCTCGGAGGATTCGTCGGTCCGTTTACGATGGGCTGGCTGAAGGATCTGACCGGGTCATTCAACACCGGCCTAATGCTGATGGCGGTGGTTCTCATGATCTCCGCTGGCTTCGCGGCCTCGTTACGTGTCCTTGATTCGTTCCTTCGGGAGTGAAAGGAAGGCCGAGACCACACATGGACGGTATCAAATTGCAAATTTGTACGTTAATGCTCGCGGCGCTGCCATTTGCGGCGTGCGCGTCCACGGCCTCTTTGGCTGTCGTCAGAAGAGAATTCGCCCCGACCGGAACCCTGAGGGTGGCGATCAACTACAACAACCCATTGCTGGCCAAGCGGGATGCTGCGACCGGGGAACTCAGCGGACTTGCGGTGGATTTGGCTCGGGAGCTCGCTCGGCGGGTGGGCGTGCGGATCGAATTCATCCCGTATGATTCCGCCGGAAAGATCACCGCCAGCGCCTTGGGAAACGTATGGGACATTGCGTTTCTAGCAATCGATCCGCTACGCGGCAAGAACATCGACTTCACGGCAGCCTACATTGATCTCGAGGGCACGTATATGGTGGCTGCCCACTCGCCGTTTCAGCGGATCGAAGACGTCGATCGCGAGGGAGTGCGGATCGCGGTCACAGCTGGTAGCGCGTACGACCTGCTCTTGAGCCGTGAATTAAAGCACGCACAGATCGTACGCGCCGAAGATACTCCGAAGTCCATTGAGTTGATGCTGGAGCAGAAGCTCGCTGCGGTGGCCGCAGTCAGAACGGTGCTCGTCGCTGAAGCAAAGCGGGCGCCTGACTTACGCGTGCTCAGCGGCGGCTTTATGACCATTGCGCAGGCAGCCGGTGTACCTAAGGGGCGGCCTGCTGCAGCACGTTACGTGGGCGAGTTCATCGAGGAGATGAAGTCCTCTGGCTTCATCGCCAGCGCGCTGAAGAGGTATGGCCACGGACCAGACGACGCGATTGTCGCTTCACCGGCGTCGGTAGTGCGGCAGAAGTAACAGCGAGGGCGAGGTGGACCCGCCCTCTTCCGGCCGACCGCACCCAACGATCTTGGTGTGCCGACTACAAGGGCGAGTTCATGCTCGCCGATCGCCGCAGTGCGATCGCGCTCCGCGACGAGTCGTACCACGAAGATTTCACGGCTTCGGAAATATGGGCGTCCGGCGCACGCCGGCACCTCTCCACGACCCATTCACTCAATGGCTTGCTGGCGGCGTCGAGACGTGGCACAACACGCTGACTTATCGCGAGCTGGTGCGGGAGCTCTGATATGGTGCGTTCGCCCGCGACGAGGGGGAGGCGGAACGTATGGCACAACCAGAAACCGAGCGGCTCAGTGAGATCATTGTCGGTGCTCTTCTTACTCGCGCCCTGTGCACCGTCGCCGACCTCCGAGTTGCCGACCACATCGAGCCGGGCTCGCCGAAATCCACGACGGACCTCGCGAAGGCAGCGGGAGCCGATGAGCGATCGCTCTACCGAACTCTGCGGTGTCTCGCAAGCCACGGCGTGTTCCGGGAGACGACGACCGGCGAGTTCGATCACTCCGCACTGTCGAGCGTGCTCCGCAGTCACGCCACGGGCTCGTTTCACGCAGGCGCGCAAGTGCTCCATCTCGTCTTTGCGGGAGTCGACGGTCTCGATCATGTCGTACGCACGGGAGAGCCGGGATTCGTCAAAGTATACGGGAAGCCGGTCTTCGACTACATGATGGAACACCCGGAGCTCGCCGCGGCCTTCGACGCCGGAATGACGTGCTTCCATGGCTTCGAGACCGAAGCGATGCTCGAGGCGTACGACTTCGGTGCGGTCGAAGTTTTGGCCGACATCGGCGGGGGCAACGGATCGCTCATCAGCGCGGTATTGCAGCGCTATCCGAAGATGCGCGGATTGCTGTTCGATCTCGGCCATGTGACGGCGCGGGCGAAGGAGTTGCTCGAGCGGAACGTCGTCGCGGAGCGCTGCCGGGTGATCGAGGGGAGCTTCTTTGACGTCGTGCCGCCCGGGGCGGACGCCTATCTGATGCGGCACATTCTGCACGACTGGACGGACGAGCAGTGCGTTGAGATCCTGCGTCATTGCCGCAGCGCCGTGCCCGGGCATGGAAGGCTCATCATCGTGGAGTGTGTCGTTCCGGCGGGGAACGACCCCTCCCTTTCCAAGGACTTCGATCTGCTGATGATGACCTTCTCCGGCGGTGTGGAGCGGACGGAATCCGAGTTCCGCGCGCTCTTTAGGCAAGGAGGCTTCGACCTAGCGTCCATCGCGCCGACCTCCACGATGGTGAGCGTGCTCGAGGCAAGGCCGCGCAAGACGAGATGATCCGTCGCCGATGCGTTGAGACGCCCGGCGATGAGAGCAACGCTTGACTGTTCACGCTATGTGTATTAGTATATCAATACACGTAAGATGAACGCCGACCGATTCACGATACTGCCGGGCGCGGCCGAGCCGATCTATCAGCAGATCGGCTCTCAGCTGCGCCGCCTGATCGCAAGCGGTCAGTTGCCTGCAGGTGAGGTACTCCCTTCCGTTCGCGATGTGGCCGTTCAGCATGCCATCAATCCCATGACGGTTTCGCGCGCCTACTGTCAGTTGGAGGGGGAGGGTCTGCTCACACGACTGCGGGGCAAAGGCATGGTTGTGGCCCAGGTCGCGCGCGTCACTTTATCTCCGGAGCAGCGGCTCGCACGCCTGCAGCCCCGGCTTGCGGACATCGCTCGCCAGGCCCGCGAGCTCGATCTGCCCGCACGCCTCGTCGTGCAGCGCCTGAGGTCACTCCTGGAGGACTCCGAATGAGTGCCGTCGTACATACCGGGA
>JASHOJ010000017.1 GCA_030041155.1 Candidatus Binataceae bacterium | reverse complement strand
GTCGGGCTGGCTCGTCGCGGGCGTGTTGATGGCGAGGCGCATTTCGGGCGGCGGGGTAAGGCGGAGATAACGGATCGCCGGAACCGCGAGCAAGGCGGCGGTGATACCCAGTACCGCGGCCACGATCGCGACCGATGCCAGCATCCAGCCCAGCCGTCGGGCCCTCTGCGCGCTCCTCGCCGCGGCCGCCTGGGCGAGCGCGGCAGCCGCTTGCTCGGCCGCCGCCGCCTCCGGGTCCAGGATCGCCCGCAGCGCCGTCACCAGGCGCGTCGCATCGTTGTGAAAGTCCGGATCGGGCCGCACCGCGATCGATTGGCGAAACACCAGCGAGCCCAAGGACCCCGGCAGATCCGAGGCGACTGGCAGCTGCGCATGACCGACCAGCACCGGCACCACCGGGATGTCGCGGGCGAGCGCGGTCTCCAGCTCGATCCTCACGAAGTCATCCGGATCCTCCAGCCGCCGCTGCCCCGCGGGGTTGCGCGCCTCCGTCCAGTGCGGACCCACGATGGCGAGCATCACCCCGCAGTTCCCCACGATGTCGTTCAGATGCCCGCGAAAATCCCGCCCCAGCGGAATCGAGTCCACATCCTTGAACACCTGAGCCTTGCCGAACTCGGCGACGAGGCGATCGTAGATACGCCCCGTGGCGTCCGGGCTGTCGCTGCGGCGGTAGCTGATGAAAATGCCCGACAAGAGTCGCTCCGCTTTCTTATGACCCGGATCACCTCATCGTGGCGACCGGGCCTTCTTGGACACGCGCAGCAGAGTTTATGCGTCCCGCACCCTCGAGGTCGAATGATGCCTTTCTGGCGTGTTGGCGGGGCTGAGAATGCGCGTCATTCTGAAGGCGAGGACGCGCTTTTCTAGACCCAGGTCATGAGGCGGCCACGTCACCGCACATCGTGGCTCCATATGGGCCTCAGATGCCGCCGCAACAGAATCAAAGACTCGTTTTGCGAGATGCAGAGAGCGATATCGAGGCCGAGCAAGCGGCGTGCCAGAAATCTGCAGAAACGCGTCGATCCCCAGAAAGATGCGGATTTCAATCCCCATCAACACTGGCGGTCAATTCAGCTCGCTGACAGGCTCCTACCGGCGCACTATACCGGGTTCCCTTGTTTGCTAGGGAAACGGAGCGCTCGTTCGTGGGCAGCCCCGACCGGGCTGCCCGCATTGCTCGATTGCGCTTTGCCGAGCGCTTCGAGATTACGTAGCGAGCTCGGACGTAATGTCTTTTTTGGTACACATGAGTAATGTGCTCTCGACCCTACATGTGCTGCCAACGGACGCAGGCACGGCGCCACTCGTGCCAGATTCGTGCACCTGGATGTTTTTGCCTGGCGGCGATCTTCTCATTAAGCTGATGAGCGTTGCACTCAGGGAGTGGAAGCTTGAAACGCTCGCCGCTGCCGTACAGAAATTCTTGGTTCCAGCTGGCTGCACTGACGCTTGTAGTTTCAAGCGTTATGCTCATCGTAGACTATGGACGGCAGTTTCGCATCGGGACTGCGCCGTCTAAAGCGACGCCTCAATCCTACCAGAGTACTCCTCCCACGAGATCGCCCGCTCCGGCCAACTCTACGCAATCCGCGTGGCCACACCAGGAATATCATGTCAGGATCATCCTGGTAGCCACGAAGCCGATGGCAGAGGAACTCATTGCCGAACTCGACAGGGGCCAGAATTTCGCCGATCTCGCGAAGCGCGAGTCGGTCGACACCTCTAAGCAGAAGGGCGGCGATCTTGGCTGGATAACGCCCGAGTTTGCGGCGAGCAGAGCCGGTAGCAAATTCGTCGATGCGTTTACGTCCTTGAGGGCGGGCGAGTATAGTCGCAAGCCTGTGAACACGCCCTATGGCTGGTGCGTCGTAGGGCTCGAAGGGACACGCAACCTGCCATGATCTGACTTGCGCAAGCTCGGCGGGCTGAAGCCCAAGAAAGTCCTATCCGCCGGATTTGAGTTTATCGAGCTGCTGCTTCGCGAAAGTATTTCCGTGCGCCGCGGCTTTTTGATACCAATCCTTCGCCTGGACGAGGTCGCGAGTGACACCGTATCCGGCCTGGTACATAAGCCCGATTTGAGCCTCCGCAACGGAGAATCCCTGCGCCGCAGACTTGCGAAACCACTGCATCGCCTGGCCGTAATCCTGCGGAACACCCCGGCCGTTTAGGTAAAGCCAGCCGACGTTATACTCCCCATAGTAATGTCCCTGCACCGCCGCCTTGCGATACCACCGCATCGCCTGGCTGTAATCTTGCGGAACACCCCAGCCGTTTTGGTAGAGCCAGCCGACGTTATTTTCCGCATTGAGCTCTCCCTGCGCCACCGCCTTGCGATACCACCGCATCGCCTGGCCGTAATCTCGCGGAACACTCCAGCCGTTTTGGTAGAACAAGCCGATGTCATTCTCGGCATCGGAATTTCCTTGCGCCGCCGCCTTGCGTAACCAGCTCAAGGCCAATTTGTAATTCCGGTGACCGTAGGCCGCATTGGCGAGCGCTATTTCCGTGGCGGCCGATTCTGCGGGGGCGCTTTGCGTCGGCTTCGCAGGGCTCGAGGGTGTCGTCGATTGGCCTTGCAGGCGCGCGGCGGCGTTTGCGGCAATAACGCTGGTCGCCGCTCCTCTTTGGTACCACTGTAGGGCATGGGCGCGGCTACGCGGCACTCCGAGGCCGTTTTCATCCATGTACCCTATCCAGTACTCCGCCGTCCCCAAGTCGGAATCGCCGTTCGCGCTGTC
>JASHOJ010000161.1 GCA_030041155.1 Candidatus Binataceae bacterium | reverse complement strand
GCCATTACAGCGCCGAGTTGCGCGCGCACAAAAGCCTGGAAAAACGCGACCCGCTTCAAGTCCGCGCCAGCGCTAATCTGATTCGCGGCGGCGGCAGCCCATCGCGCCCCGTCTCGACGGCCGGAATGCAACATGTAGTAGCCGGTGTCCTCGAAGCGCCGCCGGAAACGATCGCCGGACTCGCCGGAAAACAGCTCGCTCAAGGCGCGACCTACGATCGTCTCCACGCGCTCGCGCTGCTGGATCTCGTTCAACACGATCGTGCTCTCATTTGCGCGACCCAGTTCCTCCGCATACGGCGCGATCTCGGCGGCGCTGAACTTCCATTCGGCGACTTCCGCTTCCTTCAGAAGATCGGACGCCGGTTCATCGGGAATATCCGGTCCAAGCTCTCGATACAGCGGATGATCGATCTCGATTGGCACCGCCGCGGAGGTAAGCTCGCTGCGCAGCGCGAGAAAATTACCGACCCGCGCGCGGCGCTCTTCGGGAGTGCGGCGAAAGGCCTCGCACAGAATGAAATCCGCCAGATGCCAATCACCCTCGACAAAGCGCATCGAGGCCCGCCGCTCAAGTTCCTCACGCTCGGCTCGCAGTTCCTTGCGCGAGAAGCCCGACACGATCGCGCCGGCCAGTCCTTCGCTCTCGGACACCAACCCCCAGAGTCGGGCGACACCGCCGCGGGTGCGCTGCTTCATGAGCCAGATTACCCGCGTGCCCTCGCTGTCGATTGGCGAGAAATAGGCGGTAAGCGTCTCGTCTGCCGCCGCAGCGGGCGTCGTCGCGGGCGGCTCCGAACGTGGCGTCTCAGGCGTCGCAATCCCACGTTGATGCAGCTTAAATATCGAGCGGCGGATCTCGCGCCGCAGGCCGCCGCGTGCGGGCGCTTCCATCTCCGCCAGCATCGCGGCTGCTCCAGCGTCGGGGATATTGCCCAACGCGCGCGCGATTGCGACCTCGTTCTCGGGCGTCGCGATCTCGCGCAATTTGCCGAGCGCCTGCGCCGCCGTCGCGCTAGGGTCGAATCCCGCGGCGGCAAGCTGCGCGTCTTCGCTATCGGTTCTGGTTTTGGCCACGCTTTACGAGATGCTGGATCGACTGGTGCGGTGAAGTTTTGCGCACGAAAATGTAGCACAGATTTCGGACGGAGTAACATGCGGTTTCACCTGCCAGGAGATGGCAAAAATCATTTTTGTAGCATTGAGATTTGCGCTAGATCGGGCACAGAGCCCTGAGCGAGCGAAGCGTCGAAGGAGTATGTCAATGAGCACCGCGAAAGTTGCCGGCGTCGATGTTTCAACCGATCACTTCATCGATGGCAAACGGGTCGAGTCGAAGCGGAAATTTCAAACTTGCTCGCCGATCGACGGAAGGCATCTCGCTGACGTGAGCGCCGGCGATGCCGATACGATCGAAGCCGCCGTAGCAGCGGCGCGGCGCGCCTTCCCTAAATGGGCTGCGCTGGGCGCCGAAGGCCGTCTGCCCATTCTCAAGCGGTTCGCACAGGCAATACTTGATCACAAACAGGAAATCTCGGCGGTTGAGACCGAAGATAACGGCTCTCTGCTTGCTGGCAACGCCGCTCGGGTGATTCCGCGCGCCGCACACAACATCCAGTTCTTTGCCGAGCGCGCGCTCAAGCTGAACGACGAGAAACTCGACTCCCCCGAGGTGACGAATCATATCCGCTTCGATCCGGCGGGTATCGCCGCTCTTATCACGCCGTGGAACGCGCCGTTTATGCTGACCACGTGGAAGGTCGGCCCTTGTCTGGCGGCAGGCGATACCGCCGTGGTGAAACCGCCGGAGTGGGCGCCGCTGACCTGCTCGATGATGGCGGATCTCGCCGCCGAAGCCGGCGTTCCGCCTGGCGTGCTGAACGTGGTGCAGGGTATCGGCGAGGAAGCGGGCGCTGCGCTCGCGGCTCATCCTGATATCGACCGGCTCAGCTTCACCGGATCGACCGATACCGCGCGGCTTATCGGAACTTCGACGGCACGGTCGCTTACGCCGGTATCGTTCGAGCTGGGCGGCAAGTCTCCGTTCATCGTCTGCGCGGACTCGGACCTCGATACGGCCGCAAGGACCGTGGCGGGCCAATATTTCAACGCGGGGCAGGTATGCCTTGCCGGCACGCGGGTGCTTGCGGAAGAGAAAATCGCGGACGTGCTCCGCGAGAAGGTCCGCGCGACTGCGACGGCAATGGTGGTCGGCGATCCGCGCGAGAAGACCACGCAAATCGGTCCGCTTATAACGCCGGAGCATTACCAGCGAGTCGAAGGATTTGTCGATCGTGCGATGAAAGCGGGCGTGAAGCCGTTCTGGGGCGGTCATCGCCATAAAGCCGGCCAGCTTTACTTCGAGCCGACGCTGATTGGCGGCGTAAATCAGCAGATGGAGATTGTCCAGAAAGAAGTGTTCGGGCCGGTCCTGACTTGGCAGACCTGGAACGATGAGGACGATCTGGTCAGACTCGCCAATGGCACCGACTATGGGCTTGCGGCGGTGGTTTTCAGCAGAAACGAAGAGCGTGCGATGCGTATCGCGCGGCAACTGGTGGCGGGCTCGGTCTGGGTCAACTGCTTTTTCGTTCGCGAATTGGCCGCGCCGTTCGGCGGAAGCCGCAACTCCGGAATCGGGCGCGAGGGAGGCAACTGGAGCTTCGATTTCTATTGCGACGTCAAGAACATCGCGACGCTCAAGGGATCTTTCGCCTAGGTTTAGCTGGACTATCGCGCCGCCGAGCCATTGAGCATCAGCCGCGTTCGTCAAACACCCGTTTGGCGATATCTGCGGCGCTGACCGAGGCTGGCCATCCGGAATAGAATGCCAGATGGGTGATAATCTCGCCCAGTTCCTCTTTCGTGACGCCGTTCTCGAGCGCGCGACCCACATGGATACGCAATTGCTCGGGACGGTACAGGGCGATCAGTGCGGCAACCGTTATCAGGCTGCGATCGCGCTTGGAAAGCTGGGGCCGCTCCCAAACGTCGCCAAAGAGCACTTTTTCTGTGAGATCCATCAATTTCGGAGCGACCGTGCGAATACGATCGCGAAGATTCTCAGTTTGAGTTTTCTGTTCACTCATTCGAATCTCTCCCATGGTTCGCGGCTGGCAATAGCAGCTACGTATAGCCGAAACATATAGGGTGAGGGCTGCGAAAAATCCAGTTTCCGTCGGTGCGCGACTGGCGGACAGCCGTTGTCACAAGGATGTGCTCTAATATTCGTCATGAAAGTGACCCACCGGGTAAACAGGAAATTTCACCCAAAAGCCTACCCGATTGCGATCGCAATCGCGGCGCTGGTCTTTGCCGGTGGATGCCACGTGAACCGGCCGAAAATAAATCACGCGCGCGAACAGATTTTGTATGAT
>JASHOJ010000016.1 GCA_030041155.1 Candidatus Binataceae bacterium | reverse complement strand
CTTGCGATCGCTACGATGGCTTTGCTGCTTGCTCCGCTAACGGCAAGCGCCGCGAGTACCGCGCCGATCGTGACTACGCGGCAGGGGATAGTGCGCGGGGTCGTCAAGCAAGGTGTGCGCGAATTTCTAGGCGTCCCTTACGCTGCGCCGCCGGAGGGTAAACTCAGATGGCGCGCGCCCGAGCCTCATCCGAAATGGATCGGCATCATCGATGCGACCCGTCCCGGCAATGAGTGTCCGCAACTGGACTCGCGCGGCCAGGTCAAGGGTTCGGAAGACTGTCTGTACCTGAATGTGTACACGCCGAGCGCCGCCGCAGTAGGGCTTCCGGTGATGGTGTGGATTCATGGCGGGACGTTCCTGATTGGCGCGGGCGCGTGGTACGACGCAAGCCGGCTCGCCGCCAGGGGAAAGCTGGTCGTCGTCACCATCAATTACCGATTGGGTGCGCTCGGCTTCCTTGCGCATCCGAGTCTCGACGCGGAAAACCCGGATCACGTTTCGGGCAATTACGGTCTGCTCGATCAGCAGGCGGCGCTGCGCTGGGTTAGGGCGAATATCGGCGCGTTCGGCGGCAATCCAAACAATGTCACCGTTATGGGCGAGTCGGCGGGCGCTATCAGCATCGCGTTGCAGATGGTCTCGCCGCAGGCGAAAGGATTGTTCGAACGCGCGATCATGGAGAGCGGCCCGTTTTTTCCACGTGCCACGCTCAAGCAAGCGGAGGAGCGCGGCGCAAAGTTTGCCGACAAGCTCGGATGCGGCAAAGCGTCCGATGTAGCGGGCTGCCTGCGCGCGAAGGACGCCGCTGCGATCGTCAGAGCGATCCCCGGCGACGTGAACTCGGACGGACCGCTGGTGTGGGAGCCGACGATTGACGGCAAGGTGCTGCCGATCCAACCGACGAAGGCTTTCGCGACGGGCCGGTTCAACAGAGTGCCGGCGATCAATGGTTCCAATCGCGACGAGGGCACAACGGCGGTAGGATTTGCTCCAGTCGACGCCAGGCAGTACCAGGAAAAGGTGCGCAAGCGGCTCGGCGGCAAGGCGGACAGAGTAATGACGGCCTATTCGCTAAGCGGTTACGCTTCGCCCTCGCAAGCGGCCGCCGCTTTACTCACCGACGCGATTTTCAGTTGTACAATAATCGATGAGAGCGGGCTGCTGTCGAAATTCGTGCCGGTCTACGCCTACGAATTCAACGATCGGAACGCACCGGTTGCTGACTGGCTGCCGAAAGCATCGTTTCCGTATGGTGCCTATCACAGTTCTGAGATTCAGTATGTGTTCGGCGACGATAAGGCGATGTCACCCGCGCAGCGGAAATTGTCGGATCAGATGATGGAGTATTGGATCGGATTCATCACCTCAGGCGAGCCCGGCGCGCACAGTCCGAAGTGGACGCGCTATAGCGCTCATGCGTCCAATGTCCTGTCGCTTGCACCCGGCGCGATCGGTTACGAATCGAACTTCTACAAAGTGCATCAGTGCGCGCTGTGGCAGTCTATCCGTCGCTGAATTGCCGTCGATGAATTGCCGTCGCTGAGTCGTGCTCTCCGCCTGATCGGAAGTCAGGGGACGCGGCGTCTTTATCGTTCAAATAGGATACGTTTCATATTGTCCATATTTTCCGGTTGCATCATTTCCGGCCCGCGAGTGAAGCCGAATGATTGCTCGAATGATGCCAAATATAGCTTCGCCCGTTCCAATGCGGCCGCGGTGCTGGATGGTTCAACGCGGATGATCGCCATCATGCCGCCATCTTCATGCTCCGCGATGTGGCAATGATAGACGAAGTCCCCAGTGTCGGGACCGCGGAAGTCCATCTTGAGCGTGACGGAAGGATATGGATCGCCGACGTTCCCGTCCCAATAAGGCACCTGAATGGTGTCGAGAAGCTGACCGTCGATGGAAGGATCGGGGGTGCTGCCATTCTCAGTGAAATTATCCTGTGATTCGACCAGGAAATGGAGCTGATGAATGTGGAACTCGTGGTTTTCTTCTGATTGATTCTGGATCGTCCATTCCTCCACCGAACCCTGTGTCGTCACGATCGCCGGCGGAATGTTGGGACTAAAGAGGACGGGAGTGGCGCCCTGCTCGGTGATGTAAAATTCCGAGAGTGGATTATTTTCCGAGAAATATAACGTGCGGCTCTTAACTGGCTTGGCGGCCGCCAGTCCGTAGAAACGCTGGCTCCATTTCGGACCGATTGTCGACGGCACCTTGCTGACGGAAGACGCCCCTGAAGACGACACCCCTTGGGCCGTGGCATTAGTCGTGGCGACGGTGGCTGAATCGTCGGAAGCGACCGTCTCGATATTCGCGATCGTTCGCGGCGGGTCGTTATCGCCATCGGGACCGGTTGCGACTCCCAGCGTGACCAGGGTAGCGCTTGTGACATCGGCGGTAGGCGGATTGACGATAAATTCCGCGCGGCCCGCGGGCGGCAGCAGAACGTCAGTAGCCGGCACTGGCGAACCCGTCATCGTGCCGTCTTGCGAGCCCGCGGGCACGCCGTCGAATGCTACGATTTGGACCGTCTGCGGCGCATCGTCATACTGAACTTGCAGATCGAGAATAGTATCGGCTGAAGAGTTGGACACGCGCCATAGTTGAAGCTCGCCAGGCGCCATCTGGATTATCGCCGGAATCTCAGCGGGATATGCGATCGGGACGTTATTGATCGTCACGTCCCAGGAGGGGATATCGCCACCCGGTGTCGGATTGCCGGCGACGTTCTGATCCCGCATCACGAAAATTTGCTGAGTCAGGCCCGCGACCGACGGAACGAAATTCTGGATGCCTTCAACTACGATCGCGCCAGAGCCGCCGCCCTGCAGGGCCGATTCCACCAGCATGTGCGCGTGCGGATGGTACCAATACAGGCCCGGCGGCTCGTCCTTGGGAAAGTGGACATCGTAATGAAAGGCCTGCCCGGAATTCACCATCGTCTTTATCACTTCGTCCGAATGGCAACTCGGGGACGTGTTGGTTCCGTGGAAATGTATATTGACGGATGAGCCGGTAAGCACTTTGGCGCCGCAGTTCGGTTTATCGATCTTGAGGACCACCGGAGTCGCGGGTGTGTTGTTCGTCAGGTTGATAATCAGATGGTCGCCCGGGTTCACGTGCAGGGTTGGATTCTCCAGCCCATCGGGGGTCATGAAACAGAACAGGTTCCGGCCGTCAGCGTCTACTGTGGTCTGATAAGAAAAATCAACCTTGAGCACGCCGTTTTTGCTGAACAGATCCGGCGGATCCGAGACGACGCTCCCTGCCGCCGGACGTTGACACGCATTGGCGATCGGCGGAATTGGCTGGGGCGACGATGATCCTGCGGACGAACCGCCGCCGCATGCGGCCATCGATAGTGCAAGTCCAGACGCCAGAAGAGTCAGCAGAGAGATTCGCATTGTATCCACCCCCGCGCGTTCGCTCGCTGTGAGCATCTCTGAAATTGAGACTCATTCTCAATCTCATAACGGGTGAGGCTTGTCAATAATTCGTGGGGAACTGTGGCTTCAGCCTTGATCTGCGGACCTGACCGCGTGCACGGTCAGACTAGCTGGAGGCTCGTGACAGATGGCGGCGAACGAGCGAATCGAAATGGAAGGTGCCTGCCACTGCGGCGCGGTGCGTTTCAAAGTAAAGTTGACGGACGGTCTCAAAACGGCCCGCAGATGCAACTGCTCCTACTGCAGGATGAGAGGCGCGGTCGCAGTGTCCGCCGAACTCGGCGACATCTCTTTTGAGGCGGGCGAGGATGCGTTAACGCGGTACCAGTTCAATACCCGCGTGGCGGAGCATTATTTCTGTTCCAACTGCGGCATCTATACGCATCACCGGCGCCGCTCGAATCCCAGGCAGTACGGGATCAACGCCGCGTGCCTGAAAGGCGTGAGCCCGTTCGACTTCGCCGAGGTGCCGGTTAATGACGGGATATCCCATCCGAAGGATCGCGACGGCAGCTATCGAATCGCCGGCTATCTGCGCTACGTCCCGGCCTGAGCCTCGTGCATCGTTGGAGCGACTGGTGTCCGAGAGCATCAGGCAAGATCTAACGGGTGGGCACGCTCAGGCATTGGGCGTCGTCATCTGTGCGCCGGGGATAAACGTTCGTTTTACCAGCGTGGCGGAATCGAAAAACAAGTCGGGCGAGGGCATCTGCGCCGGGCCGCGCGGATGGATTTTCATCGCGGTAAGTGCCGGCAAACCATCGGTCTGATCGATAATTGTCACCGGAAAGAGATCGGGATACCGGGTGGTGAGCGTGAAATCGAAACCGGCCTGCGATACTCCCCAAACCCATGCCGTATAGCCGGGGATTGGTCCCGCATCGCTTGATTTGTCATCGATCGAAGAGCTGAGCACGGTTACGGCGCGCGGTATCGCGATCCAGATTATCGGCGCGCCTCGCGCTGACGCGATATGCAGGCGCAGAGTTCGCAAGCCAGCGGTACTTGTGTCGCCGATAACCTCGAGAGTTGGGGGCGCAAGCTCCGCGGCGGGCGCATCGCCCTCGATCGTCGCGCCGTCGCTCAGGCTGCTGAAGAGCGCCGCGTGGTTGAACTTCGCCTGTAGCGGGGCTTCTTTCAACGCGGGCTCGCTCATCCCGGTGACAATCGCGAGCGAGCCTCTGCGCACGTGATTCTGAAAGAACTGAGCGGTGAAAGGGTCGGGCGCACGATCGAGGCTCTCCCAGGTCGCTTTGCCGCTATCAGAATCGAGAAGATAAAAGATGCTGTCGGGGCGCGGATGAGCCTTGCTGAATTGACTCGCGCCGATGCCGCCGAGGAAGCAGAGCACCGCCGCGATCGCGAGGACGACCGAGACAGACCGCTCGTGTCTCTCGGTCAGGAGATCGGTGTAAGGGATGTAGAACCCGAACAGCAGGGCAATCATGATCACGCCAAGCAGCATCGCGCCGCGAGTGCCCTCGGCATTGGTAAAGAGCCCGGGCGCGATCAAGATCGTGCACGGAATCAGCGCGGCGAGCGCGGCAAAAATCGAGAACAAGGGATCATCGCCGCCCAGTCTGGTCCATCGGTAATGAATCGCAAAAGCGGCAAACAGGACCGGCCATGCGATCAAATAACTGCCCGACAGAAAGTCGGCGCCGGCGACCAGCGCGATTATCGCGAGGATCGCGAGCGCACCGCCGCCGAGGTTCGCGCGCGACACATATCGCCGCATCCATAAGTAGAACGCGAGCAGCGACGCGATGACGATAAAAGTCGAGGCGAGCGCGAACCAGAAACCGCCGTAGGTGGTTCCGCTCGGCAGCATCTCGGCCGCGCAAATCCATCGCATCAGCGCGGATACGATTTCGCCCTCGATAATCGCAATCACGAGGGCTCCGATGAAGATCAGAGCGCCGAAAGTTAAACCAAGCGGCGGCATCCTGCCGAGGCGATTGCCGGCGGTAAGCGCGCCAATCACGATCAGGGCGGTGATGATCGCAAGCGGCAGCGCAAGCCCCGCGGGATAGTGAAACAGGCGGCCGAGAGTGAAGAACACCGAGTCGCCGCGATGCGCCGCGCGCAGGTCCATCGCGCCAAAGTCTCGTGCGAGCGCGAGCGCGTAGCTGCCCTGGTTCTGCACCGAACGAGGATCGAGATTGGTGACGTTGTCGAGTCTCGTGTGATAGCGGACCAGGCCGCGAATCGCGGCGAAATTCATTCCTGCCAGGTCCCTGTGCAGGAACACGGAGAAATCGGACTCGTTGGGCATCCGCTTGTAGATGGACGCCGCAAGCGAATTCGCGCGCGGGTAGCGGGTTTTCGCGAGCGCACGAATCATCCAGGTGTTATCGGGGCTGGTCTGGAGCATCAGGACCGGTCCGTAATCGCCGCGCATGTCGAAGTTGAGCACAACCCTGATGCCGCGAAGTCCGGAATAGTTCTCGACGAATGCGCGCGCGCCGAGCAGCCCAAGTTCTTCGCCGTCGGTGAGCAGCACGATTATGTCGTTGCGCAGCGGCGGAGCGGTTCTGAGAGCGCGAACGGTTTCCAGCAGCGCCGCGACCGATGATGCATCGTCGGCGGCGCCAGGGCCGCTCGGCACCGAATCGTAATGTGCGACCATCATGACCGCGCCGGTGCTCGCGGCGCCGGGCAGCTTCGCGATGATATTGTGGACGGTTGCGAAAGTTTCGGGTCCGACGCGACTCTTCGCCGCCACGATCGCGGTCTCGATCTCGGGTGCAAGCCCGAACTCCTTCAGGCGGTTTACAAGATAGTCGTGGACTTTTGCGTCGGCGGCCGACGCGAGCGGATGCGGCGACTTCGCGATCGCGCGCACATCGCGCATCGCGCGCGCGGCGGAGAATCGGGAGGAAGGCGCGGTCGATCCAACCACCGGCGGCGGTCCGTCTTTTTGTGCGATCGCGAACGCGAGCACTATCAGCAGGATCAATACGATAGGCCCGCTTGAGAGCGCCTGTGGCTGTCGGGCGGGAGGCGATGCAGATGACTCAGGCGACATCAGAGGCCCGCGAGGGTAAGGGCACTTCTACATGGGCGTAAGCGCGCTTCGCAAGCGCGAAGCTTCTATCCCGCGGGTTTTCTTCTGCGGGAACGTCAGAATTATTCGCGCGGCAGCAACGCACGAAAATGACAGAGAGGAGTTTTCAGCCGCGGGACGGGCGATTGCGCGCGAGTTGCGATTACGCGCGCCGCGCCGTAGTTATTCGTTCCATGAGAGTTCAAGTCGGCGATGGCAGGCTGTTCTTTGATGTCGAAGGCGCAAAGTTGGTGCCCGATGGTCCTCGGATGCGCGAGCGCCCAACCTTGCTGCTGCTGCACGGCGGTCCGGGGGGCGATCACACGACATTCAAGCCCGAGATGAGCGAACTCATCGATGTTGCGCAGGTCGTTTACCTAGAGCATCGAAGCCAGGGCCGCAGCGATCGGACCGGTCCCGAGCGTTGGAACCTTGCCGCGTGGGCGGATGATGTGGTGGCGTTCTGCGAAGCGCTCGAAATCGAGCATCCGGTGGTGATGGGTACGTCATTTGGCGGGATGGCTGCGATGGCGTATGCGACGCGGCATCCGGAGCATCCGGGAAAACTGATCCTGTGCAGCACCGCGGCGAGATGGCGCATGGAGCGCGTCTTCGCGGAGTTCGAGCGGCTAGGCGGCCCAGAGGCGCGCGCGATTGCCGAATCATATTGGAAGGATCCGACGCCCGAGCACGCGGCCGTCTACCTAAAGGTGTGCATGCCGCTCTACACGCGCAATCGCGATGGCGGCGAGAAGATGGGCCGGGTCAAGTGGAATATCGATGTGGCGACGCACTTTGCGGGCGGCGAGCAGCGCACCATGAACATGTTGGCGGCTCTCTCTCGCATCAGGTGCCCGACCCTGGTGCTTGCCGGCGAAGACGATCCCGTGACGCCGATCAGCGAGTCCGAGGACATCGTCGCGGCGCTGCCGGAGGGACTGGTGCGGTTCGAGCGTTTCCCCAATGCCGGTCATGGAGTCGTGACTGACGCGCCACGGCGAGCGATCGAAGTGATTAGAGAATTTGTGGCATCCCAGGCATGACCCGCGCCGAATCAGCCTGAAATTTCGGGCGGAAGTCCCGATAAAGTCCGCTATACCAGAAGCTGCAACGCCGATATCATCGGGTGCGGGGAATCACGCGCGCCGCCGCGATTGTTCCCAAATAATCCGATGACCGCGAGCGTTACTATGCCGGGTTCCGTACCGAGCCGCGTGCTGATCGTGCTTCACGGCGCAATCGGCGATGTGGTGCGCGCGCTACCGCTCATCTGCCGGATGCGCCGCGCGTGGCCGCGCCCGAATACCCACATCGCATGGGCGATTGAGCCGAAATCGGCTCCAATCATCGAGGCGCATCCGTGGATCGACGAGATAATCCTGTACGATCGCGCGCGCGCGCCGTGGTCGTTCGTGCCGTTTCTCAGGGCGGTTCGCAAGGGGCATTTCGATCTCGTGATCGATCTGCAGCGTCATCTGAAAAGCGCCGTGACCGGCGTGATCTCGGGCGCGCGCCGCAGGATCGGATTTGATGCGGCAAACACAAAGGAGCTGAACCATCGCTTTTCAACGCTCCGAATTTCGCCTCAGCCGAATCTCAAGCTCAAGCTGCTTCAGTACCAGGAATTCGGCGACCTGCTCGGGCTTGCGCCCGCGCCTCTCGAGTTCGGGCTTGAGGCATCGGAGCAGGAGAGGGCGCGGGCGCGCGAATTGATGGCTGGCGCTCCGCATCCGAGACTAGGCGTGATTCTCGGGTCGTCGTGGCCGAGCCGAATCTATTTTCCCGAGGCGATCGCGGATGCGATCGCGCGTCTTGCGCAAGGTGCGGATGGCTTGGCGCCGATGTATCCGGTTTTGCTCGGCGGTCCGGATGAGATGGAGATCGCAACCGCGGTGTTGCGCCATCTGGATCCGCCCGCACTCAACCTCGCCGGGTTCACGTCGCTTAGAGATCTGATCGCAATCTTTCCCGAGTGCGCGGCGGCATTCGGGCCCGACTCCGGCCCAATGCATATCGCGGCGGCGGTCGGATGCCCAATCGTTTCGCTCTGGGGCGCAACCGCTGCGGAACGATCCGCGCCATGGGGCTTCGCCGACCTTGCGATCACGGGCGCGATTCCGTGTCATCCCTGTTACCTGCGTGAATGTCCCGTCGGCCGCGAATGCATGAGGCGAATTGAACCGTCGGAAGTGGCGGAAATGGTATGGCGCGCGCTCGGCGGCAGAGGCGATATGGAAGCCGCGGCGCGGCTCGATTCTCGCGCGTAACTCTAGATCCAGCGCGCAAATGATGAAGGCGAACGGCAGAGGAATGATGCTCGAACGCCGCGGATGGCGATTGACGGTCGCTGAGGCACCGATGCTGCCGCCGGAACTTCGCGAAGCGGTTATTGAGCGCGCGCTGGATGCCGCCGAGGGTCGGATCGAGCCGGCGGTACGGCGTTCACGCCGCGCGACAACCTTTCGCGCCGAGCTGCGCGGAATTGAAGGCGCGGTAGTTTTTATCAAATTGACCGATCCTCCTGCTGCTGGATGGTTTGCGCGTACAATCAAAAGGCCGCGCGGTTCAAGAGCGGCGGCAATCTCGAATTCACTGCGCGCTCACGGACTCAATGCGCCCGCGGTCGTGCTCTATGGGCGCGAGTCAAGAAGCGGCCGCGAGCTCACGGTAACGCCGCGCGCGGACGGAGTGATGATCACGCGCCAGCTCAGCAACCCCGAAATCGATTTCGCACGCAAACGGGTTCTGTTGCGCGCGATCGGCGCTGCTGTAGCGCGGATGCATCGGGCGGGATTTATCCACGGCGATTTGACCCCATTCAATATAATCGCAAATGAGAGCGCACCGCCGGACATCACGTTTATCGATCACGAGCGGACCCGCGTCGCGCGATTTGGTTCTGCCGCTCGCCAGCGCCGCAGAAACATGGTTCAGCTCGCGCGATTCCAGCTCGCGGGGGTAACCGCGACGGACAGGATGCGAGTGTGGCAGGCGTACGCGGGCGAGCTTCCGCGCGTCCGGCGCAAAGCCGAGCTAGAGCGCATTCTGCGGATGCTGAAGAAACGAATCGCGCGTGACGGCGCGATCGTGACGGTGCGCGCCTCTCGCGTAGCTGAGCAGAAAATCGCGAGGCTGAAATGACACCCGAGCAGAAGATTTCCATCGTGATTCCTGTATTCAACGAGGTTCGGACAATCGGATTGGTGCTAGATCGCGTGCTCAAGTGTGGTTTCGATGCCGAGGTAATAGTGGTTGATGACGGCTCCAGCGACGGCACGCGCGAATATCTGCAGAGATTTGAGCATCCGCACGTCCGATGCTTTTTTCATGCTAAGAACAAAGGCAAGGGCGCGGCGCTCAGGCTAGGCTTTTCCGCCACGACCAATCCGTACGTGTTCGTGCAGGATGCCGACCTGGAATATGATCCAGCGGATTTCAGCCGCATGATCGTACCGCTTGCCGACGGCCGCGCGGACATGGTCTATGGTTCGCGCTTTCTCGGAGGGCCGCATCGCGTGCTGTTCTTCTGGCACTACATAGGCAATCGGCTCATCACCCTGATTTCCAACATCATGAGCGATCTGAATTTGAGCGACATGGAAACTGGACAGAAGGCGTTCGTGCGCGAGAAGCTGATGGAGCTCAGGCTTTCAGGAAATCGATTCACGTTTGAACCCGAGATCACGGCAAAAGCGGCTCGCGCGCGATGGCGAATATACGAGGTGCCCATCTCGTACTCCGGGCGAACCTATGAAGAAGGCAAGAAAATCGGATGGCGTGACGCGATAACCGCTATTTGCGCGATCATCTATTATCGGTTTTGGGATTGAGCGCCGCCGTATCCCGTCCTTTGCCAAAGAGACCTCGTGGAGAACCATTCAGAGGAAAATCCGAGCAACACGCTGCACAACGAACCTGGCGAACCGCTCAAGATTGCCGGAGTTGATCCCGAACACGGTTTTGCGGGCGGAGAGAGCCAGGTGCTTGGCCTGACGCTCGAACTACTCAAGCTTGGTCATCGTGCCGAACTGATCTGCGATCCCTTCGGGCGCCTCTACGAACGCGCGCGGAGTCTGGGAATCGTCTGTCATGGCTTGAGAATACACAATTCGGTCGATCTCGGCGCGGCAATTCGGTTTCGCCGAATCCTGCATCGCGAGCGCTACGATGTAGTGCATTTCCATACTGCACGGGCTCATGCCATGGCGCCGTTCGCGCGAGGTTATGGGCGCGCCTTGATTGTCACCCGCAGGATGGATTATCGGCCGAATCGGCTGTTCGCATCGCTGCTCTTCAATCGCGCGGTCGATGGAGTCGCGGCTATCTCGGCCTCGGTAGCGGATGCGCTCGCGGAATCATCGATTCCCCGCGAGCGGGTGACAATTGTACCAAGTGGCGTTGACTGCGAGCGATTTCATCCCGCCAATGCCGATGAACGCGCCCGCGCCAGAGCGGCTCTCGGGCTCGATGAGCGCGCCCTCGTACTCGTCTCGGTCGGCGCTCTGGAGGAGCGCAAAGGCCATCGCTATCTTGTGGAGGCCGTGGCACACCTCATCAAGCATGAGTCGCTGCCTCTCGTGTGCCTGATTGTGGGGGATGGAAGTCAACGCCAGGTCCTCGAAAAGACTGCGCAGGAACTAGACGTTTCACCATCCATACGCCTGTTGGGCAGAATGGATGATGTGCGCGAAGTTCTTCGCGCAGGCGATATCTTCGTCTTTCCTTCGTTTCACGAAGGCCTGGGTGTTGCCATTCTGGAAGCGGCAGCCAGCGGTCTGCCGTCAGTGGCGAGCCGTGCCGGCGGAATTAGCGAAGTGGTATTGGATGGCGTGACGGGTATGCTCGTAGCACCAAGGGACGCGGGCGCGATGGCGTCCGGCATCGCTCGGATGGCGCGAATGCCTGCGGAAAGGGCTCAGATGGGGGTTGCGGCGCGAGAGCGAGTCGTTCAGAAGTTTTCCATGGGTGCGATGGCTGCAAAAACCCTAGCGTTGTACCGCGCTTGCCTGGAAACGAACAGGGAGAAGGACTGAAACGATGCGCAGCATGACTGGATTCGGGCGAGCATTTGTCGAGCGGGGCGGGATTCGAATCGTCGCGGAAGTTCGTTCGTTGAATCAGCGTTTCTTCGAGTTGAAGCTGAATCTGCCTCGGGGATGGGGCGAATACGAGTCAGAGATCCGTAAAACAGTTCAGGCTGGCGTTGCGCGAGGCCGGGTCGAGATTTTCATAAAGAGCGCAGCGACGAAGCCTTCGTCCGCACGTCTGGAAATAAACGAAAGACTGGCGAATCAATACGTCGCGGAGCTCCGCCGCCTCGGAAAACGGCTGAATCTTAATGGTAATCCGGGAATCGAAGTTATAATGAATCGGCCCGAGATTTTTCATGTGATCGAAGAGGAAAATGACGTCGGAGCGGCGGTAAGATTGGGCTTAACCGCGCTGAAGAGTGCGCTCAGAGCGCTCGATACTGAGCGGGTGCGCGAGGGTAAGAGCCTGCGACAGGATTTTGGCGATCGCGTCCGCCGAATTCATGCGGCGGTTCCACGCATCCAGCGGCTTGCCGAGCAGACCCGAGCCGAAATTCTGGCGAATTTCCAGTCCCGGATTCGAGAATTATTGAGCACGGCTCCAGTGAACGAGAAACGACTCTATGAGGAAGCCTCAATCGTTTCGCAACACGGAGATATTAGCGAAGAAATCACTCGGCTTCAGGCTCATCTCGACGGCTTGGATTCGTTGCTCGATCGCAAAGGGCCGGTAGGCAAATCGATAGAATTTCTACTTCAGGAAATAAATCGTGAAGTGAACACGATGGGATCGAAGTCGCAGAACGCCGCGCTTTCGCAACTAACGGTCGAGGTCAAGGCGGAAGCGGAAAAGATGCGGGAGCAGGTGCAGAACGTCGAATAGGCGTGCTATAAAACAGCATTTGTAGAAGCCAGACGCTCGTAATTGTGTCGATCTCGCAGCATCATGAGCCGCATAGACGCGGTATAATATTCATACTTTCCGCCCCCTCCGGAGCGGGCAAGACCACGCTGTGGCGCAGGGCGCTGACCGCGATCGATGAGCTTGACCTGTCGGTCTCGCTTACCACGCGCGGGCCCCGAGGGGGCGAAGTTGAGGGCGTCGATCATCATTTTGTGAGCGAAGAGGAATTCAAAGCCAGATGGGCGCGGGGCGAGTTGGCGGAGCATGCCCGTCATTTCGGAGCATCATATGGGACTCCGCGGGGTCCGCTCGATCGGGCGGTGCGAGAGGGCCGCGACATCCTGCTCGAGATAGATATCTCCGGCGCCAAGCAGATTCGGGAGAAATATCCGCGCGACGCGGTTGGCATATTCGTGCTTCCGCCGAGTTTTGAGGATCTCGAAGAACGCCTGCGTCACCGCGGAACGGAGGACGAGCCTGGCATCCAGCGCCGGCTGATCCGCGCTCGCGAGGAAGCACGCGAGTGGACGGCATACGACTTCCTGATTATCAACGCCGAGGTCGATCGGTCCATCGCCCAGCTTCAGGCAATAGTGCTTGCGGAACGTCTTCGAGCCGCACGCCAGCGCGAGGGGTTCGCGCCGTGGAAGAGTTAGGCCAAACTACGCCCGACGATTTGGCTCCGCTGCTGACCCGGGTCCTTTCCTACAACCCTGCCGCCGATACAGCTCTGATCAGGCGCGCGTATGAGTTCTCGGCCCGAATGCACGGGGAACAGACCCGCGTCTCGGGAGAACCTTTCGTAACTCATCCCCTGACCGTTGCGATGATCGCGGCGGAACTTAAGCTCGATGTGCCGTCGGTGGTAGCGGCGCTCTTGCACGATGTGGTTGAAGATACCGCGACGCCGCTCGACGAGGTGCGCGCCCGGTTTGGTCCTGAAGTGGCGCAGCTTGTTGACGGGCTGACCAAGGTTTCGAAGATCACGTTTCAGAGCCGGGCGGAAAAACAGGCCGAAAACTTCCGCAAGATGATCATCGCGATGTCGCATGACATCCGAGTGGTGCTGATCAAACTGGCTGATCGGCTCCACAACATGCGCACGCTCGAATCGCTGCCGCCGGAGCGGCAGCTTGAGATCGCGCGCGAAACGATTGAAATCTACGCGCCTATCGCACACCGCCTCGGCATCTATTGGCTCAAGTCCGAGCTTGAAGATCACGCGTTTCGATATCTGAACCCCTCTTCGTACGCGACCTTAAAGGCCTTTGTCGCGAAAACTCGCAGAGAGCGCGAGGAATACATTCGCGATGTAATCGCGATTCTCAGCCGCAGGCTCGAAGAATCGGGCGTTAAGGCCGAGGTGACAGGCCGCCCCAAGCATTTCTTCTCGATCCACTCCAAGATGCAGGAGCTGGACCTGTCGTTCGATCAAATCTTCGATCTGGTCGCTTTCAGGATCACGGTGGCGACCGTGCGCGAGTGTTATGAGGCGCTGGGCGTGATCCATGCCAACTGGAAACCGGTGCCGGGCCGCTTTAAGGACTACATCGCGCTGCCGAAAGCGAACATGTACCAGTCGCTGCACACGACGGTCATCGGACCGCGCGGGCAGCGGATGGAAGTGCAGATTCGCACCCGCGAGATGCACGAAGTCGCGGAAGAAGGAATCGCCGCGCATTGGAGTTACAAGGAAGGCACCCGGCCTCGCGACCTGAAAGACACCGAACGATTCGCGTGGCTGCGCAGGCTTATCGAGTGGCAGCAGAGCCTTAAGGATCCGCAGGAATTCCTGTCCACGATCAAGGACGACTTATTTCCGGAGGAGGTGTTTGTATTCACCCCCAAGGGCGACGTTCTTGATTTTCCGCAAGGATCTTCGATTATCGATTTCGCTTATCGGATCCATTCGCAAGTGGGCGCGCATCTGTCGGGCGCGCGGGTAAACGGACGCATCGTTCCGCTGCGCTATCGGCTCAAATCCGGCGACACCGTCGAGGTCACCACTTCCGAGCGGCAGGCTCCGGGCAAGGACTGGGCGAACTTTTGCGTGACCGCGCGTGCGAAGTCGCGCATTCGGCAGTGGCTGCGCGCGCAGCAGGCTGAGCGTTCGCGAGAATTGGGAATCCAGTTGATCGATCGCGAGCTTGAGCCCCTTCATTTGAGTGTCTCGCAATTGCGCACGGCGAAACGGATCGAGCCGATGCTGAAAGAATTCTCCCAGCGCGATGTCGACAGCCTGCTGGCCGCGATCGGTTACGGAATCATCACACCCGGGCAACTGCTCGCAAAATTGCTCAACCCGGATGAGCTGAAGCTGTACCGCGACGGTAAACTGGCGCCGCCGCCGGCGCCCACCGCCGCTCGCGATCGCGAGAAAGCGGCGCGCAAGGCGGCCAGCGGCGCGGTGGTGGTGTCGGGAATCGGCGACGTGCTGGTGCGCTTCGCGCGATGCTGCAATCCGCTGCCGGGCGAGACGATAACCGGATTTATCACCCGCGGTCGCGGCGTTACGGTTCACCTCGCGGGATGCCAGTTTGCGCTCAGCACCGACCCGCAGCGCCGAGTGCCGGTAGTATGGAAGGACGGCGAGGAAGCACCGCGTCCGATTCGGCTTGAGGTGCTGTGCGTCGACCAGCCCGGGCTACTGGCCGCGATGACACGGACTATTGCCAGTGCAGGCGTGAACATCTCAACCGCTGAAGTGAAGACCCATGGCTCGGACGGGCGCGCGCTATCAGTCTTCGAGGTCAGCGTGTCGAGCGCGCGCCAATTGAACATGTTGATGAACGCAATTGGCGCGATCGA
The DNA here is from genome assembly GCA_030041155.1 of Candidatus Binataceae bacterium. Taxonomy (GTDB): domain Bacteria; phylum Desulfobacterota; class Binatia; order Binatales; family Binataceae; genus JBARDN01. The sequence continues at coordinate 29,118 of JASHOJ010000016.1, read as the reverse complement.
CGGCGTGATGCGCGTGTCGCGCATCGGTTATCAAAACGGATCTCGGCATCAGGCCTGACGCTCTCGTCTGGAGCATGCGATGAAGCGATCACTCGAAAGCAAACAGGCGCCGGCCGCTATTGGCCCATACTCACAAGCGATCGAGAGCGGGACCACGGTGTTCTGTTCGGGACAAATCGGCCTCGATCCGCATAGCGGCGCTTTGGTAAGCGGCGGAATAGAGGCGGAGACTCGGCGGGCGCTCGCGAACATTCGCGCGGTGCTCGCGGAAGCCGGACTCGGTTTTGCCGAGGTGGTCAAAACCACGATTTTCCTGGCCGATCTTGGCGATTTTGAGATCGTAAATCGGATTTACGGCGAGCATTTTGAGGCGCCGTATCCGGCACGCTCGACGGTTCAGGTTGCCGCGCTTCCGCGCAGGGCGAAGATCGAGATCGAAGTGACCGCTGTTAGCGCTGCCTGAGCGTTCATCACGCCGCGTCCCGCCCGTCCAGTAGCGGCTAACTGACGTCGAGCACCTTGAGCGCGGCCGCGTCGAAGTAGCGTCCCGCGGGGTCGAGCTTGCGCGCGGAGCGCAGCAGGCGCTGCGCGTTTCTGTGGCGCAGCCCCGCCGACAGCGGATGATCGTAAAGCCGCGCTTTGTCAAAATCGAGAATCATCACCACGAAGCTCTCGCCAGCCTGCGTGACCATCAGGTTGTGCAGGTTCAAGTCGGCATGGAACACGCCCGCGTTATGCATGGTCGCCACCGCGGCGCGCGCTTTGAGCATCACGTGGGCGCGAACCACCGGGTCGTCGTCGGCGCGCACGAACTCCCACATGGTCATGCCCTTGAGCGCGCGGGTCAGAAAAAATCCACGGTAAACGCCGGGCGCAATCCAATCGACGGCCGCTCCCATCGGCTGCGGTAGAGCAACGCCGCGGCGCCGCGCCTCCGAGGCGATCAGCAGTTCCTGGAACGGGCGTGGGTTTTCACCAAAGAAAGTCGAGGAAAAGAAAAATCGCATCAGGCCGCCGCGCTGCGCGCGCCGAATAAACAGTTCCGGCCCGTGTCCAAGGAAGACGCGGTATCCGCTGCCGCGGTTACCTTCGCCGCTTTGATGGCCGGCGGCTATTTCGCGCAACCTGCCTGTAAGCGCGGGAGCATAGGCAAGCAAATCGCGATGAAGCACAAGCACGCGCTGACCGAGCCGAATCCGTACGAACTCGGCATCGGGCCATTCCATCTCTGCGTGGCGTCTCATTCCGGCCAGCCTCAATGTTGCGCGCGCTTGCCCGGCTGAAGTGCGGTTACGCCGGATCGATCGTGAACCGGGACTTGCCATACGCCGGTGGCTACGGCGAAGAACGCAGCCAGCGACGACAAAAAATGCGCTGAGTAGAAGAGCGCAAGATTTCCAAGACGACGCCCTGGAACAAAGTTGAGCACGATCGAGATCGCGAGATACACGATCGCGCGCACTCGGATCCGCGCATCCTCCGCGGGCTTCGTGACAATCACCGATGTCAGGAGCATGTAGGGAACGAGCAGCGCGGCGAAGTAACTTTTCCACGAGATCGGCGCGAAGCCAGGCATCACGCAGAAAAGTCCCGCCAGCGCGGATCGATCGGAGCGGATTTCACGCTCGCCCGCCCGCGCCGCGCGCCAGATCCATTGCGCTTCAAGCGCCAGCAGTATCGCTTCGAATCCCATGCCCATCCACAGCGGCCTTGGCCCGTTTGCCGCGGCTTGGCCGCCGGAACTCAATTCGAGCCGCGCGATCCACGCGACCGCCGATTGATTCGTGAGCATCGTGCGATAGCGTCCGCTCACGGCGGCTATGGATTGCACGTAACCTATAGTTTGCTCGACAAGCCCGTGAGGTCCAAGAACCAGGATCGGCGCGGCCAGCAGAATTATCGCGGCTGCGATAGTGCATCCAAGCGCGGCAAATTTGCCGCGAATCAGCAGATAGAGTCCGACCAGCACCGCAAACGGTTTAATCAGGGCCGCCGCGGCAAGCATCGCGCCGGCCGAAAGCGGTCGCGCCTCACGCGCGTAAATTATCGACCAAACACATAACGCGAGCACCGGAAGATTGACTTGGCCGTGCTCGACGTTGTTGTCGACAAAAATGCAAGTCAGCAGCACCGGAACGACGATCAATTCGGCCGTGAGGCGCTTGCTGCGTCCGAATAGCATCACACCCGAGCCCGCAATGAACGCGATCAATCCGAACGCGCTGACGATAAAGAGGGCGCCCTGCGCGGCATGTCTTGGAAGCAACGCGAACGGCGCCATGAAGATCGCGAAGATTGGCGCGTAGAGGAAGCGGTCTTTGTCGGCGAGCGGATAAATCGCCATCCCGTGCAGAACGCGATGTCCAGCGCGATAGTACACGTTGAAGTCGCCCTGCTGGCGCAGAACGGCGGAAACTGCGAGGCCGACTATGTAGATAGCCAGCGCGAGCCATGCTAACCGGCGCGCACGCTCGGCCTGAAACTGAATCATCGCTGCTGGTTAGAACGAACGCGAACGGCAGGTTGTACTCCGCTTCATTTGAGCGGCTGCGCCTCGTCGATCAGCATGATCGGTATGTCTTCGCGAATCGGGTAGACGAGACGGCATCCATTACAGATCAGTCCGTCTCCGGCTTCAGCCAGAGTTAGCTGACCTTTGCATTTAGGACAGGCTAGAATGTCGAGTAATTCCTTGCTGATTGGCATCGCGAGAAACCTCCACCGTGGTCGGCTCTGCGGACGGCGACCGGCGCAAGCGCGATCGAATCAGTTCGTCCAGCGCATGCGCATCGGCTTCCGGCATCGTTAGTTCAAGACGCAAAGCGTACAAGGAATCGCATGGGAACGGAAACCGTTCGAGTTTTACCAGGTCCTTTTCGGTCGTGACGATAAGGTCCGCGGTTTGCGCGGCGGCCGCGATCTCGCGGCAATCGGCTTCGGAGTATCGATGATGATCGGGATACTCGAATGTGCCCACAAGGTCGGCGCCGATCGCCCGAAGCATCGCGTGAAAAGCTGCCGGATTCGCGAGCCCGCTCACCGCCAACACGCGCCGGCCCGCCAGCGAAAGCGGCAACTCGCGCCAATTGCCATCCTCCGCAACAACCAGGCTGCACGGACGAATCGAGGCGTGAAGTACACGGGAGCATCCAATCCGCTCCGCATCCAACCCGGAAATTTGGGTGGCGGCATCATTTTCGGAGCTGACGATAATCACAGCGTCAGCGCGACGCAGGCTGCTAAGCGGTTCCCGCATAGGACCGGCGGGCAGCATCCAACCATTGCCGAACCCGCGCTCGCGGCTAACCATGACCAGGTCAACATCGCGCCGCAGGCGCACGTGCTGGAATCCATCGTCAAGAATCACCACGTCGATCGGACTTGATTGCTTGAGCAGGTTGATCGCATCAATTCTTCGCTTCGCGACAGCGATGGGACCTGGAAACCTCCGCGTCATCATCGCAGCTTCATCACCAAGCGCCGCAGGCTCGGCAGTCAGCGCGCGATCCGCGGCCAACATCGCGCCTGCTGAATCAGGCCGGCCATAGCCCCGGCTTACGATCGCGACGCGGAGATCCTGCTGCCGCAGGCGACCGGCAAGATACAGCGCCATCGGCGTTTTGGCATTTCCGCCGACGGTCAGATTACCAACGCTGATAACGCAGACGCCGGCATCGCGCGCGCCAAATCGCCAGAACAGATTTCGCACGGCTATCACGAGGCGAAACACGAGCGCGGCAACGCGCAATGGAATGGCCTTGATCTTTTGAAGGGCCGACGGCTTGGTGTTCCAGAATTGTTCGAGAGAGGAACGGCCGGCGTGGACGGACGGCATCGCTTCTATTGCGAGTTAGCGGCGAGCCGGCACAGATGCTCCACGGTCGCGCGAGTGGCGCCGCTCGCGCTATCAACCGCGGCTTTCGCCCGAGCGCCCGCGTCGCGCCTCAGTGCATCGTCGCCGAGCCAGCGTGCGCATTGATCGGCCAGCGATGATGCGCTGTCGACCACGGCCGCACCGCCAGCGCCGAGCAGGGCCTCGGCCATCTGACGCTGATTTTCGTGATATGGGCCAAACAGCACCGGCGTCGCCATCGCGGCCGGCTCCGCGATATTCTGGCCGCCGCGGCCCGCAATCATGCTGCCGCCTACGAACGCAATCGCGGCACGCGAGTAAACCGCGCGCAGCTCTCCGATGGTATCGAGCAACAGAACGTCCGCCTCTCCCGCGTAATCGAGCGAACTTGCGCGGACAAACGGAATCGAGGCCGCGTGGAGCGCCTGGATAACCTCGGAGGCGCGCGCGGGATGGCGCGGCGCGATGACCAGCACGAGCTCCGGAAAACGCTCGCGCAGCGTTTGCCACGCTTCCAGCACCACCGCCTCCTCCCCGCGGGCAGTCGAACCCGCAACCATGATCGTGCGGCCCGCGGTAAATCGGGCGAGCGCGTCGCGAAGGTCCACTTCCTTGTCGATTAGCGAGAAGTCGAGCTTGGTGTTGCCGGTAACCGCGATTTGAGAGGCTGAAACTCCGAGCGCGGCGAAGCGATGAGCATCTGCCTCGGTCTGGGCGAGAATCAGATTCGCCGATCTAAGAGCGCGTCCGAACAACGAGCCCGCTTTGCGATAGCGCGCCAGCGAACGCTCGGAGATTCGTCCATTTATGATTGCGACGCGCGCTCCGGTTTTGCGGGATTCAATGAAATAGTTCGGCCACAGCTCGGTCTCGCCGATTAGAACCACCCGCGGGCGAACTCGGCGCAGGAACTTGCGAACTATTGCCGGACAATCGAGCGGAGCCAGAGCGCAGAGAGCCGCGTGTGGAATGCGGCGGCGCGCCGCATCGCGCCCGCTCGTGGTCATGGTGGTGATAACCATGCGGGCGCCTTCGAGTTCGCGATGCAGGCCCATTGCGACCGGCCGAACCGCCTCGATTTCTCCGACCGACGAGGCGTGAATCCAGATGCGGGGGCCGTCGCCGTCGGGGGCCGGAACAATCGAGCCCATCCGCTCGCGCCGGTCCTGTTTGTTTCGCGCGCCGGCAGCGGCCAGGGCGAACGGCAGCGCCGGATACCAAAGCGCATTGTAAACAATTCGAAGCATCTGGAACCCGAACCGAACAACGATCGCGAGACTTAATTAATCATCCCGCTCTCGATCGGCAAGTCGTCATCATTGGCGGCGAACTGAAGATCGTACAGCTTCCGGTACTCGCCGCTGCGCCCGAAGAGTTCATCATGGGTGCCCTCTTCGACAATTCGTCCATGAACCACGACCACTATTCTGTCTGCGCGGCGAACGGTGGAAAGGCGATGCGCGATCACCAGGGTGGTGCGATTGCGCATCAGAAGCTCAAGTGCTTCCTGCACCGAGCGCTCGGCCTCGGAATCCAGGGACGAAGTCGCCTCGTCAAGAATCAGGATCGGCGCGTCCTTGAGCAGCGCCCGGGCGATAGCGATTCGCTGGCGCTCGCCGCCGCTTAGCCGCACCCCCAGTTCGCCGACCGGCGTGTCATATCCGTTTGGCAGACGCATGATGAAGTCGTGCGCGTTGGCAAGCTTTGCCGCGGCAATTACCGGTTCGAGTTTGCGCGATTCCGAGCCATACGCGATATTCGCGCGAATCGTGTCGTTGAACAAAAATGTGCTCTGGGTGACAAGCCCGATCTGTGCGCGCAGAGACGCGATCGTCAGCCGCCGCACGTCGATTCCGTCTATCGTGACGCGGCCCTCCTGCACATCATAGAAACGAGGAATGAGATCCGCCATGGTGGATTTTCCGCCGCCGCTCATCCCCACCAGCGCCACGACCTTGCCGGCGCCGATTTCCAAATTGATGTCGCGCAGCACCCAATCCGCGCCGTAGCGGAAACCAACATGTTCGAACCGGATGCTGTGCGCTCCGTCTTCGATCTGTAAAGCGCCCGGATACTCCGGCACCTCGGTCGGCTCATCCATCATCTCAAACACGCGTTCGGCGGCGGCAAGTCCCTGCTGAATCGTATTGTTGGTTTTGCTCACGGATTTGAACGGGCTGTAGACCAGCAACATGGTGGTGAAGAATCCGGCGAATGAACCTAGCGTGCGGGTTCCCGCGGCGACCGAGGGGAACGCCCACCATACGACAACCACCACCGCGACCGCACCGAGCGCCTCGATCATTGGTCCGGTTACGGCCTTGATTCTTGCCACTCGCATGTAGATGCGAAACAGGCGCCGCAACTCGGCATTGAATCTGCGCCGCTCATAGTCTTCCATCCCGAACGCCTTCACGACTCGGTTGCCCTGGAAAGTCTCCTGCAGAAGCGCCTGCAGGCCGCCGAGCTGCTTTTGCGCGTTCTTGGTTTCCTTGCGCACACGTTTGGAAAACGAAACGATCGGGCCGATCGTTATCGGAAATCCGATAAACGCCACCAGCGCGAGCTGCCAATCCATGTAGAAGGCTGCCCCAACCAGCGCTACCAGCGATAAGCCGTCGCCGAACAGCGAGAACACGCCGTTGCTGAGAGTCTGGACGACCACGTTCACGTCGTTCAGCACTCGCGAAACCATCGTGCCTGTGGGAGTGCGATTGAAGAAGCTGAGCGATTGCCTTTGCAGGCTTTCGTTCAGGTCCGCGCGCATGTCCAACACGAGCTTCTGCGAAATGTACGAGCTGAGATAATCGTCCGAGAGATTGCCTCCCGCGCGCACCAGAAAAAGCGCAGCCAGAACTATCGAGAGCTCGTGAAGGCCGCCGATCGACTGAGTGTGAGTAAGATCGTCGACGAAGTGCTTGATAACGAACGGAATTCCCGCGTTCGCTCCCGCCAGCGCGAGCATCGCGACTCCGAGCAGAGCCGTGTAGGGAAAAAGGTATGGGCGCAGATAGTTGAAGAGGCGCCGGTGGGGCGGCGAAAAGATCGTCATGCGGAAATCTCGAGTGCGAGCGCCGCCACGCGCGCCGCCGCACCGGGTTCGCCTAGCATCGAGCGCAAACGCGCAAGCTCCGACACTGTTTGCGATCGTATCGTAGCGGTCAACAGCGGTTCAGCCGCTCGGACGAGGTTTTTCGCCGTCATTTCGCCCTGTATCAGCTCGGGCACGATTCTCCGGCCCGCCAGGATATTAGGCATGCCGATAAAATCGACACCAGTTATCAGCATCCTCCCAAGAACATAGGTCAAGAGCGACACCTTGTAGGCTATCACCATCGGACAGCCGAGCAGCGCCGTTTCCAAAGTCGCGGTCCCGGATGCGACCAGAGCCACTTCGCTTGCGGCGATAATACTATAGGTATCGCCTTGGATTACACGAATCCCGCCAAGGTCTTCTCTAAACTCCGAGGCGATCCGGTCGGACGACAAAGTCGGCGCGAGCGCGAGCACCGGCGTAAGCTCGTGGTCTTGTGACAAGATGTGAGCGGCGCGCGCGAACCCCGGCAGCATCGCGCGCACCTCGGCATGGCGGCTGCCCGGCAGAAGCGCGATAAGCCGCGCGTTTGCGGGCAGGCTGTGGCGCTGCAGAATCTGCGCGCGTGACGAGTCCGCGCGCACGCGATCGAGCAGCGGATGGCCCACGAAGCTGACCCGATTGCCGCTTTTTGCAAACACTTCTTTTTCGAAGGGAAGCACCACCGCAAGATGCTCGGCGCGATCGCTGAGCTTTCTTACCCGTCCGCGCCGCCACGCCCATACCTGCGGCGTGATGTAGTACAGCACTTTCACGCCGGCGCGTTTCGCGACCCCCGAGAGAATCAGGTTGAACTCCGCGTAGTCGATGAGGATCAGGAGGTCCGGTGGCTGCTTGCGGATGATGCGCCTAAGTTGAAGAAAGGCGCGCACGGTGCGGCCGATAGTTGCCGCCAGTTCCGACAGTCCCAGGCCATGGATCTGTTCCATCTCGACCAGTGCATGTACGCCGGCCGCGCGCATCCGAGCGCCCGCGATTCCGAACAGTTCGCACGCGGGATCGCGCGACAGAATTTCGCGCGCCAGGTCCGCGCCATGAAGATCGCCTGAGGCTTCGCCGGCGACAATCATGATGCGCTTGCTAAGCGCGGCGCCGCCGGGATGCGGACCGTCCACAGTCATGGAATCGGATGCTCGGGACATTGCCGGAATTGTGATGGAAAATCAGCCGCCGCACCATCCACCCGCGCCTGCATCAATGCGGCGGCGGCGAATTGGCCAGCAGCGCCGTGATTCCCAGCACCACGATCAGAATCAGGCACTCAAACCCGACATTGCGCGCGAGCGACGACTGCGCGTCCGGCGAAGCGACGGTCGGAATCACACGAAATCGATTCCAGGCTCCCATCAGCAGAACCACCGCCACCGCGGCCAGTTTCCAGAGCAAGGTTCTGCCGTAGAGGGAATCGATCAGGAGGTGAGGATGCGCCCCGATCACCTCGAAGGCGTTCCACGCGCCCGAAAGAATCAAGATCGCGACCATCGCTCCGGCAACCGTCGAGACGCGGTGCGCCGCGCGCTCGAGCCATCGAGGGTCGGCCTGCGCAATCGAGGCTAGAAAAAACGCCACGAGCGCGCCAATCCACGTGCCGGCGGCGAGTTCGTGAATAAAATAGATCGCTACCGACAATGCTCCGTGGTCGATCGCATGACCGGCGAGACTCTGAATCAGCAGCAATGCCGCGCTCAGCACGCAGGCGGCGATCGCGCGAAACCGGCGGGCGGCTGGCACCGATACCGCGATTATCAGCGCGATTGCGATCGGAATGCGCCACAGCCAAAGCCTTCCGGCGTGAGTATCGGCAAGGACCTCGCCCATCAGCGGCAGGACTTGCGAATACTGAACTCCCGCGAGATTTGCGCCCTCAATTACGATCGTTATCGGATAGAGTGCTAGGTTGATTGCCGCGAGCCATCGCCATGCGGGAGTGAGCGTCGCGGTCAGGTCGAAAGTGCTCTGACCTGGCGCGAAGACGAGCGCGAAAAGTGATGTACCGAAAATTGCGAGCAAGGTGACAAGGATCGGCCACTCGGTCGCCGCCAGCCCATACAACGCAGTCAATTGGATGCTCCTGTCACGGTGAACTGATACGACCCTTGCGTGCGATGGCCATCCTCGGCGGTGACCGCCCAACTGACCGTGTAGGCGCCGGACGAGAGTTTCCCGAGCTTCACTGAGAGTGAGAGTCGATCGGTGCTCACCACCGGCGCGCCCGCGGTGACCGAGTCGCCTTTCGAGTCGGCCACCGCGAGCTTGGCGAAGACGGGTTCGATCCGATTGTCGTAATGGATAACGACCTGCGGAGGCGGCGTCGAAACCGAAGAGCCGACCTTGGGCTCTTCCGCGGACGGGAACGCATGCGCAAACACGCGCAACGCCGGCATCGCGATGCCAATCGCGACGCAGAAGACGGCCGCTCGCAGGATTTCGAGTCTCATCTGAACGGCGTCCAATTAGTTTGCGGCACGATATCGTCGATAAACAGATCCCGGAGCCCGATTATCGCCGCGTGGTTATTGGGAACCGTAGCTCGGTTAATAGAGAACTGCGTCGCGATGCTCAGTTCCAGATAGTAATTCATGAAGGCGAGGCCGGGAGTGATGTTAATTGCGGAAAGGTCTGGCCCGATGGACCGGTGATCACCTGGTCGTAATTGAATTCGACATACGGATACATGTTGCGCAGCGGCGACTTAAGCCCGATGTCTTTTATATCGTTGCTGAGATATGGAAGTGAGAATTCGATTACGTTGTCCGCAAACATCTCGTGCCAGGCCGCTCCGCCGCAAGCGGCCAGTTTGGGAGGCGGAGGGTGGGGCGTCAGTACAATTTTGGAAACTGGATTTGAGATGAATTCAGAGGCTGGACCGCCAGGAATTAGGAGAGTCGCGGACGACCAGGTCGCCGGCCTCGCAAGCGGCGCGGATTCTGCCGCGAAGATGCGCTGCCCCATCGGATCAGAATTGCTATACGGCAGCGCGATTATCCAGCCTTAACGAAATTTAGCGCAGGCAGGGTTTATCATCCGCGCATCACCCCGTATGATCCGCCTGGGATGATCCGCGTGGCCATCGTAGAGGAACCGTGATGCTGGTCGTTACCGGAGGGGCGGGCTTTATCGGCAGCAATCTGGTTCACGCGCTGAATGAGCGTGGTGACACCGATATCCTGGTGGTCGATCGGATCGGATCGAATTTCGCAAACCTGGCCGACCTGCGCTTTTCAGATTTTCTTGAGCCCGAAGAATTTCGCGCGCTGGTTCAAAGAGATTCGCTGCCGGACAAGATTGACGCGATTTTTCATCAGGGCGCCTGCGCGGACACCACCGAAACCGATGGACGATTCATGATGGCGAATAACTTCGCCTTCTCGCGCGATCTGCTGGCGTTCGCGCTGAAGCACAAGATTCCCCTTGTCTTTGCCTCCAGCGCCGCCGTTTACGGCTCCAACCGCGCAACTCGGGTTGATCAAGCGAACGAACTGCCTCTGAACCTCTACGGATTTTCAAAGCTCGCGTTCGACAATCATGTGCGATCCGCCGCGCGCGACGGTGCCAGTACAGTTGTCGGGTTGCGCTATTTCAACGTTTACGGCCCGCGTGAGGCGCACAAAGGCAAGATGGCCTCGATGGCGTATCAGCTCTTTCGGCAGATAAGGGAAACGCGTGTCGCGCGCCTGTTCGAGGGAACCGGCGGGTTTGCGAGTGGCGAGCAGCGTCGCGACTTCGTCTATGTCGGAGATATCGTGAAAGTAAACCTGCATTTTGCGTTCGCGGCGCCGCGCCAGGAAATCCTGAACGTCGGCACTGGAGCAAGCCGCAGCTTCAATGAGCTCGCCCGGATTGTCATCGATCAAATGGGCGAGTGCGGCGAGATCCAGTACATCCCTTTTGATGAAAGCCTCAAGGGAAAGTATCAGAGCTTTACCGAAGCCGACCTAAGCGGCCTTCGGGGCGCCGGATATCAAGCGGTATTCACGCCGCTGGAAGATGGGATCGCGAAGACTATTCCGCAATGGAGCGGGATGCGCTAACTGCTTGTGGCCGCTCGATTGATGTCTCGCACGATTGTGCTCGCGCTCACCTGCAGCCCGTCGTATTGCCGGACCTGCCGGCCATTTGCGCCGAGCAGATAGGCGGCGGTCATGTGCATGATCGATCCGTCAGGCTCGCGGCCGAGTCGCAGACCATAGATCGCGAGCACCTGTTGAATCTGCGCGGGTGTGCCGGTCAAAAACAACCAGCCGGTGTCATCGGCATCCATTTCTTTCGCATAGTTTGCCAGTTGGGCTGGGCCGTCATGTTCCGGATCGATAGTGAAGGAGACTATCTTCGCTTTGCGCCCAAGCTCCGGTCCTAGAAGTTTGGCTACTGACGCCATTTTCTCGGTCAGCAGCGGGCAGGTCGAAGTGCAGGTCGTGTATATGAAATCCACCAGCACCGGCGTGCCATGCAGCGATGAAAGACGAATCTTTTTGCCGGCCTGATCGAGCAGGACGATACCGCTCGGAAGGCATTGCGCCTTGTTTGCCGCCGGGTAAGAGCCCGGTTCCGGCTTGTCCGCGCATGCCGAGAGGCTTGCTGCAAGCGCGAGAACCAGCGCCGCACAGAATAGATGCCGGTATCGCAAATGGAATCGCGCCTTAAACCAACTGGAGCTGGCCTGGTCCACTTCAGAACAGATACTTACCCGATTTCAGATCCGCCGTCCGGATTATGACCATGCCTCCGGAGCTTTCGTGCGCGAGCGTAGCCGGAACGCAGGAGGCCTTGCCCTCGGTCATGTGTTCCATCGGGTAATGATTGCCGCAGACGCGGCAGATGAGCTGATTGTGAGAGAAGCTGAAGCCGCGATGATAAACATAGCATTGCCGGCACGCGTCGAAGACCGATCGGACCTTGCCGTCGGCGCCGCGCGCCAGAATAAAGCGAAGCCGCTGGCCGGCGTCAGTGGTGTAGCAGTAGGTCTGTGCCTGTCCGGGCTTCAGTTTCGCCACGTTAATCGAGATCGAAGCGCCGCCGAAAACCGGGACGCATCGGGCTTGCGCGGCGAACACAAACCATCCGACCACCGCGACGGCCACTACCACAATTGCCGCCAGGATCGTTTTTGCACTGCGTAATCGCATCGCTCACAATGTTTGCGCGGCAACATCGATAGGTCAAGGCTGTCCCTCGCGTGCCATTTCGCGCTTGATTTGCTCGCTAAGCTCCATGACTCGCAAGCCGTCCTGCGCCGTGACCGCGGGCGCGGATCGCGTCCGAACCGCGCTTACGAACGCGTGCACCTCGTCGGCAAGCGGATCGCCCGCTTCAAGATCGATCTGCTCGGCCGAGATGGTTGGAAAGCGGGCGCCGGCGGCGGGAGGATTTTTTCGATAAATCTGGACCCGCCGCGCTTCGTAATCGACTGAGATATATGCGTCGGGCTGAAAAAAGCGAATCTTGCGCTCGCGCCTGGGTGCGACCCGGCTGGTGCTGATATTGGCGATTAGCCCGCTCTGGAAGCGGATGCGCGCGTTCGCGAGATCGATCGAATCGGTCAGAATTTTCACCCCGATCGCCTCGACCGCGGCCGGCTCCGACGGCGCCAGCGAGAGAATCACGTCCAGGTCGTGCACCATCAGATCCAAAACGACGTCGACGTCCGTCCCGCGCTCCGTAAATGGCGCCAGGCGATGGCACTCGACGAAGCGCGGATGGTCAACAATCCTTCGCAGGCGAACAATCGCGGGATTGAATCGCTCAAGATGACCTATTTGCAGCACTCGGCCCGATCGCTCGCCGATCGCGGCGAGCTCTCGCGCTTCGGCGAGTGTCGTCGCCATCGGCTTTTCCAGCAAAACGTCGACGCCCGCCTCCAGCATCGCGGCGGCAATCTCGAAGTGTGTGCTTCCGGGCGACGCGATGGTCACCAGATCCACGTTGCCGGCAAGCTTGCGATAGTCGGTAAGCGCCGCTTGCGCGTGGCACTCGGCAGCGAGCGCGGACGCGCGCGCAGCGTCGATATCCGCGATCGCGGCCAGGCGAATTCCCTGCACCGCCGAGTACTTGCGCGCGTGGAGCGTGCCCAGCCGGCCGGCTCCGATCACTGCGGCGCGCAGTTCAGGCATGGCCATAAACCGTGACATTTGACTGCGCGGCGCTCGCGATAGTTCGCTTCCGTTCGAGGATCAGAGTTATGCCGGCCTCGACCCCGAGCACCGCGGCGCCGACCTCGGCGAGCATCTGGATTGACTCCGGACCGATGGCGGGCCGATCGAAGCGAAGGTCCTGCCCCGGTTTGCCGGTCTTGGCGATCACCAGGCGTTTTCCACAAAGCTGCGCCGCGCGCCGGATTGCCGCGTCGGTTCCCTCCACCGCCTCGACCGCCGCCACAACCCCATCGCGTACCGCGACGGTCTGTCCAATGTCATAGCTGCCGAGCTGGCGCGCGACCGCAAAGGCAAGATCGAGGTCTCTCAATTGCGCGGCGGTCGGCTGAGGCCCGGCTTCAAGGCCGCTTTGAGCCAGACAGCCGTCGAGCAGCACAACCGGGTCGATCACCGGCAGTTTTTCGGCCTCGATTTCGCGCGCGACTCCGCGCAGCACCGCGTCATCGCTCATTCGGGCAAGGCCGGAGAGCATCTTTAGCGCGCGCGCATCGGGCGCAAACGAATCGCGCAGGCGCTCGCGCGAGATGCCGCCGGCGAACGCGACCTGGTCCACCGCGCTGGTCAGAAAGCTGTCGATCATGCGCTGCAGCTCGCCGACTTTAATCCAGGTGATTTCATCCACGTGGGATTCGAGGGCGGCTTGAGTTTCGCTCTGATGGGCGACGGCGATTACGCGCATTCCACGCCGGCGCGCCGCGTCCGCGACCTCGATTGGGAAGATGCCGTTGCCCGCGATTAATCCGAGTTTATTCACGCACCCGGCCGACCACCCCGCGCTGCGACGCCGCAATAAATTCGACCAGCCGCCGCACCTCAGCGACTCCGCTGTGATCGGCCAGCGCCTTTGCCATCGCCGCTTCGCGCAACAGCTTGGAGTAGAAGAGGGTGCGCACCGCCGCTTTCAGCGCTTCGATCGTCGCCGGGGAGAAGTTGCGCCGCTGAAGTCCGATTACATTGACTCCCACCAGCCGGGCCCGATCTCCCGCAACCATCGTGTAGGGCGGCACGTCCTGCGCGGCTTTCGCTCCCGCGGCGAGGATCGCGTGCGCGCCGACGCGGCAGAACTGATGCACGCCGCACATCCCTTCGATATTCACCCAGTCTTCGATCGTGCAATGTCCCGCAAGCTGCGTCGAGTTGACCAGGATGCAGTGATCGCCGACCGAGCAATCATGCGCGATGTGTACATACGGCATGATCAGGTTGGAGTTGCCGATCCGAGTCTTCATTCCGCCGACTTCGGTGCCGCGGTGGATCGACGTGAACTCCCGGATCGTATTGTCGTCGCCGATTTCCAGAATCGAGGCTTCGCCGCGGAACTTGAGATCGGGAGTCGCGAGCCCAACCGCCGCAAACGGAAAGAGACGATTATTCCTGCCGATGCAGGTGTTGCTTTCGATAACCGCGTGAGCGCCGATCGAGCTTCCCTCGCCGATACGCACGCGCGATCCGATTATCGCGCCCGGCCCAACCTCGACCGCGGAGTCGAGCTCGGCGCTTCGATCGATAACCGCCGAAGGATGAATTTTTGCGCCTATTTTGCCTGCTCCTCGACTTCCATCGCGGAGAGTTCCGCTTCGGCCGTCAATCCACCATCCACTGTCGCGGTGGCCTGCATTCGCCATAGCGGGCGATGAACCTTGATGAGCGAAACTTCGATTTTTATCTGATCGCCGGGTATCACGCGGCGGCGCAGGCGCACCTTGTCCAGTCCGGTAAGCATGAACAGGCGCGGAGCATCGTTCTGGACTTCGCTAAGGGCCAGAATCGCCGCCGACTGCGCCATCGCCTCCAGAATTAGCACCCCAGGCATCACTGGACGCCCCGGAAAATGACCCTGGAAAAATGCTTCGTTGAAGGTGACGTTCTTGATGGTCACGACCCGGCCTTTTTCCAGCTCCAGCACCCGATCCACCAATAGAAAGGGGTAGCGATGCGGCAGAACCTCCAATACCCGCTGGAGATCCGCCGCTTGCGAATTCTCTCCGGCCGAGAGCTTGGCCACTTCAAGTCTCCGGGGCGAGCCTACTTCGATATCGTGGACCGCCGCGCCGCCTCCGAGCCGAAGCCGCTCGGCTCGGTCGAGCCCGCTTGCGCAAGCGGAGTGGAGCCGGCGCCGTTATCTCCGAGGGTCCCGATCTTGGCGTGGGTGGCGTTATAGGTGCGGATCACCTGATCGGTGATGTCGATTCCAGGCGCTCCCCACAGAATCGA
The DNA here is from genome assembly GCA_030041155.1 of Candidatus Binataceae bacterium. Classification (GTDB taxonomy): domain Bacteria; phylum Desulfobacterota; class Binatia; order Binatales; family Binataceae; genus JBARDN01. The sequence continues at coordinate 13,805 of JASHOJ010000016.1, read as the reverse complement.
TCCCTTCTCCATCACCATCGTGTAGCCGTTGCGCTCGCCGAGGCTGCGGATGATCTGCGCGAGGTCGTGCACGATTTTGCCGGTGACCTCGTTATCTCGTTGCTGCAGCTCGTCGCGGGCGTCCTTGTATTGGCGATCGAAGTCCCTGGCTTTCGCGGTGTACTGGTCCTGCAGGCTCTGGCGCTGATCGGGATTCATCAGGTCGCCCTTTTTTTCGAGCTCGTCCTTCAGCGCCTGGACTTGGCTCTGCTCCTTTTGCAATTTGGACTCGAGCGTCTGCACCCGGGTCTGGAAATCCACTTTGGCGCGGCGTCCGGCGTCGCATTCATTCAGCGCGCGCTGGACATCAACGTATGCAAGCCTCACGTCGGCGCGTGCCGGCTGAGCCGCCAGCATCGCCCCCAACAGGAGCGCGCCAGCTATGAACCGTGGCCTCATGATGATGAAAATCCTCCTCGATCCCTAGGCCGGTGCCGCACCGCTGCTTTTCCACATCCCGCGATCGGGGCATCCGGCGTGGGACATTAAAGCCGTTTTTGCATCCGCGGCGCTAGAGCGGCGAGCCTGCGCCGAATTCAAATACTGTATGCTGATCGGCGGGTCGTGGATTGAGCGGAAAAGCCAGGTCCAGGCTCAGGGGGCCAAACGGCGAACGCCAGCGGATTCCGAAGCCGACTGACGCCTGCAGCGTGGTCGGATCCATCGATTGTTTTAGTGTGTACGCCTGGCCAGCATCGGAGAACACCACCCCGCGCAACCCCAGTCCGGACAGAATCGGGAACGTGATCTCGTTGCTCGAGATAAGCTCCTTGCTGCCGCCGACGTCCTGCACGCTAATCGGTTCGCCGGCCTCATTGTAGATCGTGACCAGCGGACCCAGAGAATAAAGCTCGTAGCCGCGGACATCAGCCGAGCCTCCGACGCCGCCGGGGAAGAATCTCTCGTACAAGGGCAACTCTCCGCCGGTGCCGCCCTGCAGATTGGTTCCGATTCCGAAGGTGAGGCCCTGCGATATGACCCAACTCCCCCAGGTCGGGCTTTCGATGAACGGATAGAAGTAGCGCGCATGGGCAACGCCCTTCAGGAAATACTGGCCGCCGCCCAGTCCTCCGATCTCGCCATTGAAGCTCAGCACGGTGCCGGTGCGCGGATCGACCGGATTATCCACCGTGAAACGCTGGATGCTAGGCATAATCTCAGAGGTCTGCGTGTAGCCCTTGTAGCGCGCGATATCGTACGTCGTCAGCGGATTCAGTCCCGTAATCCCAACGCTCTCGAACTGATAGCCAAGTCCCGCGCTCACGTCCTTCATCGAAAGAGGACCGATTTGTTTGAGTCCAAGCTCGGTCAATGGATATTGGGTCATGAGCTTGAATCCGGCCGCCGATTGATTGAAGCTCAGGAGGTAAGACTCGTTGTCAAATAACTGGATTCCAAGCTTTAGCGGCATGTCCAGAAACCACGGCTCGGTATAGCTGATTGAATAATTCTGAAACAGAAATCCAATCTGCGCGTTCAGTACCAGTGATTCGCCGCCGCCGAACAGATTGGTATTGCCGAGCGTGAAATTCCCGAACACTCCCGCATAGGTGTCGTAGCCGCCGGCGACCGACAGCGAGGCGGTGTTTGCTTCCGACACATTGACGTTCAGGTTGATCCGGTCCGGCTGCTGTGCCGGCTCGGTTGTGATGCGGGTGTCGGTGAAGAAGCCCAGCCGATCAAGGCGGACTTTCGATTCGCGTATCGCCTCGGCGGAGTAGGGTTCCTGCTCCTGGATCCGCAGCTCTCGGCGGATAACCTTGTCCGAGGTCTTGGTGTTGCCGGTTATGTTGATGCGATTGACCAGGACCTCGTGTCCCGGATTGATGAAGAAGGTGATGTTGATGCGGTGGGTGGTCGGATCGAGCTGGGTCCGCGGATCGACATTGACAAACGCATACCCGCGATTCGAGTAAAAGTCCGACAGCACCAGCACGTTATGCTGAAGTTTCGCGCCCTGGAAGCGCTCCCCGCGTTTCAAGGTCAGAAGCTTTGCGAGTTCGTGATGCGGAAACTCGAGGTTTCCCGCAAGCGCGATGCGGCCAAGACGATACGGTTGCCCTTCATCGATATTGATCAGGATATGCAGCGAATTTCCGACCCGCGTGATCTTGGGCGTGTCGACATGAACGTTCAGGTAGCCCTCGTCATAGTAGAAAGCGGTTATGTGGTCGGTGTCGGATTGCAGCTTCGCGCGATCCAGCGCGCCGGCGCTCGTGATCCAGCTAATGATCGGCATGTGGGTCTTGGTTTCCATCACCGAGCGCAATTCCGAATCGGAAAAAGCGGTGTTGCCGTGAAACTTGATTTGCGTGATCTGGACCTTCGGGCCCTCGGTGACCTGGAATATCGCGACCGCCGTGTTGTCGGGTTCCAGCAGCGTGTGGAACGCAACCTTGGCATCGAGATAACCCTTGTCCTGGTACACCTTGGTGATGCCGTTGATAGTGTCCTTTACGTGAGTCGGGTCCAGGATCGCGCCGGGATGCACCCGGGTCGCGGAGACGATCTTGTCGTCGGTGGTGCGAATCGCCTTCATCCCTTCAAGGCGAACGTCGGTTATCTGAGGGCGCTCCTTGACCTTGTAGATCAGCACGTTGGCGCCGTTGACCTTCTCCAGCAGCGTGGTCACCAGGTCGAAGAAGCCCATCTTGTAGATGCCCTTGACGTCCTGATCGACCTCAGCGCTATTGAGCGGCTGACCGGCCTGCTGCGAGATATGAATCCGAATCGCGTCGGTCTCGACGCGTTGATTACCCTCGATTCTTATTTCATTGATGATCGGCGCGGCGGGAGGAGTTTGCGGGAAAGCGGCTGCGGCGAGAAGTAAAAACGCGAGCGCCACCGTCGAAGCACAAGCTGCGAGCTTGGGCCTCGCGCCAGCATTACGAAGTTGAATTGCCACAGAAGAGCCCCGAAAAACGGAAAGCACCGTAACCAATCAATCCCGTGAAGTAAACCAAAATCGATCTTTTAAGCTAACAGTGCGGGCTCTTGACTATTGCGCGAGAGATCAGATCCGCGGCTCGGGCAAAAGCTTACCCTCCTTGAGCCGCAAGGCGCGTCCCATGCTGCGCATCAGCCGTTCGTTGTGGGTCGCGATCACCAGCGTCACTTTGAGCTCGCGATTCAGCAGATGAAAAAGCTCGTGAACCTCGTCCGCCGTATGCGGATCGAGATTGCCGGTCGGTTCGTCCGCGAGCACCAGCCGCGGCTTCAGCACCACCGCCCTTGCCACCGCCACCCGCTGCTGCTCGCCGCCGGAAAGCTCGGCCGGCCTGCGATGAAGCTTCTCACCGAGTCCAACCAGCTTGAGCATCTCGGCGGCGCGCGCCGACGCCTCACGATCCGGCATCCGGGCAATAAGCGCCGGCATCATCACGTTTTCGAGCGCGTCGAAATCGGAGAGCAGATAATGGAATTGAAAGACGAAGCCAAGGCGAAGATTGCGGAACTCCGCCAGCTCTTTCGGGTCGAGCGCGAACAGATCCTGTCCCTCGAACAGCACTTTGCCCGCGGTCGGCTCCTCCAGGCTGCCAAGCACGTGCAGCAGGGTCGATTTTCCTTCGCCCGATTGGCCGATGATTGCGACTTCCTCCCCCGCGTTGACGGTGAGGTCGAGATCGCGCAACACACGAATTTCCCGCTCGGCATCGTGGAAATTCTTTACCAGCCCATGCGCCTCGATAAGGGCCGGCACTGCCGCCGCCTGGGTGCTCGCCGCCTCACTCATACCGGATCACCTCGACCGGAGAGAGCGACTGCGCGTGAATTGCCGGATACAAGGCCGCGGCAAGGCAGAGCACAATCGAGGCGGCGGCGACCGCGATGAAATTTATCGGATGAAGGCAAACCGGAACGGCGCTGACCATGAACAGATCCGCGGGCAGATGAATCAGATGGAACCGGCCAATCGCCCACGAGATGAGAAATCCCAGTCCCACGCCGATTCCGGTGCCGATTACTCCCAAGGCGGCGCCTTCGCACAAGAAAATCGCCGCGATCGAGCGCGCCCGCGCCCCCATCGCGCGCAGGATCGCGATCTCCTTGCGCCGCTCCATCACCACCATCACCAGGGTGGCGATTATGTTGAATGCGGCGACCAGCACAATCAGCAGCAGCACCAGGAAATACGTAAGTTTCTCGAGCTTCAGCGAGGCAAACAGCGGCGCATTGGCGCGCGTCCAGTTGGAAACCTTGAAGTCCTTGCCCGCCATAGTGCTGATTCGCGCCGCGACCGCGGGCGCGCGGAACATGTCTTTCAGCCGTACTTCAAGCCCGGTCTGAAGCTGGGCGTCATCCGACAAGAGCGCTCGCCCGTCTTTCAGAGCGACAAAGATCAAAGTTGAGTCGAATTCGTACATTCCGGAGAAGAAATAGCCCGAAACGACAAAGCGTTTGAGCCGCGGCGCGCCGATTGCGCTGCCCAGGCTCGCCGGCGAAATCAGAATCACCGGATCGCCAATCCGGAGCCCCAGATCGAAGGCGAGCGTCCTGCCGATAATCGCGCCGGGAAGATCGACCACCCGCTTTTTCCCATGATCCTCGACGCTCACCGGATGCGGGGTGTCCAGCGAATCAAGCGATCCCGACTGAAGCGTGCGCTTTAGCTCCTTAAGGACAGGATTATTCTCGGCCACCACGCCGCGCAGGATTCCGCCGGAGACCAGCTCCGGCGCTCCGGAGGGAGAACTGGAAACCGCCATGATCTGCGAAGAGACAAACGGCGCAACCGCCGAGACCGATGACAGGCCGGAGATGCTTTTCTCCAGCGCGCCCGCGTTCCACGCCGCGGAGTCAGTGCGCTCAACAGTTATTTCGGGCGTAAACGCGAGCAGGCGCGACCTGAGATCCTCCTGGAATCCGCACATCACAGATAACGCGACGGTCAGCGCAAAGGTGCCCAGCGTCACCCCGGTAAGAGAAATCACCGCGATAAGCGAGACGAAGCGCTCCCGCCGCCGCGCCCGCAGGTAACGCAACCCGATCAGGTATTCGAAGCGCACCCGAGTAAGCCCTGTCCGCGGAGCATAAAATGCGCGGGATGACGAGGTTTTTGCCAGAATCGAGAAAAATCAGCCAGGTTCATTGAATCAGGCGCGTAAGCGGTTCGTCTATAGTCCGCGACGCGTTGGGGATTTGCAACGTCGAGGGATTTTGTAGCCATCTACGGTTGCACTATCTCATGGGGGTGCCATATGCTCACGCGGAAATTCGTACCGGTGGAGGCTCGAATGTACCGCTATTTACCCGCGGTATTAGCCGCGGTGTTCCTGATCTGTGCGTGGGGAACCAGAGCTAGCGCGGTCGAACATCACCTGTCCCAGGACCAGATCACGATGAACTTCCAGAACGTGGATATCCCGGTTCTGGCCAAGTTCATCAGCGAAATTACCGGCAAGAACTTCATCATCGACGAGAGCGTTCGTGGCAAGGTAACCATCATCTCGCCAACCAAGGTGACTCCGGAGCAGGCCTATTCGCTGTTCCAGTCGGTCCTGCAGATCAAGGGGTTCACCACCGTCCAGGCCGGCAAGGTCATCAAGATCGTGCCCGCCCGCAACGTGCGGTCCGATGCGCCGCTGACCGAATCGCAGGCGCCGGTCGAAGCTCATGGCGATGAGTACGTAACCCGGATGATCAAGCTCAAGAACGTCGATGCGGCGACGCTGGTGAACGTCGTGCAACCGATGATCTCGCACGACGGATTGGTGGCGGCTTATCCGGAGGACAATACGCTGATAATCACCGATGACGCGTACAACGTACAGCGTCTGCTTCAGATTATCGGCAGTCTGGATATTGAAGGCGTGCAACAGAACGTCGCTGTCATTCCGCTGAAGCTCGCATTTGCAGAGGAGATTGCGCCCGAGATCGAGCAGATCATGGCGGCGCGCGGCGGCGATACCAGCACCCGCTCCCCGATTCCGCGTCCGGGACTTAGTGTCGTCGCTGCTTCGGGCGGCGAATCCGGAACCAACTTCAAAGTGATTCCCGATGAGCGGACCAACTCGCTTATCATCCTTGCCGGTCCGCTTCAGATGCGCCAGATCAAAGAGATCGTAGCCAAACTCGACATCACGCCGCCCAACATCACCTCGCGCATTCACGTTTACCGCCTCAAGAATGCGCAGGCGACCGAGATGGTGCAGGTGATGAATAACCTCCTCAACGGCGGTGGCGCTCCAAGCACTCTGTCGCCCGAAACCGGCAAGGGATCTCTTGGCCGCGGCAGTTCGCTGGGGATGTACGGCGGGTCATCATCCGGCTTCGGCGGGATGGGCGGGAGCAGCATGGGCGGCATGAGCTCGATGGGTGGTATGAGCTCGATGGGTGGCATGGGAAGTTCCATGGGCGGCATGGGCGGCGGTATGGGTGGAATGGGCGGCATGGGCGGCGGCGGCATGGGGATGATGCGCGGATCCTCCGGTTCGAGCAGCGGGCCTGCGTCCGCCAGTACCGAAGGCGGCAAAGGCACCAATTTTGTCAACGCGGTGAGCATCACCGCCGATCCCGCGACCAATGCGCTGGTCGTCAGCGCCTCACCTCAGGATTGGCAAACGCTCAAGCAGATAATCGATGAGCTCGACGTGCCGCGCGTGCAGGTTTTCGTGCAGGCGATCATTGTTGAGGTGAGCGCCGAGAAAAGCCGCCAGATCGGAGTCGAATTCCAGTCGTCCTCCGGCATCAGCAACAGCATCCTGGGCGTCGGACAGCTTAACTACGGCAATCTACAGAACGCGCTCGGAAATCCGCTCGGCCTCTCCGGTCTCGGACTGGGACTGGCTTCCGGCAGCATGTGCTCGATTCCTTCCTCAGTGGCCAGCTCGACCGGCAGCACCACAGCCACAACCGCGGCCAGCGTGCTTACCGCGCCCTGCGATTTGCTGCTGCTTGAGGCGTTGGAGACCGATTCAAACACCAACGTGCTCTCGGCGCCGACGCTTCTCACCGCCGACAACGAGGAGGCGATGATCGTCGTTGGTGAAAACGTGCCGTTCGTCGGGTCGGCATCCGCCAACGCCGGCCTGCCCGGGCAGATTTTCAACTCGGTCGACCGCCAGAACGTCGGCATCACGCTCGATATCATCCCCCAGGTGACCGAGGGCGACTACATCAAGCTCGACTTGTACGAGGAGGTCTCCTCCGTGGTGGCTTCGACCGCCAGCAACTCGCTTGGGCCCACGACCACGATCCGCTCCGCGTCGACCACCGTGATGGTGCAAAACCATCGCACCGCGGTTATCGGCGGATTGCTTTCGAGCCAGGATACGCGCGAGAACCAGGGCATCCCGTACATCTCCAGCATCCCGGTTGTCGGCAACCTGTTCAGCTTCAAGTCAACCGACCGGCAGAAGGACGACTTGCTGGTGTTCCTAACTCCGCACGTGATTCGTAATCGAACTCAGCTCAGAGCGCTATCGCTCGACCAGCGGCAGAAATTCATTGAGTCTATTGGCAAAAAGCAAATGCATGACATGCCGAAGTCGGGGATAAGACAGCTCTACAAGCCGTCGTTCTCGATCGCGGTGCCTCCGTCGGCGGATCTCGGATCGTCCTATGGAGTCGCGGCCCCGGTTCCGAGCGAGCCTCCCGCGGCAGGGTGGACTGCGCCGGCCTCGCCTCCGGCTGCGGTGTCTCCGCCGTCCGCACCGGAATCTTCCGGCGGATCATCTTCGGGATCATCCTCGGGCGATACGCCGTTCAATACCGAGGAGATCGGCCCTTCGAGCATGCGCGAGCCAGCCAGCAGCGGACCTGCGATACCGGTCGCCTCGTCCACTACCGGGGTGACGGCGACGTCGGCGCACTCTTTTGACGCGACTGCGGCCGCGTCGAGAGCGGCGACGCCCTGATGAGGTGCGCAAACTGAATGTGATAATTCCTTCCTCTGGTTTGCGGCGCGCGGAGATTCATCCGCGCGCCGCGGCTTTTATAGGACGATGCCTCGGCAGATTGGCGGCATAAGCGCGCGCCTGGAATGGACCGGCGCCTCGATTGGGATTGCCTCGCTGCGGGCGCTGCCGCTTGCTCGCGCGGTCAGAATCGGTTCGGGTCTCGGCCGCATCGCGATGGAGATCGACCGGCCAAACCGCCCGATCGCGATAAAGAACATGGAAATTGCCTTTCCAGGCATGACTTCGGCCCAGAGGCTCGAACTGCTGCGCGGCGTGTATCGGAACTGGGGACGGATGGCGGCCGAATGGGCGCATCTCGGCGAACTCGACCGCTCCAATATCGAGCGGTTCGCGACCTATGAGGGCAAGCAGTATTGGGATGAGGCGGAACGCATGTCTGCCGGGCGCGGGATAATCGTTCTGACCGCGCATTTCGGCAATTTCGAGCTCCTTAACATCGCGCACTCGATTTATGGCTACCGAATCGCAGTCGTCTATCGCGCGCTGCGAAATCCTTTTATCGACCACGCGGTGCGGGAGGCGCGGACCCGGTTCGGAAACCGCATAATCGAGCGCCGCGACGGCGGCATGGACGCGATGAGGGCGCTTCGGCGCAACTGGATGGTGGGGGTCGCCTTGGACCTCGACGTGCGCCGCGGCGTATTCGTGGACTTCTTCTCAAAGCCTGCCTCGACCAGCGACGCGGTTGCACGGCTGGCGCGCGCCACCGGCGCGCCGGTGGTGCCCTGTTTCATGGTGCGCGAGGGCGATAGTTCCCACCATAAGATCACCATCAAGGCTCCGATCGAGCTCGTAAAGACCGAGGACCGCGAAGCCGACAATCGCGAAAACACTCAGCGCTTCGTAAAAGCAATTGAGGAAATCATCCGAGCCCATCCCGATCACTGGAATTGGATTCATCGAAGGTGGAAGACGCGGCCCGAAGGGGAAGCGCGATTCTACTGATCGTTTACCGAAACCCGGTGTACAGCTAGCATCGGTAACGTATGCGCAATTCTCCCGACGATACTGCTGCAAACGATACGGCGCCGCAGCCAACGCGCGAACCGCCGCCCATCTATGTCGCAGCGTGCGGCGTGTTGTGCGACATCTTCTGGTGGGCGCGCCGCAAAACTCCGCCGGTGTCCGCGCCCGCGTCCAATCCAGAGCCTCTTCGCCAGCGCGACGATTGATTCGCCGACGCTCGTTCTTCCGAATCGCAAGTAGCGTCACAGCCTTCCCCCGCGATACTGGCGCCACATCTGCTCCGCGATGCGACCGCCGTTCGCGCCAAGCCCGAAGCGCTGAAAATGGGCGCAGACATTCTCGATATCGCGCCCTAGCAGTGCGCGGGCATTGGGATTCATCCGCGCATCGACAGCCTGCGGAAAATCAATCGCGACCACCCGATCGTTCCAGTAGAGAAGATTGTAAGCGGAAAGATCGCCGTGAATCAGATGATTCGCAAGCCATAGCGCTACGTTTTCAAGAATCGCGCGCAGGCACGCCTGAGCCGCGCTCTCCTCCATAGCGGTCCGCACCAGCATCGGCGCGGCGCCGTCCAGGTCGCCGAGATACTCCATCAGGATTGCACTGCGGGCGCGGGCTATCGGCTGGGGAACATCGGCGCCGGCCTCATAGAGCGTGCGCAGGGTTTGGTATTCGGAGCCGATCCAGGTTGCGAACTGAACCTCGCGCCCATGCGCGGTCTTGTTTTTGAACGCGCGCAGCTTTCTGGTCTCCCAATTCGCGCCACGCCCGGCCTGGTAGATAGAGTCGTTGCGAAACGCGCGCTGTTCGAGTCCGCGGTAGACCTTTGCCGCGAGCAGAGCGTGTCCGGTCTCGGGCGCGGCGCGGCAGCAATAGACCGTCGCTTCCTTGCCGCTGCGAACGATGTAGAGGACTTCCATTATGAGCCCATCGCCAAAAAACGATTCGAGTGCGTTACTTGCTTCAATCTGCTGATTCTCGGTCATCAGGTGCTCCACGGTTTGATGGATACGGAGTTGATCGAAATTCGAGGCAATTTGCGCAATTTGCGAATGAGTTTTGCATTATGCTTTCCTCCTCTTGTTGACATTCAGTTAATCCATCTCGGATTCCGAGGCTGGACGCAGCGACGCGCGCTCCTCTATTGAGGGCTGGCGAGGGCTTACCGCTCTTGTTTAACAAAGGAAAAGCGAAAACGCCGTGGAAAACCACGGTTCCGCGGCCGCTATCCGAATGTTAACGCAAGCTGACTAATTGGTCAGAGACGCGGAAGCAGTGCCGCCTGCCGAGCAGGTTCGATTCTTCTGGTTTTTCATGGGCAGCACCTCCTTCTGGTGAATTGCCGAATCTGATGAAGATTCTGGCTAATCTAGCGCCGGCCTATCCAGAGTCAAGATTCGATTTTAAGGCCGCTGGCTATCGCGGACGTGGGTGCAATACCACTTTGCCGTTGTCAACGGCAGGAAACGCTCCGTTGGCCGCTTTAAACGCATGTCTCAAGGGCTATGGTGAGGCTGGTTTGCGGCTGGTCGGCGAGTTCGGTCAAAGGTTGGCAATTACCTCGCGTGCGAAGTCGGCGGTTTTGGCTCTTCCGCCCTGATCGGGCGTGAGCACCCGGCCATCGCTGTAGACCTTGCGGACGGCGGCTTCCAGCCGCCGTCCAGCTTCCGCGAAATCCAGATATTCCAGCATCAGGGCAGCCGAAAGGATTGTCGCGCTGGGATTGATAATTCCCATCCCCATGATATCCGGCGCGGTGCCGTGCACCGACTCGAAATAGGCATAATTTTCGCCGTAACATCCACTGGGTGCGAGTCCGAGCCCGCCGATAATCCCCGCGGCAGCATCCGAAAGGATGTCGCCGTAGAGGTTCGGCATCACGACCACATCCAGATCGTGCGGGGAGGCGACCAGCCGCCGCGCGAAATCGTCGACAATAAACTGCTCGTATCTGATCTCCGGATATTTCGCGGCGGTTTCCTGCACGATCTGACGGAAGTAGCCGTCCGCAGCCGGCAGCATGTTGTACTTGGAGGTGCAGGTAAGCTTGCCCTTGCCGCCGGCGCGCTTGCGCTTCTGTGCCAGGCGGCACGCGAAATCCGCGATCCGGCGCGTGTTGCGCTCGGTGATCACTTTGATTGCATAGATGCCGTGCTGGCGGGTGTCGAGCTGACGCCTCAAGATTCTGCTGTGGAGCTTCAAAGGCTCGAGCGTCTCAAGCGGGCCTTCGAGCCCCAAGTACAGGTCCTCCAGATTTTCGCGCACGATAACGAAATCGATACCGTCGGGATTGGCCATCGGGCTTCGGTACCCTTTGGACCATTTCGCGGGCCGCACGTTCGCGTAAGTCTCTTTGCCCCAGCGCAGATAGGTTATCGCGGTGGTCTTGCCCGAGGTGGACCCGAACAAAGTCGCATCCGAGGCGTCGATTGCCGCGCGCGCGCGTACGTCGGTCTCGCCGCGCACCCATTGGTCGCCCGGCGGGAACTCAACGTAATTGATCGGCAGGCTGAGCGCGCGCAGCACCTCCATCGCGGCGTTCATCGCCTCCGGAGAGGCGTCATCACCGGGAAAAACGACGACCGTCTTGTTTGCCGATTGATTCGCCAAGCTGTTCTCCGTGTTCTGTCATTCCGAGCGCGGTGGTGAGCATCGCCCGCCGAGTCGCGGAATCTTAAGGCCTGCTTCGCGACGGCGTTGCCCGATTCCGGATTCCGCCCGACAGCACGCCAGGGCGCGAGACTCGATTATCCGCCGTAGTTCCAGCCGGTCTCCTTCATCGTCAGCGCGTCGGCTTCGCGCTTCACATGGGCATCGGTTACGCGGCCGACCACGACGCTGTGATCGCCCAGTTCGTAGAAGCCGACGACCTCGCACTCCACCGCGGCCGGCGCATCGCTGACGATCGGGGTTCCATTGGCGCCGTTCTGATACGCGTAGTCTCCGAATTTGCCGTCTTTTGGCTCAACGTGTCGAAAATAGGCGCCGGCGATTGCCTTCTGTCCGGACGCGAGCATCGACAGGGCGAACTTTTTCGAATCCTTGACCATCCCGTGCGCTCCGGAATCTTTTTTGATTCCGACCGCAACCAGAGGAGGATTAAAGCTGGCTTGGGTCACCCAGTTAACGGTTGCAACCGTCGCGTTGCCGGCATTTGCGGCGCCGAGCACGAATAGTCCGTAAGGGATCATCAAGAGCGCCTGTTTCTTTGCCTTTTCATCCATGATTTGAAGCCTCCGAAATCGTATGACTTAACTTTGGCGGTCAGAGCGCGCACGCGCAAGAAAGCATTCTTCGATCATTCTCTAATCATTTTCCGATCATTCTCAGATCCTTGACGCGCGATCTATAATGAGGCCGCGAGACAGCTCATGGCACTTATCAAGCCAAAAAATCCAAAGATCAAGGGGTTGAACGAAGTCGGCCGCTACGCGATCGGCGTGCAGTGGACCGACGGCCACGACAGCATCTATCCGCTCGAGAACCTGCGCCGCTATTGCCCGTGCAACGTATGTCACGGCGCGGTGCAGGGAGAAATTCCATCGCAGAGCCAACGCCTGGCGCAGCTCTCGCGATTGGGCGAGCAGGCGGTTTTTGTAGGATGGTCGGACGGGCACGAAACGATCTATACCATGTCTCAACTACGGGCGATCTGCCGATGCGCCTATTGTGTGGCCGAGCCTGAGCGCCCTATCACCGGCGGATGATCTAGGCAGTGATCAGCGGATCGATGATCCGCCGATGCTCGGAGCATTTTCGATAGAAGATCGTCCGCGGAGCACGAGCATGAACATCGTTAAGGCGGTCGTGTTCGGGTTCTCAGCGGCGGTACTGATGCTCGCGTTTGCCACTGGAGCGCTAGCCTTTCAGATCGGAGCCGGCGGCGCGGTGGGTCCGATCCACATCACGCAGGTCAATCCTACCGGCAGTCTTAACACGACGCAGTTGGTAAATCCGACGCCCAACCAGTCGCCGCAGCGCTTCAGGCAGCTCGACATAGTCGGCGACGTTGGACTGAGCGAGTCGCAATTGCCGGGAAACGCGCAAATCGTGCATCTGCGCGTCGACGGCCATGACGTGTACATGCGGCTCGATACCGAGCTCAACAACGCCGATCTTCAGTTCGATCCGAACGCGCACTACGCACGGGAGCTGTACCGCTCGATTCTTGCCAAGCGAATTGAGGTCGTTGGCCAGCAGGATCTGCGCGAGAAGATCATCTTCTCCGCCAATACCTCGCGCCCGATCCAGGTGCAGGGCTATGTCTTCGATATCACGAGCCCGTTCCTGGTGTTGAAATCGGTCAATCGCGGCCCGGCCTATTATTGAGACAGGGTCGCGAAATCCGGGATTCCTCGCGCGCCTGGCAACTTGAGCCCCGCGGGAATGACGGAATAGCGCCGCAGAGGTTCAACGCCCTCACCCTCGCGTCACGAGGCTTGCGACAAAAGAACGCAAGCCTCGCGCCGCTCTCCCTCTCCCGGCGGGCGAGGGCATTTCAGAGCAGCCTCGCAATGAGATTTGGCGTCAGGTCATCCTGAGCCGCAGGCGAAGGATCCCGCGCGGTCCTCCGCGCGTTAATCGAAGGGCGGATCGCTTGAGTGCAAAGAAAAGCTGAGCGAAAACTCTAATGGTGCGCGCTTTTGTTGCCGCCGGAACTGACCGCCTGCAGATTTTCGCGCGCGACCTGGAACGTCGGATCGATCGAGAGCGCCTTGCGAAAGGCAACCGCGGCCTCGCCGGTACGCTGCAAGTCGTTGAGCGCCATCCCCTTCGCGTTGTAAAGCCTTGCGTTGCGCGGGTCCTTGCTGAGGCCCGCGTTCGCCGCCATCAGCGCGCTTTCCGAATCGCCGAGCCGCAGATTGATATCGGCCAGTT
>JASHOJ010000160.1 GCA_030041155.1 Candidatus Binataceae bacterium | reverse complement strand
TTGGTATGCGCCCCGGGTGCGAGTGTCAGGCTGCACCGCCAGCGCCTGGCGCAGACCGTCGGCGCGCGCCGACTCGGAGCTCGGCAGTTTCTGATACTCGGCCAGGATCGTCGCCGCGCCGCTTGCGTCTCCGCCCGCGATCGCGCCGAGCGCGCGGCCAAGCAGCGCCTGCGCCTTCGCACGGCGCATCTTGTCCCTGGCCTGCGCCATCAGTTCGCGCACCTGCGGATTGTTGACGCCCGCGGCGTTAAAAACCGCCAGCGCCGTATCAGCGTCGCCTCGATCAACCAGCGCCTGCGCGGTTTGTAGCAGGTTGAGCGGCTGGGTGTCGCGAATCGGCGCGGTATCAAGATAGAGCCTGGTCGCCGCGACCAATTTGGCCTCCACCCGCACCTGAATGGATTCGTATGCCTGCCAGGTGTTGCTGGAGATGAGCCGCTGGCCGCTTGCGCGCTCAAACAGGAACTGCGCGGGGATCGAAAGAATCGCGGCGGGACCGCTTATGACGGTCTCGCTGTCGTTGAAGGTGAAGGTGTGCCGATTTTCGGCCAGCGTGGACAGGTTGAGGGTCCAGATTTCATAGGAGCCGGTGAATTTAGCCTCGGATCCGGTCTGCTGAACGCGGAACGAGTCAGTCGGCAGGCTCACCACCATCACCGCGTCCACCCGGTCGTCGACCTCGCCCGCGACGAACCGTTTGACGCACGCGTCCACGCCGCCGGGCGGCTGGATCGGCACTGCCTTCAGGTTGGGCGTCGCACTGACGAGATTATCGATATCGTTTTCGGCTTGCGGCGATATGGGGCCGATTACTCCGACTCCGATTTTCACCTCGGCTGAGACGGCGCTCGCCGTCGCGGCAAACATAGATGCCGCCGAAATCGCGACTATGAGGCCGCGTACGACTTTCCCCGCGAAACGCATCCTAAGGTTGTCTCCCCTCTACCGTCCCGATATCCGCGTCCGCGCCAAGCTAGCGCGCTGGTGGAAGATAGTTCAATGCGAAGCGAAAGGCGCGGGTCGCTTGAGTATCCAGCCCAAAACCCGCATTGTCTAGCGACAGGCAATGCCAGATGGCTGAGCGGCTCATCCACATTCTGCCGGAACAGATTGCGAGCCAGATTGCGGCGGGAGAGGTCGTTGAACGGCCGGCCTCCGCGGTAAAGGAGCTGGTCGAGAACTCCCTTGATGCGGGCGCGCGCCGAATCGAGGTCGCAATCGAAAAGGGCGGATGCGCCCTCATATCGGTCGTTGACGACGGATGCGGGATGAGTCGCGAGGACGCGATCCTCGCGTTGCGCCGCCATGCGACCTCGAAAATTCAAAGCGCCGCCGACCTGACCGCGATCCGCACCCTCGGTTTTCGAGGAGAGGCGCTCGCCTCGATAGCCAGCGTGTCGCATCTTGTGCTCAGAACCAGGCTTGCCGAGCAGACTCCAGAGGAGACCGAAGGGGTCGAGATTACGGCGACTGCCGGCGAGATCGACAAAGTTCAAGGTTCCGCGATCGCGTCGGGCACCCAAATCGAAGTCAGAGACCTTTTTTTCAACACTCCCGCCCGGCTCAAATTTCTGAAGACGGTCGCGACCGAGCAGAGCGCGGTTGCAGACGCGATCACGCGGCTTGCGCTCGCCAACCATCGGGTTGCGTTTTCATTTTCCTCCGACGGACGGCAAATCCTCGATCTCACGCGCGCGTCGGCGCCGCTTGAGCGGGTGCGGCAGCTATTCGGAGCCAAGCTCGCGGCGCGGATGCTCGCGTTCGTCGGCACGCGCGAAACCATGAGCACCCACGGGCTGCTCACGATGAGCCAGGAATCGTTCGCGTCGCCGCGGATGCTCTACACGTTCGTCAACGGCCGCGTAGTGCGCGACAAATTGATCGCGCGCGCGATCGCGCAGGCATATCAGACGCTGCTTCCTCGCGGACGGCATCCTGCGGTGGTGCTGTTCCTGGCGCTGCCGCCTGAAGCGGTCGACGTGAACGTTCATCCGATGAAGAGCGAGGTGCGTTTTCGCGCATCGGGCGAAGTGTTCGAGCTCGTCTATCACACCCTGCGCGAGCGCCTGGCTTATCAAACTGAAGATGATGCATCCGATGACGCGCCGGATAGGACCGGGGTCCCATCCGCCTCCGCGCCGCGCGAGCGGCAGTCCAATGTCGCGTCGATCGCGCCGGCGCGCGCCGCAAAGGCGGACCCGATCCGCGTTGCTCCCGCTTACGATTTTCGTCCGCTGCGCCTGGTTCCGGATTCCCAGCGCGCGATGCCGGCTCAGCAGGCGCTCGGGATCGGGTTCGATAAATCTCGCGGCGAAGGCCAACGGTCGGCGAGCTCGGCCGATGCGGTGCCGGTATATTCCCGGCTTCGGGTTATCGGACAGATTTTCGCGGGCTACATCGCGCTGGAAGATGACGACGGAATGATTCTGATCGATCAACATGCCGCGCACGAGCGGGTCACCTTTGAAAAGCTTCGCGCTCAATTGAAAAACGGCGGAATCGAGATTCAGGCAATGCTCGCGCCGGCGACTCTGGAGCTGAGCCCCGCCCGCGCCGCGCACGCGCAGGCCTCGGTTCCGGAATTACGCGCGATGGGCTTCGACGTGGAGCCGTTTGGCCCGTCATCCATGATCCTGAAGGGCACGCCCGCGATCTTTGGCGCGGAAGCCCGAGTTGGCCTGCTTTCCGACATGATCGAGAGTATTGGCGACGGCACTCGCATCCGCGGTGAGTCGGCGTTCGAGGATCTGCTTAAGCAGCTTGCCTGCCACGGATCGGTGCGGGTGGGCCGTGTGCTCGATGCCGCCGAAATTCACGCGCTGCTGGCCGATCTCGACCGCACCGAATTCAAGACCAACTGCCCGCATGGGCGTCCGGTGCATATTCGATTTCCGCGCGGACAGATCGAACGGATGTTTCGACGCTAGCGATGGCTGCCGCGATGGCTCGGGAAGTCGCGAGCGAAGGCGGGGCCGGCGCGGAGAAAATCCGGGTCGGGTTTATTGTTGGAGCAACCGGCGTGGGAAAAACCGCGCTCGCGGTCCGGATTGCCGAGCGGATCGGAGCTGAAATCGTGAACGCTGATTCGCGCCAGCTCTATCGCAGGATGGATATCGGAACCGCCAAGCCGAGCGCCGCCGAGCGCGGCCGCGTGCCGCATCATCTGATAGATGTGCTGTCGCCCGAAAAGGTTTGCGAGGACGCCCACGCCGATTCCTCGCGAGCGGGCTTTGACGTGGCTGCTTTTGTCCGGATTGCGCGGGCGGCGATCTCGGATATCACGGCGCGCGGACGCAGGGTGCTGGTGGTTGGCGGGAGCGGGCTTTACGTTCGCGCGCTCAAGGGCGGCGTATTCAGCGGGCCCGCGGCCTCTAAGGAAATTCGCGCGCGGCTGGAAGCGATCGCGGCGGAGCGTGGAGCCGGCTATCTGCACGAGCGGCTGCGCGAGATCGATCCTGCGGCGGCCAATCGAATCGGCTACAACGATGTGTATCGGATTACGCGGGCGATCGAGGTTTTCGAGCTGACCGGCGAAACGATTTCAGCGCATCAGGCGCGCCATCGGTTCGCCTCGCGCCCATACGAGTGCCTGACCGTGGGACTTGCGACCAAGCGGGACGCGCTCTACGAGTCGGTCGACCGGCGCTTCGATGCGATGCTGGAGGCGGGCCTGGTCGATGAGGTGCGCGGATTGCTCGCCGCCGGATGCGATCCGAGCCGGCTTCCGCTGGCCACGATCGGCTACAAGCAAATCGCGGAGTATCTTGCGGGCGCGATTACCCTGGAAGAGGCGGCGGTGCTCGCCAAGCGCGCCTCGCGCCAGTTTGCAAAACGCCAGCTCACCTGGTTTCGCGCGGATCGCGAGGTAGTGTGGCTTGACGCGGCGCGCGCCTTTGAGCAGGCTCTTGAGTTGTTTCTAAAATTCTTTGCCGCACCGCGAAGCCGCGCCGGTGCCGCGTGACGTGGCGTGATCTGAAATGAAAGCCGTCAAAAAATTAAACCATAACTTTAAATCCTTGCGACGGCCCGAGCCCGCGCAGTCCGCGGCTGAAGGCGTGGCCGCCGCGCCCGCGCCGCTCTCGCCAATCGAGCGAGTGCGCCTTGCGCGTCATCCGGCACGTCCCCAGAGCCTCGACTATATCGCGGGCCTGATGCGCGACTTTATCGAGCTGCATGGCGATCGGCGCTTTGCCGATGACGGCGCGATCGTCGCCGGCCTGGGCTATCTCGGCAAGCGAGCGGTTGCGATCGTCGGCCAGCAGCGCGGGCGGACCACGGCCGAACGAATACGGCGCAACTTCGGTAAACCTCATCCCGAGGGTTATCGGAAAGCCGCGCGAATCTACGAGCTTGCCGATCGCTTTCGGCTTCCGCTTATCACCTTTATCGATACCCAGGGCGCGGAGTCGGGAGTTGG
Source organism: Candidatus Binataceae bacterium (assembly GCA_030041155.1). Lineage (GTDB taxonomy): Bacteria > Desulfobacterota > Binatia > Binatales > Binataceae > JBARDN01. The sequence goes on along the minus strand of JASHOJ010000160.1, from coordinate 12,467 downwards.
TGCCGAGGAGCGCGGCCAGCACGAGGCGGTCGCGCACAATCTCGAAGTGATGGCGCGGATGGAGGTGCCGATCATCTCGTGCGTTATCGGCGAGGGTGGATCGGGCGGCGCGCTGGCGCTTGGAGTCTCCAATGCGGTGCTGATGCAGGAGAACGCGTCGTACTCGGTGATCACTCCTGAAGGATGCGCGGCGATCTTGTGGCGCGAAGCGACCGAGGCCAACGTGGCGGCGGCGGCCGCCGCGCTCAGGCTGTCAGCATCCGACCTGATGGAGTTCGGTATTATAGACGAGATCATCGCCGAGCCTCCCGGCGGCGCGCACACCGCTCCGCCGGACGCGATTTCCGCAGTCGGCGAATCGATCGCGCGGCATCTTGAGGCGCTGGTGAGGCGCGCGCCTGCGGAGTTGCGGCGGATGCGCGAGCGGAAGTTCGCCGCGATTGGCAACGCCTACCTGGCCTCGCCACGCGTTGAAAACGCCGACTCGATCGGTTAGCCATACTCGACCCCGATGGCTTCCCATACTGCGAAAAAAGGCGCGGCCAGGCGCGCGCGAAGCGCGCCGCGCCAAGACAACACGTCGGGCAGATCCGAAGCCGGCGAACGCCCCTCGCTCCAAAGCCTTCGCGAAAGAATCGATGAGGTCGACAGCAAGATCCTCGATCTCATCTCGATGCGCGGCCAACTGGTCGAGCAGGTGGGGCAGCTCAAGAACTCCTCGGGCGGCGCGATCTACGTGCCGGCTCGCGAGCGCGCGATTATCGATCGGATGATTGCGGAGAATCCCGGGCCGCTTACGCCCGAGCAGTTGGCATCCATCTTCACCGAGATTATTTCCTCCTGCCGCGCACTGGAGCATCTGCCGCGGGTCGCGTTCCTCGGCCCCGAGCATACGTACTCGAACGAGGCGGCGCGCGAGCGATTTGGCTCGAGCGTCGAGTTTGCGCCGCAAAGCACGATTGCGGCGGTGTTTGCGGCGATCGAAAACGGACGCGCCGACTTCGGCGTCGTGCCGGTCGAAAATTCCACCGAAGGATCGATCACGCTGACCCTCGATCTGATGATCGACACTCCGCTGGTGATTATCGGCGAAATCAGGCTGCCGATCCGGCACGCGCTCTTGTCTCGCGAGGGCGATCGCGCCGCGATCCGCAAGATCGTTTCGCATCAGCAATCGCTCGGGCAATGCCGGATGTACCTGGCGGCGAATTTTCCCCATTGTGAGACCGAAGCGGTGGCCTCGAACGGCTTCGCGGCGGAGCGCGCTGCAGGCGATCCGATGCTCGGTGCGATCGCGTCGAAAGCCGCGGGCGCGGCATACGGGCTTCAGGTTATCGCGGAAAATATCCAGGACGTCGCGACCAACACCACGCGCTTCCTGGTGATCGGAAAAGAGGCCACCGCCCGATCCGGCACCGACAAGACCACCGCGCTGTTCACGGTGGCGGACAAGGTCGGCGCGCTCTACGAGGCGCTTAGCCTGTTCGCGCGCAACTCGATCAACATCTCCAAGATCGAGTCGCGACCCCTCCGATCGCGGCCGTGGGAGTACATCTTCTTTGTCGATCTCGGGGGGCATCGCGAAGATCCCGCGCTCGCTCGCGCTCTCAGCGCTCTTAAACGGAAAGCTCTTTTTTTGAAAGTGCTTGGATCGTATCCTGAAAGCAGGTCGGATGCGTATTAGAGCAACCGTTCAAATCTCTTGATCAAAGTCGAAGACTTGGTGCTGCCCTCGGTGGCGGCAATCAATCCCTACGAACCCGGAAAACCAATCGAGGAGTTGCAGCGCGAGCTTGGCATCGGCGAGGCGGTGAAACTCGCTTCGAACGAGAATCCGCTCGGCCCCTCCCCGCGCGCGGTCTCAGCGATCAAGGCCTCGCTTGCCGATTTGAATCGCTATCCCGACGGAGCCAACTACGAGCTTCGACGCCGAATCGCGGCGCGGCATCAGGTCGATCCGCGATGCGTGTTCGCCGCGGGCGGATCGGTGGAGGTGATCAATCTGCTCGCGTTCCTGTTTCTGCGTCCCGGCCTCAATGCGGTGTTTTCCGAGCATTCGTTCGCGATTTATCCGCTTGCGACTCACGCTGCTGGCGGGACCTGCCGCGTCGTGCCGACCATCGACGGCTACTCGCACGATCTCGACGCGATCGCGTCAGCTATCGACGCCGACACGCGACTTGTCTTTCTGGCGAATCCGAATAATCCGACCGGCACTATCTACCACCGCGCCGAGTGGAAGCGCTTTCTCGGCCGCGTGCCCGAGCATGTGGTGATCGTGGCGGACGAAGCTTACTTCGAGTTCGTGCGCGATCCCGAATATCCGGACTCGCTCGACGATCACAACGACGCGCGGCTGATCGTCACCATGCGAACGTTTTCAAAGATATTCGGGCTCGCCGGATTGCGCGCGGGATACGCGGTTGCCCGCCCCGAGATCGTTCGCCTCCTTAATAATGTTCGGCAGCCATTCAACCTGACTTCGCTTGCACAAGTCGCCGTGATTGCCGCGATGGACGATACTCAACACGTCGAACGCACGCTCAAGGTCAATGCTGAGGGCGTCGCATACCTGGAGGCGGAGTTCCGCCGGATGGGAATCGCGTTCGTCCCCACCCATGGCAATTTTATCCTGACCGAGGTTGGCGATGGGCGCACGGTTTACGACGCGCTGCTGCGCAAGGGGGTGATCGTGCGGGCGATGAATGGCTATGGATATCCGCGACACGTGCGAATCAGCGTCGGATTGCCCGAGGAAAATCGGCGACTGATCGAGGCGCTGGAGCAGGTGATGTTCGCAAAATGACTTCCAGCATCTCTGCACGTCGATATCAAATGTTGCCGCGGACTTCTCCGAGCACGAACCTCTGATGACGCCGCTCTTCAGGCGAATGACTATTTGCGGCGTCGGCCTGATTGGCGGATCGCTCGCGCTCGCCGCCCGCCGTGCGGGGATAGTCGGCAGGGTCGCGGGACTCGGCCGCACGCAGGCGAATCTGGAGGTAGCGGCGCGGCGCGGGATGCTCGATATCGCAACGCGCGATCCCGCGGAGGCCGCCGACGGCGCGGATCTGGTGGTGCTCGCCGTCCCGATTCTCTCGATGCGCGACACGCTTGAGAAAATGACCGCGCATCTGGCGCCCGACGCCATCATCACGGATGTCGGCAGCGTCAAGCAGTGGGTGGTGCGAGAACTCGAACCCGTGCTTGCGCCGGGCATGGCGCTGGTCGCGGCTCATCCAGTCGCGGGCAAAGAGACCACCGGCGCGGCGGCGGCGGATGCTGACCTGTTTCAGGGCCGGCGCGTGATTATCACGCCGTCGGCGCGAAGCACTCCTGACGCGATCGGCAAAATCGAAGCGCTGTGGAACGCGACCGGCGCGCGCGTGGTTCGGATGGATCCGGCGCTGCATGATGCGATTCTCGCGCGCGCAAGCCATCTGCCGCAGGTGGCGGCAAGCGCCCTGGCCGCCGCGCTCGCCGATGAGCGGGTGGGCGGGATGCTTGCGGCGGAGTTCGGGGCGAGCGGACTTCGCGACACCACGCGGTTGGCTGCGTCTTCGTGGGAGATGTGGCGCGACATCTTTATCACCAATCGCGCGGCGCTGGTGGAGGCGCTCAAGCTTTACGGCTCGACCCTCGCCGAGTTTCAGGCGCTTATCGAATCCGGCGACATGACCGCGCTCGAAGCGCTCTTCGATCGAGGCCGCGCGATGCGCGAGAGGCTCAAGTGACGCGGGCTAAGCAGGTCGTCGCGCGCGAAAAGCCAGTCGTCGCGATCGATGGTCCGGTCGGCGCCGGTAAATCGACCGTAGCGCGCGGACTCGCGCGCGAGCTTGGCTTCAGCTACCTGAATACCGGCGCGATGTATCGAGCGGTGGCGGTTGCCGCGCGCGAGGCAGGCGTCGGCGCCGATACGCCCGATTTGGAGCGGCGCCTCGCGCCTATACTGGCCGGCATTCGCATCGCATTTGACGGCGAGCGCATAATTCTCGATGGCCGCGACATCAGTGCGCTCGTGACCACACCGGAAATCGGCGATCTTGCCTCTCGGCTCTCCGCGATCGGAATCGTGCGCGATCGGATGCGTGAGTTGCAGCGCGCCGCGGGCGCGCATGGCGGCGTGGTGATGGAAGGGCGCGACATCGGGACCGCGGTATTTCCCGATGCGGAGTTCAAGTTCTATCTCGACGCCGAGGTGAGCGTCCGCGCGCACCGGCGATATGAAGAACTGGCGGCAAAGGGCGTGGCGATCGGCTACGACGAAGTTCTTGCGCAGCTCAAGGAGCGCGACGCGCGCGACACCGGTCGTGCTCTGGCGCCGCTAAAACGCGCCGATGACGCAATCGTGGTCGACTCGACCGCACTGGATATTTTCTCGGTGATCGGTGAGTTAAAAAGGCACATACTGAAAACGATCAACGCTGGTAAGGGGTTGAAACGTAGCTAGTCCGGTTGTAAGTTTCGCAACAGCCTCGATGTTCCCCGGAAGGTCCCACTAAATGGAGAAAGTTTTGCCTGAAAAGCTCGGCGGAGGAGAAAATGATTTCGAGTCGCTGATGGAAGAGAGCCTGAAGGCTCCACGACCCGGTGATGTTCTAATCGGACGTGTCCTTCTGATTACCCGCGACCACGTCATCATTGATATCAACTACAAGTGTGAAGGCCAGGTTCCGGTCGCTGAGTTCTACGACGCCGAGGGCAGCCTAACCATCAGAGAAGGGGACGAGGTTGACGTCTACTTCGAGGGCACTGAGACCGAAAACGGATCGGTGCTCCTCTCGCACGCCAAGGCCGAGAAATTCAAAATCTGGCGCGAGCTGGATCGCGCCTTCCAGACCGAAACCCCGGTCGAAGGCGTGGTGCTCGGCAAGGTCAAAGGCGGACTCAAGGTCGATATCGGAGTGCCGGCGTTTTTGCCCGGCTCGCACGTCGATATCAGGCCCGCGCGCAATCTCGATCGTTACGTCGGCCAGCGCGGCCGCTTCCAGATACTCAAGTTCAATCGCGCGCGCGGCAATGTTGTCGTCTCGCGCCGCAGCGTGCTCGAGCGTGAGCGCGCCTCGCTGAAGGAACAGACCCTCAAAGTGCTCGAAGAGGGCGTCATCCTTGAGGGCACGGTAAAGAACATTACCGATTACGGCGCATTCATCGACCTGGGTGGTATCGACGGCCTGCTGCATATCACCGACATGTCGTGGGGACGCCTGTCGCATCCGTCGGAAGTCCTTAAAGTCGGCGAGAAGGTCAAGGTCGTTGTCCTCAAGTATGACGCCCAGCGCGAACGCGTCTCGCTCGGCATGAAGCAGATCATGTCAGACCCGTGGACCAAAGTCGCCGAGCTTTATCCCTCCGGCACTCGGGTCCGCGGCAAGGTGGTGAGCGTCACCGATTACGGCGCGTTCGTGGAATTGGAAAAGGGCGTCGAAGGCCTGATCCATGTCTCCGAGATGAGCTGGAGCAAGCGCGCGGTCCATCCGTCCAAGGTGGTTAACCCTGGCGATATGGTCGAGGTGCAGGTGCTGGGCGTCGATGAGGCGAACCGGCGCATCTCGCTCGGCCTCAAGCAGACCGAGCCCAATCCGTGGGTGGCGCTGGCCGAAAAGCATCCAGTCGGCAGCCGGGTGAGCGGCAAGGTCAAGTCGGTGACGGATTTCGGCGCGTTCGTCGAAATCGAGCCGGGTATCGACGGGCTGGTGCACATTTCGGATCTGTCGTGGACCAAGAAGATCCGGCATCCGAGCGAAGTGGTGAAGAAGGGCGACGACGTCGAGGCGGTGGTGCTGGGAATCGACGCCGAGAACGAGCGCGTGAGCCTGGGCGTGAAGCAGCTCTCGAGCGATCCGTGGGACACTATCTCGGAGCGCTATCCGGTGAACACCCGGATTCGCGGCAAGGTCAGTTCGGTCGCGGATTTTGGCGTGTTCGTCGAAATCGAAGAGGGAATCGAGGGCCTCATTCATATTTCGCAGCTCTCGAACGAGCGGGTAGACAAGCCGTCTTCGCTGTTCAAGGTCGGCGACGAGCTAGAGGCGCTGGTCTATCAGCTTGATCCCAAGGAACGGCGCATCGGACTTTCGATCAAGGCGCTCAAGGCGCACGAAGAGCGCGAGGAGATGCAGGCATATCTGAAGCGCGAGCACGAGAATGCGCGCTTCTCGATGGAGGACATCCTCAACGAGGAACTGCGCCTGGATCGCGACGATGGCGAGCGCCGGGCCTCCCGCGCGCGCCGCGACCACTGAAGCCGCGGCTCGTCTCCGCCGCGAAGTCGGGCAGCGCGAAATCGGGCAGGACGAGTAAGACCATGACCAAGCGCGGGATTATCGAGGAGCTCCTGGCGCGGCATCACAACTTCTCGCATCGCCAATCGGAGACGATCGTCAACGCGATGTTCGACGCGATGACCAAAGTGCTGGCCGGCGGCAACCGAATCGAGATTCGCGGCTTCGGAAGCTTCGACGTGAAGGATCGGCGCGCCCGGCAGGGTCGCAATCCCAAGACTGGGGAGATCGTCAGCGTCGACGCCAAGCGGATTCCGTTCTTTCGCGCGGGCAAGGAACTCCGTGTTGAGGTAAATGGCGCCGGCGAGCAAGCGGCGCAATAAGCGCCGCCGCGCGGCGGTTATCGAACCGGCCGCGGGCGGGATGCGGCTGTGGGCGCCATGGCGGTACTCTTATCTTCGTTCCGCGCACTCTGCCACACCCGAGTGTATCTTCTGCTTCGGCAAGCTCTCCGCGGCGCAGCGAAAGCGCAGGCTCGTGCTGGTTGCGACTGAACGTTCGCTCGTGATGCTCAATCTTTATCCCTATAACAACGGGCACCTGATGGTTGCGCCGCGCCGCCATGTCGCCTCTCCCGAACTGCTCAGCCGCGATGAGCGAGCCGAAATCGGCGAGGTGGTCGCCGCCGCGGTCCGCGCCCTGCGCTCCGAGCTCAGGCCGGTCGGGCTCAATGTGGGCGCCAATCTTGGACGCGCCGCCGGCGCGGGATTTGCCGATCACATGCACTGGCACGTGGTGCCGCGCTGGGACGGTGACAACAACTTCATGCCGGTGCTTGCCTCAACTCGCGTGCTGTCGCAGAGTCTCGAAGACAGCTATCGCCAACTAAGCCCGGTCTTCAAAGCGCTTGAGGCTGGCCTGGCCTCATGAGGACGGCTTATCCTTGATGTAGGAAGCTGATGCCGGAATCGCAGATGGATCAAAGCCTGACCAAAATCACCACCCTGAGCGGACTCAAGTCCGCCGGTTACCAAATCCTGCCGGTGCGGATGGAGATGCGCAAGAATCTGCTCGCGCGCTTGCGCGCACGCGAGCGTATCCTGCCCGGCATCATCGGCTACGACGACACCGTCCTTCCCGAGATCGAGAACGGCGTCCTTGCCGGTCATCACATGATTTTTCTCGGCGAGCGCGGGCAGGCGAAATCGCGAATCATCCGCAACCTGGTCGACCTGCTCGACGAATTTGTGCCGGCGGTCAAGGGTTGCGAGATTTTCGACAACCCATTCGCGCCGATCTGCCGCCAATGCTGCCGGCTTGCGGGCGAAAAAGGCGACCGGCTTGAAATCGTGTGGATACCCCGCGATCGGCGCTACGCCGAAAAGCTCGCCACCCCGGACGTTTCGGTTGCCGACCTGATCGGCGAGATCGATCCGATCAAGGTTGCCGAGGGCCGCTACCTTGCGGATGAAGAGACGATTCACTTCGGCCTGATCCCGCGCACCAATCGGGGCATTTTCGCCGTCAACGAACTGCCCGACCTCACCGAAAAAGTGCAGGTCGGACTGTTCAACATGATGGAGGAAAAGGACGTCCAGATTAAGGGCTACAAGATCCGGCTGCCGGTCGACGTGGTGTTCGTCGCCAGCGCCAACCCGGAGGATTACACCTCGCGCGGCCGCATCATCACTCCGCTCAAGGACCGCTTCGACGTTCAGATTCGGACTCATTATCCCCGGAAGATCGAGGATGAAATCGCTATCATGGAGCAGGAAGCGCTTTATCCGCCGCGGCCCGGGATGGACGTGCGGGTTCCGCAATTCCTGAAGGAGATTCTCGCCCAGGTCACCTTCGAGGCGCGCGGCTCCAATGAAATCAATCAGTCGTCCGGAGTTTCGGTGCGGGTCACGATCAACAACTTCGAGTCGGTGCTCTCCAACGCCGAGAAACGCGCGATCTTAAACGGCGAGAATGAAGTCGTGCCGCGCATCTCCGATCTCCACTCGCTGTATGCTTCCACCGCCGGCAAAATCGAGCTCGAATACGTCGGCGAGGACAAGAAGGAAGACGATCTGGTCGAACGCCTGGTAAATCGCGCGGTGCTGAAAATTTTCGACCGCTATCTCAAGCTCGACGATTTGAAAAAAATCATCTCCTATTTCGAACAGGGCTGGGGCGTGGAGGTTTCCGACCGCGCTCCTTCATCCGAATATATGGAGCCGCTGCGCGAAGTCTCGGGATTGCGCGAAGCGATCGTCGCGCTTGGACCCTTCGAGACGCCTGGCCTGATGGCGGCGGCGAGCGAGTTCATTTTCGAGGGCCTGCATCTGCATCAGAAGTTGAACAAGGACCGCCAGGGCGGACGCTTCGCGTATCACGCCTGATCGACGGTTGCACCCGCGATGGTAACCATCCGCTATACGCAGTGGGACGGCACTCAGAAGCTCAGACTCGACGCCGACAAGGTGTTCGAGAAGCTTGCCGAGTACATGTCGTACACCGACGACGTCCGCCAGGCGATGGACTGGATGATGCGCCAGGGGATGGAGTTCGACGGCGTGCAGGTGATGGGGCTCGAGGAATTTATCGAGCAGTTGCGCCAGGAGATGCGCCAGCGCTATCGCGACTTCAATCTGAAGAACTCGCTCTCCGAAATCGAGCAGAAGCTCGACGACATTCTGAACCGCGAGCGCTCCACGCTGGATTCGCTGAAGGGCCAGAAACCCGGGGTCGAGGACAAGCAGCGCGAACTCTCGCGCCTGCCGCGCCGCATCTCAGAGGCCCTTCGCAAGCTCGAAAGCTACGAGTTCGAAAATTCCGAAGCCAAAGCGGACTTCGATGCGCTGCTCGAGGAGTACGAAAATATCCGCGACCTCGAGAATTTCCGCGACCGCAATCAGCATATGTTCCACGGCCAGAAGAGCCTCGGCTATCAGGAGGCTTTGGAGCTGATGCGCGAGATGGAGCGGATGCGCCAGCTCGAACAGGATCTGATGTCGGGAAATTTCGAGACCATCTCGATGGAGGATCTCCAGCAGATCCTTGGCCAGCAGGCCTCGCGCGATTTTCAGAATCTGAAGCAGGTGATGGTGCTGCTCGCGAACTCCGGCTACGTGATGCCCAAGGGCGATCATTTTCAGCTCTCTCCCAAGGGTGTGCGTCGCATCGGACAGCTCGCGCTGCGCGACATTTATCAGAACCTGATTAAGGATCGCGGCGGCGCCCACCAGACCGACCACCGCGGCGTCACCGAGATGCGCCCGGACGAGACCAAGGTCTACTCCTACGGCGATCCGCTGAATCTGAATCTGGTCGCGACGCTCAAGAAGGCGCTGGTGCGCAAAGCGGGCGTGCCGCTGGAGCTGATGCCCGACGATTTCGAGATTTACGAGAACGACTCATCCAGCACCTCGTCCACGGTGCTGTGCCTCGATATGTCGTGGTCGATGAGCTGGGAGGGCCGGTTCGCCGCCGCGAAGAAGGTCGCGATGGCGATGGAGACGCTGATTCGGGCGAAATTCCCGCGCGACTTCTTTTCAATCGTCGGATTCTTCACTCGCGCGGTGGAACTCAAGCTGAAAGACCTGCCGGAAGCGTCGTGGAACATGGGCGACCCGTTCACGAATCTGCAGGACGGGCTGCGACTTGCCTCCGACCTGCTCGGGCGGCATCCGTCGCGCAATCAGCACATCATCGTAATCACCGACGGTCAGCCCACTGCCTATTTTCTTAACAAGCGGCTGTACTGCGAGTGGCCGTTGTCGTTCGGCGGAATCAGCATGCGCGCCGCGCAGGAAACGCTGAAGGAAGTCGAACGCATCACCCGCAAAGGCATCACGATCAACACCTTCATGCTTGATGACTCGCCGAGCCTGCGCGCGTTCGTCGAAAAGATGACTCAGATCAATCGCGGTCGCGCGCTCTATACCCGTCCCGACCATCTCGGCGAGTACATGCTGGTCGATTATCTCTCGAAAAAGCGCAAGCACGGCTAGCCGGCAGCATCTCGGCCAAAACAGCTCCCGAGTACTCGAACTAGCGCGGAGCGGCGGCGCGCGAGAACGTCGCGCCAGGCGTCGCTTGCTCCTGGGCGCTTTCCGGCAAGCTCCAGGTGCCGCCGATTTGCCTGAGCACCACCCGATTCGATTCGCTGCCGGCGGCCTTCAGAAGCCGCGCGACTGGCTCATCCATCGGTTCCTTGGAAAGGCGAAAGGTGCCCCAATGGATCGGTATCAGGTACTTGGCCCCGGTCGCCAGAAACATCGACCACACCTGTTCCGGATTCGCGTGATTGTTAATCCACGGATCGTAAGCGCCGTCGGAAAATATCGCGACTTCGGGAGGATCTTTCGCGAGCGAAGAGAAGATGTCCGTGTACGCGCTGTCGCAGGCGAGTAGGGTGCGCACCCCGTGCGACTCCAGCACATAGCTGTTGAAGCCATAGGCGGTTCCGATACCAGGCCATCGCTGCCCCCAATGATTCGCGCCCATCGCGGTGACCTTGAGGCCGCGCACTTCGGTCGATTCGCCCCACTTGAGCTCCCGCACGTCCGTATAGCCAAGCGGCGCGATGAGTTCCGCGCACTTCGAGCAAGCAATTACGGTCGCCGTCTTCGGCAGCGCCTTAAGTGACGGAATGTCCAGATGATCCATGTGGGCGTGGGTTATCAGGATTACCTGCACATCCTGAAGCGCGGATGGAGCAAGCGGCGGCGGACTATGCCGCTTCGGCCCGATCGTGAACAGCGAATCGAAAGCGAGCCCGACCCGTTCGAATAAGGATGGATCGCTCAGCACGCGAACCCCGAAATAATTCATCAGCACGGTCGCGTGTCCCAGGTTCGCAATCGTAAGCGTATCGTTTGGCCAGGTGGAGGGCGTCGGATGGCCAACCTCGATTTCAGGGTCCATCCCTAGAGCGTATGGTGCGTGCAGCGCGCACGCCAGCACAAACACGAGAGCGGCGCCACGGCGTGCGACGATCCTCAGCGCAATTCCTTGAAGCATGGAAGCTCCGGCACCAGCACGTATGAGTAGCGCCGCCCGCGCCACTCAAAGTTGCCGTCGCTTGGGCCGAACACTTCCGCCTCTACGGTCAACTCTTCGCCCTCGGCCAGCACTTGTGTGTCCGCGGGAGCGTACGCCAGAAATAGCGGTTCGCCGCCACGTTTGAGCTGCTCGGTGAGCGCGGGCGAGAACCTGAGCTTTGATAGCCCCGGTTTCGGCTGCCATCCGTCTTCCGGCGCCGATTTCTCGCGCACCATCGCCCAGCGCGTGCCGTAGGCCGACTTGATAAGCCGCCACTGCCGCGATTCGATAGTTCCGTCCTTGTCCATGCGGAACTCCTCGACTCCCGGCGGCGATTGGACCAGCGAGTTGCAGCGATCCGCCTGCTCGTCAGATGGGCCCGCGACATCGCGATCGTTCAGCTTGTCGCCGGTCTGCGCGGTCGCATACTCTCCCGCGCCCAGAGCCGGGCCGGCGGCGCTCAGCGCGGCGAATGCGCATCCGGATACGGTCACCATCAGGACGGCGATGAGAAACGGCGCGAGCCTGCGCAGCGCTGCGGCGGTGTCCGCGATAATCACGTCAGACCCGCCGCAGCACGCGCGGCCACCCTCTCCCCGAAGCACTCATCTTTCCCCTTGCCGCGCCAGCAGCTCAGCGCACGAAATCCTGGGTAATGTACATCGCACCCCCGGCTGAACGCGCAACTCCGACGCCGGTATGCGCGTATCGATCCGAAAGTATGGTCGCCCGATACTCCGGATTCCGAAGCCAGGCTTCCACCGCGCGCGCCGCGAAGTCGCTTGGGTCGGAGAAGCTTGCGCTATAAACAGTTTCGCCCGCAGCGCGGCAGCTAATCCCTGCTCCGGCGATCCGCTGAGCCGGGCCGATTCCCTCCGGGCTTTGGTGCGAAAGGTAATGACGCAGCGCCATGTCATAGCTGTGGCCGCGCGCAACATTCGCTAGCCGGGCTGAAACGTTCAGCGCCGTCCTGCCCGCGCGCGCCCGCTGCGCATTCACGCCGCTTAGAATTTTCGCCTCCAGCTCGCTCGATTGCGCGATCTCATCGAGCGACATGGGAGGGTTGCGCAGAATGTAAACCTGCGCGATCGCCGCGCTCATCAACGAGACCACCAGCACTCCGACTCCGGTCTTGATCGCGCGCCGCCGCCGGACAATTCTGGAAACCGGCAGCCGGATAACCTTGGCTGGTCCGGTTGCGGCGGCAAAGCGGGT
>JASHOJ010000159.1 GCA_030041155.1 Candidatus Binataceae bacterium | reverse complement strand
GTTTTCGAAGAGGAGATCGAACTCGCGGAGTTGGTCGCTCAGGTCATTCCCGGCCTGGATGCCGCCAATGCGGAAAAGCACTTGGCTATCAGCGTGGATATGGGCGGCGCACCTACTCTGGTCCGATCTCGACGCCGAGCGCTGCGCGCGATCCTGAGCAACCTTGCGTCCAACGCGGTGAAATTCACCGAGCGAGGTGCGGTCCATATCGCGATTCGAGGGTTGCCGTCCGCCACTCTGGCCGACGAAATCGAAATCGAAGTCTCGGATACTGGCCCCGGAATTGACCCGGAGCTTCTTGATGCCGCGCTTGAGCCTTGGCGCCAGCTATCAGCTAGCAGCGCACGTCGTTATCGCGGAATCGGGCTCGGACTCACGGTCGTCAGACGCAACGTGGAAGCGCTTGCCGCGTCACTGGATATCCAAACCTCGCGCGGCCAGGGATCTCGATTCACGGTGCGTGTACCGATCGGCCAGTAATCCCGCCGCCAGCTTCACCAGCGTTCATCGTCCAAGAGCGCTTCAGAAAACCAATTCAGCGCTCAGAAGACCGCCCAAGGCGCTGATGACGTCGCACAAAGCGTCATCTGGGGTGACTTTCGGTGAACTTCGGCGGATTCCTACCGATAATGCCGCATTAGGCCGACAACCACGCCCCTAATCGCAAGCTCACCCGCATCGACCATTATCGGCTGCATGGTAGCGTTCGCCGGCTGCAGGCGGACCCGCCCGTCACGCTCGCGATAGAGCTTTTTGACCGTGGCCTCGTTGCCGACCAGCGCCACGACCGTCTCGCCGTTGTCGGCGCTGTCTCGCGACTCGACGATTATGTAGTCGCCGTCGCGAATTCCGTCCTCGATCATCGAGTCGCCCTTTACCCGCAGGCAAAAGGTGTCGCTCTGGCGGACGAATTCCTCCGGCACGCTGATTGTTTCATTCGATTCGATAGCTTCAATAGGCGTACCGGCGGCCACTTGACCTGCCAGCACTATCCGATGACTCGAGGATTTAGCCCCGTCGCCAGACAACTCAAGCGCCCGGCTGTGATTATGCTGCCGCCGGATCATCCCCTTCTGCTCAAGGTTGCGCAGATGCTTGTGCACAGTCGCCAGCGACGAGAGCCCGAAATATTCGCCTACTTCGGCAAGCGTGGGTGCGTAGCCATGCTCGCTGATATAGTTATCTAGGTAATCGACCATCTGTTTCTGTCGCTTGGTAAGCGTAGGCATGAACATCCTCCCGGTTTCAGCGGCGAATCAGTATCCACAATCATGGCGAATAGACGGCGAAAGTGCAAGAGTCGGGATCACGCTGCGGTTTCACGATCTCGTCGCGCACAATAACCTCCGCAGCGGACCAGACTGGCTAAGCTGATGGCTAAGCTGAGGGTAATTTTCGAAAACGGCGACCCCGAGCGGGTTATAGAGTTCGACCCTGCGGCCGCGCCTTTTCATCATGACGGACGTCCCGGCTCGATTCTCGATATCCTGCTCGGCCATAAGATTCATCTGGAGCACGCATGCGGCGGCAATTGCGCATGCACAACCTGTCACGTCGTCGTAAAGCAGGGATTGCCCAAGCTGAGCGAGGCCGAGGAGCAGGAAGAGGACATGCTGGATAAGGCGCCGGGCTTGACGCCGACCTCGCGACTCGGATGCCAGGCGGTAATAGAAGATCCCGACGCCGAGGTCACGGTGATGATTCCGCGGTTCACAATCAACCTGGTCAGCGAGTCCGAGTCCGAATGAGAATGCAGGTGCGATAATGCCGCCGGAGCAAACCGCGCGTCCTGCTTCGCGTCCGTCCCGCACCGCGCGGATCGAACGGATTTTCGATCACGCCGCGGATACGCGATCGCTCTTCCTCGCCCCCATCGATAGTCGCGCGCTTCGCTTTACGCCCGGCCAATTCATCTCGATCGTAATTCCGCTGGCTGGCGAGACTCGCAATCGCGCCTATTCAATCGCCTCCTCACCCGACCGAGATCGCGAGGCTGATGGATTGTCTCCCGATGCCACATTTGAAATCTGCTTCAATCGCGTGCCCGGCGGACGGGGCGTCGATTGGCTCTTCGAGCGCGTCGTCGGAGACACGATCGATTTTACCGGGCCGTTTGGCGCCTTCACGCTCGATACGCCGCCGTCAGTTGAATCGATTTTCCTTGCCGATGCGACCGCGATAGCGCCGATTCGCCCAATGGTCCATCGGGCGGCCTCAAGCGCTCATGCCCCGATCGTGCTGATACACGCGGCGTACAGCGCCGACCATCTTCTATACCAGGCGGAGTTTGAAGACTTGGCGGGACGCGATTCGGAATTTCGCTTCGAGAAAATAATCGCGCCGGAAGGCGCGATCTATGACCGGCTGTTTGCCGAATGCGAGCGGCGATGGATTCGCGGCGACTCAAATCGCGCACGACGCATCTACATCTGCGGCGTCGGCAAGGGAGTGATCAGGCTGCGCGATCTGTTTCGGCAAAACGGCTACGAACGCCGCTCCGTCCTGTACGAGCAGTGGTAACAGGTCTTTCTCTGAGCCAATCTCTGCGCCCTGCCACGACTTGCGCGCAGACCCATGAAGGATCAAAGTTCAGGCGGCCCGCGGCGTGCGTATCCTGACGAGTCCTCGGTCTTGCGATGCCGTCCGGAAGCGCGCCCTGCCTATTAATCTATGCGCCGGCCGCGCCCACCGCTCTCGAAACGGGAACAATTGCGTATTTTCCGCCGCGACGGATGGCTCTGCTGTTGGTGCAAGCGGCCGGTCATCTTCGCGCCAGCGGTGCGGTTGTTGGAGCGAGAAGTAAGGAAATCCGGGTATCTTGGGCCACTTGCCTATTATCACGCACACGCAACACGCGACGGCGCGCCGCTGCTTGACGAATTGTGGGCGGTGCTTGACCATGCGCATGCCCATTCGACCGGCGGCACAACCGACGGCGACAACCTCGTTACCGCATGCAATAAGTGTAACGGTCGAAAAAACAACGCACCCCTCGATGACTGGAAGGAACGCAAAAGGCGCAAAGCAATAAAAGGTAAGTACGGCGAGCCGCAGCACTGGGACGGGCTCTCGACGCTGTTTGTCGTGCTGGGCAAACGTGATGGAAGCGGATTAACTGCAACCGAAAGGGCGTGGCTGAAAGCATTTCGCGAAATCGGCGATGCGGCCTAAGCTGTTTTCTTCGAGTCAGCGCGCTTGGCGCGCTTACGTGATACTCAGCGGCTTTTGTGTGCACCTCATTTTTCAGAACCGCGATCAGCACCCACATTCCGCTCGAATCGTTGGAAAAAGCGAATGCGACCGGCGGTAGAGCCGCGGCGACTCAAACCGTGCGCGACGCATCTATATCTGCGGCGTCGGCAAGGGCGTAATCAGCCTGCGCGATCTGTTCCGGCAAAACGGGTTCCAGCGCCGCTCGGTTCCGTATGCAATGGTTACGCCTCACCGTGTCAAGCGGGTGCGGATTTTTCCATGTTGGACCCTCAGCTCGCGCGGCACGTCGTGAGATCCTTGCATCAGAGTGTCGAGATTCGCGCCGATCTCGGTGTTCCAGCTATGCGGCCATGTATAAGAGTTAGGAATATTATCCTCAGAGGCGAAGATTTCTAACTTCCTGTAATTTGAGCAGTCCTTTTCGACGCGGTGTGCCGCACAATCAATAGGTAGCTTTCTGCGGCATGCCCTGACGCCGAGGCCGCCTTGAGCGTTGATTGTATGCGGCGGCCGCGTCCGCTAGCGCCTAGTTCCCAAGCAGCAGCCGTTGCCCATCACGATAATCGCAGTGCCGACCCGCGAAACCTTTCCCGCCGCGCTGAGACGCGCGGCAACCTGAAGATCCAGAAGGACATTAGCGACGAATTGGGATATCTGAAACGCGAATCTTTTTTTCGGGTTCTGATACACCCGCTTCTCGTAACAATTGCTGAAAAGCTTCGGCAAGTACGAGAGGAAACTGGGATGGGCCGATGATAATGTGATCCAGTAGTTTTGCAGGAGAAGCGAAAAGCCCTATTTCCGGGAAGTCTTTCAGCGGAATCTTACATACCGGCTGAGGAACACAGTTGACGACCTCGACATTAGTCTTTATGTAGTTCGACTTCTCAAGAGTCGGTGAATAAATGATTCGCCACTCCTTCTCTTCGGCAAAGCCGGGATGTTTTGTGCAAAGAGTTGCCGACCGGAGCATGTGGAAAACGCTCGCCTTTATAGTATCCCGGCCACGGTCTTTGAGGAAGTCAGCTCCCGCTTCGATATTGGCTACGACACGATTGAACTGGGACTCAAAATCGTGGTCGTCGAGATAGGCGACGGGACTTGAGTAAGCGCCGAAGCCATCGGCGGGATAAACAAATGGCGAATTGTTCAAGACCAGCGCGACGCCGACCCCCTGGTCATACGCACGCCACATTGAAAGACGGCCGAACCCATCTTCTTTCGCGTCGTGCTCCGAAACGCAAGTGAAATACGTGTCAATCTGAAAATGCGGTATCCACTCGTTAAAGAGAGCCTCGATCTCACGTGTAAGTTCTGGAAAGAGTTTGTTCAGGCAAATCTGGAGCCGCTTTCCAGTGTCAGTGTTAGCGTATGTCCGGCGTAACCGCTCTAAACCGTATTGCACTTCCGAGAAGTCGCTCATACATGATGACTTTCTCATCCATACTTCACCACTTTGAAGAATCTTCTTAGCTGCGTCTGCGGTGGTGTAGTGTACAAATTGAAAGCCTGGGGCCCGTGCTATTATGTTCCGCTCGTACGCATACGGATACAGAATCCGCGCCATCTGTTCTTGTTCAGGCGTGACTTGATTGGCCATGGCACAACCCCCTTCTACTAGCGCCGTCGGCGTCTCATGTGCTGGGACTTAACGCGGCGTGATCTTTCTCGACGAAATTATCGATGCGAAGCTCAAGCCGTAGCTAAGCGACATCGTCGTCACTAGGTCGTCTTCTTGATCGGATCGCGCCCGCCGCCGGAGCTTTGCACGCGAACTAGCTATTCCGGTGCGGGTTATTTCGCAAGCGCGGAGTTAAGGGCGACGAGGCTTCGGCTACCGCTTGGTTTTCTTTTTACAGAACGTCGGTCATCGGTGAAGAAACCCGTGGAGCCGCTACGTCCACTACGAGCAACGGTAACGCTCCGGCTGCGCAAGCGCTCTCGCTGCGGCGTCAGACCACACCTTAGATCGCGATCCTTAGCGTGATTTCCTTAAACGGCACGCGCGGCACCTTTACCTTGCGATTGCCGCGGGGATGTTTGGTAACCTCCACTAGCCCGTGCCGCTCAAGGATCCGAATATCTTCCTGAACGTTCTTCAGATCGCGCCCGGTCATCTTGGCGAGTTCATAAATCGAGTTCGGATGCCGGTTCCTGATGGCGTGGAGAAGAGCAAGACGCTCGCGCGTAAGAAAATTGCGTGCAGCTTCCAGGCTGGTGAAACCAACTTCCTCGCGCGGTCTTTTCGGAATCGTCGCACCGCTGCGAACCGCTTCGAAAGTCTTGGCCAAATCGTCCATCACTTCTCTGAACGGCCTGATGGAAAAGCTCACAGTTTTCACCTTGTCTCACCTCCAAGTCTGTTCGCCTCAGCCATGAAATCCGCGATGAGCTGCGCTGCCGTGGTGAACAAATATGGCTCTTCGCGCTCCTCAATATGTCGATGGTGCCCTTTGGGATGATGGTTGTCGTACAGCAGCGTCGGCGTTTCCTCCCCTGAACGGATGAAGGCAAGCCGATACCGCACTCCTTCGGGATACCGGACGTTCAGGTCAACCTGCCAGAGCAGGATTTCGAATAAATTCCCGCGCTCATCGGTCCACTTCCAATGCCTCAGCAATCTAGCCCGCGCCACCCGCCGCCTCCGCTCCTACATGGCACAGCATACCATGTAGATGCCTCAATCCAAAGAAGGGGAACTCGCATTGGCTGGCGGCGCGAGAGACTAAAACTGAGGCGGAGCACCTCGAATCCTTCTTGAATGTCGCCGAAATTTCGGACCGTCGGGCCTCGCGAGGAGAAAGGCGCGGGGCTTTTGCGCGGGGCGGTTGTAAGAAGCTTAGGAATCTTAGCCTTGGAGGATAAGATTCCGGTTTGGTGGATCAGCACCCCCTCCTTAGTCCTCCCCCGCAACAAACCGCGGGAGAGGATTTTCAGGAGCGCGAGCCATCTTTCGGCTCGGGTTGTTGCAGCGGCGGGCTATTTCGCAAGCGCGGACTTCAGGGCGGAGGCGGCTTCGGCGATCGCCTGATTTCCCTGCGGCAGCACGTTGCCCATCGTGAAGAAGCCGTGAATCATCCCGTCGTAGCGCGACACTTTGGCCTTTACTCCCGCGGCGCGCAATTTTTCGCCGTATGCCTCGCCTTCATCGCGCAGCGGATCGAACTCCGCCGTGATTATCAACGCGGGCGGCAGCCCGTGATGGTCGGCTGCCAGAGCCGGTGAGGCGGCCGGATCGCTTTTATCCGCTTCGTCGCGCAGGTAATGGCCAAGAAAATACCGGATTGATTTGTCGGTCAGGAAATAGTCGGTGAAGGTGCGATGCGAGTACGTGTTGCACGCCATGTCGGTTGCCGGATAGACGAGGAGCTGAAACGCGACCTGCGGTCCGTGCTGGTCGCGCGCGAGTATCGAGACCACCGCCGACAAATTGCCGCCCGAGCTATCACCGCCGACCGCCAGCCGTTTCGGATCGGCGCCAAACTCAGTCGCATGCTCGGAGACGTACTTGACCGCCGCGTAGCAGTCGTCCACCGCGGCGGGAAATTTGTGCTCGGGCGCAAGCCGGTAATCGATCGCTACGACGACGCATCCCGCCTGATTCGCGAGCGCGCGGCACGCGGCATCGTGGCTCTCGAGATCGCCGATCACAAAACCGCCGCCATGGAAGAAAACCAGCACCGGCATCGGCGTCTTGCCCGCTGGAGTGTAGACGCGCACCGGGATCTTTCCCGCGGGGCCGGGGATGGTGCGATCTTCAACCTTTGCGATCGCCTGCGGCGCACCGCGCGTAGCGGCAAACATCTTCGCGGTTGCTTCGCGCAATTGCACCGGCGGCAGCGAGTCAAGCTCTGGCATACCGGCGGCTTTCATATTTTCCATCATCGCTTTGGCGGCTGGATCGAGCGGCATGGCAGTTCCTCCGTCTAGACTGGCACGCGATAGGTCAATAATCGCGCTCACGTTCTCTATAAGACGGATGTTGTCCGGATCACAAGCGAGCCGCGGCGCGCGAGGGAATCGGCAGACACCCCCTCCTTAATCCTCCCCCGCAACAAACCGCGAGGGAGGAGATTAAAGAAGGCTCTTCAGGATGGTGACGACGCCGGAGATTCCCGCAATGCGCACGCCGCGGACGACCGCATCCTCGCGCACGAGGCGCGTGAGCGCCGATTCGAGCAGCGACGCCGGGATGCCAAGAATCCGCGCGGCCGCGCGCTCGCTCGCAAATCCCGCAATCTCGAAATGCCGCCGCAGTATTCGGTACGCCGCTTCGCGCGGAGTCAGGGATC
The DNA here is from genome assembly GCA_030041155.1 of Candidatus Binataceae bacterium. GTDB lineage: Bacteria > Desulfobacterota > Binatia > Binatales > Binataceae > JBARDN01. The sequence goes on along the minus strand of JASHOJ010000159.1, from coordinate 6,129 downwards.
GCGCCTCGCGCATCGCGTCGGGCCATCGATGCTCCATCGTGTCCCACACGTAGCCGAAGGGATCGTAGGTCTCTTCTACCTTGAGCGCGAGGAATTTTTCCTGAAGCTCCTTCATCGCGTGGTCGAATGCCGCGCGCGCTCGCGGCTGCGAATATCCGCTCGCGAGCTTGAGCGCGCGGGTCTCAGCCGCGCCGCGCTTCGCGAGCGCGTCCATCACCAGCTTGCCGCATCGCGAGAGCATCCCGCGCGCGTACAGGCCGCGGTAGCCGCCGCGCGCGATGCGCAAGCGGATGAACGCGGGCAGCAGATCGCGCGCGACAAATCCGGGCCGTCCCGCAATCACCTTGCCGTAATAAACCATCCGCTTGTGAGGCAGGCTGTCCTTGAATCGCCAGGTCATCACGATTCCGTAATCGTGCTGAATATGCTCCGGCACCGGAGGCTCGCGCCGTCCGACAATTGCCTCGCGCAGGCACGGAACGCCAATGCCCGCGACGAACGCGGTGCAAAAGCCAGTCTGCTCGATAAACTCAAGCGCGCGCTTTTCACTCGCGACGCGGCGATTCGGCACGCGGCGGAAATGGAAATCGCGATGACGCTCCAGCGCGTCGAGAATTGGCGCGGTATCGATCTCGGCGCGCGCGTTCATCGCTCTGCGCGTTCCACGCATTCGCGGAAGATTTCGCGGTAGTTGGCCTTGACCCCCAGCCGCCGGATGATTCCCTCAAGCCCGACCAGCGCGCGCAGTAGGAAAACTCCGTGTGCGGGCGATTTGTACAGCCGATGGGCTAGCGCGATCTCGCCGACCTTGGTTGCGATTGACACCGTGTCATAGTCGGCGGGGTCGAAGTCGCGGTCCACCAGCATCGGCCCGAACAGCAGGTGGATGATTTCGACCATCGGCGCCGGTTTCTGTCCGCGATCGATCCATCCGAGTTCCTGCATCCCTTGACCTATCGCGCGGTCATCGCGATCGACAATTCCGCGCGCGACTTTCAGGTACGATTTGCGATTGCTCGCGGAGAAACGCCGAATCGATCCGAAATCGAGCATCCCGAGCCGCGGATGAAAGCTGACCAGGTAATTTCCGGGATGAAAATCAGTATGCAGCACGCCGAATTCCAATATCTGACGCCATACCAGTCCGTGCGCCTTGCGCGCGACCCACGACCTAAGCTCCAGCTCCACCTCCGGGCCCATCACGTCGGCGAGCGGATAGCCTTCGACAAAGGTCATGGTCAGCACCCGGCGCGCGCTTAGCTCGTTGATAACTTGCGGGATCATCACCTCCGGATCGTCGGCAAGCAGCTTTCCGAACTCGGTCATGTTGCGAGCTTCGCGCACGTAATCCAGTTCTTCGCTCAGGCGTTCGGCCAGCTCGCGATAGATAGCGTCGGTGTCGATCTTCTGGCGCATCACGTCGCGCCCGATCGCTTGCATAGTCATAAGCAGGAGTTTCAGATTGCGCAGGTCCTGTTGGACCGTGCCCTCCACGCCGGGGTACTGGATTTTAACCGCGACTTCGCGTCCGTCGCGCAGGGTCGCGCGATGCACCTGGCCAAGCGACGCGGCGGCGAACGCGGTCTGATCGAAGGTGCGGAAAAGATGCTCGGGGCGTTTGCCGATCTCGCGCCGAATCTGATCCGAGATCATCGCATAGCTCATCGGCGGCACGCTCGACTGGGTCGCCTTGAGCACGTCGAGCGCTTCGCCCGGCAACAGATCCTGCCGCATCGAAAGCATCTGGATCAGTTTCATGAATGCGCCGCGCAGATGGGTCGAACTGTCGACGATCCGGCGCGCGTTGCGAATATGGGTTTCCAGCAGGTCGCGCTCTTGCGCGCTGCGGGTCAGGAACGGACGGCGCAGCGCGCTCCACAAGTAGCTAGTGCCGACCTGAGACGCGAGCTCGCCCATCTTGATTGCGCGCCGCGCGCGTCCCTGGGTTATGGAAGGATGCTTGCCGCTCATGCGCCGTCGCGTGCGAGCCCGACCCGGTTGATCAGCGTGGCCGCAAGCGCCGCGCCGAAGCCGTTATCGATATTGACGACCGTGATGCCGCTCGCACACGAGTTGAGCATCCCGAAGAGCGCCGTGATTCCCCCGAGAGCGGTGCCGTAGCCTACGCTGGTTGGGACCGCGACCACCGGCTTATCCAGCAGTCCCGCGACGACGGAGGGCAGCGCGCCTTCCATGCCGGCGACCACGATCAGCACGCTTGCGCGGCGCACTGTCTCAAGGTTGGCGGTGAGGCGATGGATTCCCGCGACGCCCACGTCGTAAAGGCGGGTCACGCGATTTCCGAAGAACTCCGCGCACAGCGCGGCTTCCTCCGCCACCGGAATATCGGAGGTGCCGGCGCTGATGATCATCACCTCGCCGTGCCCGGTAAGCGGCGGCATCCCTTTGATCGCGGCGCCGATTCGCGCCTCGGGATAATAGGTCATCCCGTGCAGGCCTTTTTTCACGATGGCGGCCTTTTTCGCGTCGAGTCGTGTGACGATCAGGTTTGACGAGGCGACGCGTTTGCCAATCGCGATAATCTGGGCGGCGGTTTTTCCCTCGCCGAAAACAACCTCCGGCACTCCGCGGCGCAGCGACCTGTGATTGTCGATCTTGACGAAGCCCAGGTCAGCGAACGGCAGCTCGCGCAAATCGCGCATCGCGGCGCTCGCGGTGGTCTTGCCGGCGGCAACGCGCTCCAGCAGCTCGCGGATTGCGGTCTCGGTCATCGCCGCCTCAGCAGGTCAGAGCGCAGCGGACGGTCGAGGGTAAGGCGCAACTCGCGCACCGCGCGCAAGTCGCTGCGAGTAACGGTGATTGTCATTCCGAATGCCTGCAACTTCTCGCCAGGCTGAGGAATATGGCCCAGCCGCTCGAGCACAAGACCGCCGATGGTAGCATACTCATCGCCCTCCGGCAGACCGAGCGCGAAACGCTCGTTCAGATCGGCGATTGGGGCGCGCGCCATCACCTGAAGCGTCGTGCGATCGATAATCCGGACGAAGTCCTCGGCCTTGTCGTGCTCGTCGTCAATTTCGCCGACCACTTCCTCGAGCAGATCCTCGATCGTGATAATTCCGGCGGCGCCGCCATACTCGTCGACGATCACCGCCAGGTTTTCTCCGGTGCGCTGCAGCGCGACCAGCACCTCATCCAGCGGCATCGATTCGGGAAAATAGCTCACCGGGCGCATCACTTCGGATACTGGGCGGGTGAGATCGGGCGCCTGCAAAAGATCGAACACGTGCACGACTCCCACGATGTCGGTTATCTGGTCGCGGAACACCGGCAATCGGCTGAAGCCTTCGCTGCGCACATGTTCGATAGCCTGTGACAACGAGGTCCCCGCCGCCACGCCTTCCACCCGCACCAGCGGCACCATCGCCTTGCGAGCCTCCGCGCGCGAGAAGCGAAAAATGCGGCTGATCATCTGACGCTCAGCGGGCAGGATCGCGTCGGTATCGGCAGCCGAGCTTTCAGAGGTGCGGCGGCGCACCAGACGAACCAGATCCTCGCGGGTCAGGAACACGCTTTCGGCCTCGGGCGCGACGCCGACCAGCCGGCGCAGTGCGCGGCTAAGAAGAGTCTCGGCATACAACAGCGGCGCGAGAACCACGGCGAGAATCCGAAGCGGACGCGAGGCGAAGCGCGCGAACGCGATCGGGTCGCGCAAAGCGAGCAGCTTGGGAATCAATTCGCCGAACGCGAGCGTGATCGGCGCAAGCATAAACGCCGCCCAATAAGACGAGATGGTTCCCTCGTGGTGCAGAAACGCGGTCAGGGACACCGCAGCGATGACAGTCGCGACGTTGTTGCTGGTCAGGGTGAGCGCGAGCAGGCGATCGCGCTTTGCGAGCAGCGCGGAAAGAACTGAAGCGACCGGTGCGCCGCGCTCGCTCTCAGCGCGGACTTTAACCTCGTCGGTCGCGACGATCGCGATCTCGCTTGCGGCGAAGAACGCCTGTAGCGCGACGCACACCGCGACCACGATTATGATCACGGGCAGAGTCATCGCCTGAGCCTCACCATCTCGACTGTGGCGCCGCGCACCCGTTCGACCCTCGCCTCGAAACCGCCGAGACGCAGTTTCTGTCCCGCACCTGGTACTCGTCCGAGCTTGCGCAGCACCACGGCGCTAAGCGTGCGGCCCGCCCCGCGGGTCTCGATCGGCGGCTCGGCGCGCAGGCTGTCATTGAGCTTGCGGACCTCTATTCCGCCCGACGCAAGCCACTCATTCTCACCCACGCGCTCCAGCTCCGGAGCCTCGGTATCGAACTCGTCGCGCAATTCGCCGAAAAGCTCTTCCAGCAGATCCTCCAACGTGACCAGCCCGAGCAGATGGCCGTACTCGTTCACCACCAGCGCCATCTGGAAGCGTCCGCGGCGCATCTCGTCGAAGAGATCGCCGAGCGGCTTGCCCGGCGGCACAAACACGGCCGCCCTCAAAATCCGGTTCACGCGGGGCGAGAAGGTCTCCAGCCGGCGTGCGGCAAGATCCTTGGCGTGCAGGATGCCGACGATGTTCTCGGACGCGCCGCGATAAATCGGCACCCGTGAAAAATGACTGTGGGCAACCTCGGTCATGAGCTGCGCGATCGGCATCGCGATGTCCAGCGAAAAAATCCGGTCGCGCGGCGTCATCACCTCCGCGACTCGGCGCGATCCGAAATCGAACACCCGGTCGATAAATGCGCGCTCCGCGGGTTCGATCTCGCCCTGGTTTTCACCCAGCCGAAGCAGCGCCTTGAACTCGCTCTCGGAAACCGGACGCGGCCGCGGCGCCTCGCTTACGGGCGTAAGATGGCGCGCGAGCGGGCGCAGGATCGTGGTCGCGCTCGCAAGCGGTCGTGCGGTCAGCCGCGCGACGAAAGCGGGAAAGCCGAGCGCGAAAGTTTTCGGCGTGATGTCGCAGAAGAGCAGCACCAGCACCAGCATCACCGGCGCGGCGACATATGCGCCCACGTCGCCAAGCCACAGCAGGAAAAACGCCGTAGCAAGGCACTCGGCGAATACGTTTGCCGCCTCGTTGATTCCAATCACCACCACTAGTGACGCGAGCGGCCGATGCATCAGCCTGTCGATCGCATATCTCACCGAGCGGCTGAGCCGCTGCCTGGTATCTTCCAGCCGCGCGAACGCGAAGATGGCGGTCTCTGACGCGGCGAGCGCTGCGCTCAGCAGCATCAGAAGCACAACGATTATCGGCAGGATGACGATCATGACCGCGAAACGCGCAGATGATCCCAGCCGGAAAATTCCGGCATTCGGCCGCCGCCGTGGATATGCACGCGCGGACCGCGCGCGGGCTTGCGGATAATCGCGCCGATATTCGTGACCCGCACGCCGAGCATCCGCGCAAGATCGCGATCCGACCGCCCCGGACGCATGCAGAACAGCAACTCGTAGTCTTCGCCGCCGCCGAGTGCGAGCGCCAGATCATCGCCCATCAGCACGCGGTAGGCGCTGGAGACTGGGATCGTGCGCGCGTCGATTTCCGCACCGGCGCCGCTGCGCTCAAGCACGTGCCCTAAGTCCTGCATCAGACCGTCGCTGATATCGATAGCCGCGGGCGTGGGCGCAATACGCGCGAGCCGCGATCCGGCCTTTAGCCGCGGCTCAGGCGCGAGATACCGGTCGACAAGATATTTACGAACCAAACCGCGAGCCGGAATTTTTCCGGCCGCGATACGCCATCCGAGCGCCGCGTCGCCCAACGTGCCGGTCACATAGATTCGGTCGCCTGAGCGCGCCGCATCGCGGCGGAGCGGAGTTCGCGGCGCGTCGCCAAACAGCGCAATTGTTATAGTCAGCTCGCTCGCTTTGGTGACGTTCCCGCCAACCACGTCGACGCCGGTCCGGCGCGCGGCGGCGGCAAGCCCGGAATACATCCGTTCGAAGAATCGAACCTCCAGGCCCGGGCGGATTCCAAGATTAATCACGCATGCCGAGGGCGCGCCGCCCATTGCGGCGATATCGCTTAGATTAATCGCAAGCGCGCGTTCGCCGAGTTGTTCAGGCGTGCCCCACGCAAGGTTGAAATGCGCGCCTTCAACAATCGAGTCGATCGTGACGAGCTGGCGGCCTGAACGAGCTGCGATAATCGCGGCGTCGTCTCCAGGGCCAAGG
>JASHOJ010000158.1 GCA_030041155.1 Candidatus Binataceae bacterium | reverse complement strand
GGCGCGGTGCAAAGCGCAGCCGTGATCACGGACAAATTTTCAGGTCAATCGAAGGGCTTCGGCTTCGTGGAGATGTCGACCCCTGAGGAGGCAGCCAAGGCTATCCAGCTTCTGAATGAGACCGAGCTCAAGGGCCGCAACATCCGGGTTAACGAGGCGAAGCCTCGCGAGCCGGGTTTCGGCGGCGGAGGCGGCGGCGGTGGGAATCGCCGCGGCGGAGGCGGTGGCGGCGGCGAGCGCCGCGGCGGGAACCGCTGGTAAAGCCGAATGGAACATGCTGGGCGGGCGCAAATGCCCGCCCAGTTCATTTCCGGAATTCGCTTTCGAACGCCACGTGGCTTGCCGCGTAAAGAGCCGCGGATCGAGCGAGAGCGCTATGCTGCGGCGGGCAATTCCTCGACATGGCCCCGCGGTATGACCGCGACGGAAGCGAGTTCGCCATCAAGCTCAAAAAGCAGCTCGGCGATCCGTCTGAGCGAGCCGATTCCCAAAATCATTTGGAGCCGCTTGTCAGTCGGCCATCCGTCGAGCGCGGCATACGAATTTGCGAACACTCGCGCAGCGAAATCTTCCATCGGCGCCTCGATCTCGCGATGCGAATGCGCGATCGCGATGGCGGCGGCGCCGCTTGAGCTGCGGCATCGATCGCTCTCGAAATGGTCGCGCCACGAGGAAAGCCGCTCCCGTATTGCCGTCATCGTGCGCGCAAGGGCCGCTTCAGTGTCCGGATCCAGCCACGGCATGTACGGGTCTAATTGCGCAAGGTCGAACGCAGCCAGACGATGGCTGATCCGCCGCAGCGTGCCCGCCGCGCCGATAACGCTGTCCGGATCGATGCGGCTAGCCGCGCCCTCAACCCGCGCATCGTCGGCGACGGCCAACAGCTCGATCAGGTTGCGCGTGATTCCCAGGCTGGCCTGATGCACTTCGGCGGCATCCGCTGACACCGCCGATCCGGGGACCAGCTCGATCACGCCGCGCAGAATTTTGCGTAGTCTCGGCAGCATCGATTCGCCCGCGTACTCAGGCCACAACACCATAAACACCACAAACAGAACCGCGACCCCGAGCAGAATCCCCCATACTCTGTATAGCGGCGTGTAGATCGCCTCACTCGGGCTTAGTCCCGCCCATGTAAACACGAATGCGCTGCCCATCTGCCGTCCTGCATACGCCAGCCGGCCGTTGCCGAGGCCAAGATACGCCGCGATAAACAGGCCGACTCCGCTGACGATCATGTACACCGGCAGAGTCTCGAAATTCGGCGTGACCAGGATTATGGCTAGCAGCGCCATCGCACCGCCAAGCGCGTTGCCGGCCAGCCGCAGTGTCATCTTGTTGAAGGTCCCGCCATAGGTTGGAAGACCCGCGATCAGCACGGTCGTGATGATCACCGACAGGTCTTCGCGCTGGCTGGTGATGCCGACGACAAAGGCGACAACCACCGAAAGCGCGACCTTGAGCGAATACCGCACAACTTCCGGGTCTGGGCCAGCAGACGGTTTGGGCGCCGGGCGCTCGTCCTGCGCGATTGCGGGATCTTCAAGCCCGTGCTGAATTCTTTCGCCGAGCTGACGCAGCAGCGCGACAAATGCGGCGATGCTTTGCGCCTCTTCCGGCGAGGCGGTCGAAAGCGGAGTTGCGCCCGGTCCAAGTTTCGCCTCCAGCGCCGACAGAGCGGGCGCCATCGCGGCGACCCTGGGCCTGGACGCCAGGTCGCCGTGAACTATTTCGCCGCGCATCAATTCGGACTCGCGCTCAGCGAGTGCGTTTTGAATCGCAAGCGAGGCCGCGTCAATCTCGGCATGCAGCGGTTCGCGGGGAGTGCCCGGGATAGTTTGCCGGGTGACAAGTACCAGACGGTCAGCGTCAATCCGCAGCCGTTCCGCGTGAGTGATGGCGGCAAGCAGCAGACTAATGCGGTGCTCGCTCGCGCCCTCCTCTCGAACCCGCTGCAGGAGCGCGAGATGCGACGGCATCTCGGAAATGAATGCTGGAATCGGAATCCGTTCGCGCACCGAGATCGGCAGGAAATACATCGCGGTCGCGTCGCGAATCTCAATCCGGGTGCGGGCGATGCCGCGAGAGAGAAGCTTAAGCAGCTCGGGATCGGCGCGGACAGGCCAGAAGACGGTGTCGAACGCGCAGGCCAAAAGAAAGCTTATTACCACGCCGCCGAAAGTCGCGGCCGCCTCAGTGCCGAAGTCGTAGGGCTTGAAAATCACCAGATAGAAATTAGTGAGCACCACGATTTCGACGATAATCCACGGATACGGCAGCCGCCGCGAACTCAGGATGTACCGGGAGGCGAACGCGATAGCGAAAAGCGCCGGCAGCATCAGCCAGGGCGCCTCCGACAGGCTCGCGGCGACCGGAATCGACAACGCCAGCATCGCGCCGGTCACCACGATATAGCGAATCGCCAGGCGCGGGCCGATCATCGCGCCGCCGGATGAGGCCACGGTCCAGAGCACGTAGGGCGCAAGGAGCGCGTCGTCGTGCACCGCGGCCATCAGCCCGAAGCCAAACATGCAGATGAAGCCAGTCCGAAGCGCGGTGCGAGTGCGGCCCGGATGCTGTTCGAATTCAGCGCCGACCAGGCTGAAGAACCGGCCCATCCAGTCGCCGATGCTGTATGCCTCGGAAACCGCCAGCGCCCACGGCCGGCGCGCAAGCGGATGCCGGGTGGTGGGCGTTGATCCCACTTATCGGTACCCCTGAACCGTGACGACGGCGGTCTGTCCGGTGCGAAACGGATATTTCCGATCGCCATCCAGGAGGGTTATTCGGACCGGAAAGCGCTGCGAAAGCCGCACCCAGTTGAGGGTGGGCTCGACCTGCGGCAGGCCTTCAACCGTTGCGCCATTGGGCTGATACAGCGCCCATCCGACGCCCTGCACGACGCCGCGGAAGGAATGATTCGGGTAGCTCAGCAGGTAGACTTTCACCTTCATGCCGGGGCGGATGTGGCCGAGAAAGTTCTCGCGGAAATTCGCAACCACGTACCAGACCCGATTGTCGACCAGGTTAAGGACATCGCGGCCCTCGTTCGCATACTGTCCCACCGCGATATTGAGATTGGTTACGTAGCCGTCGAACGGCGCGCGCACGTAACAGTAGTTGACGTTCAGCCGCGCATCCTCGACCTCGGCTTCGGCCTGCTTGCGCCGCGCATTGATATCGCCGTACTGGCCGAGTTCGTTCTCGGCCTGAGCGGCCGCGGAATGCGCGTTCTGCACGGCCGCTTCGGCGGCGCGAAGCTTGCTGCGCGCGTCGAAGACGTCGTTGGCGGTAACGTAATGTTTGGCGAGCAGCGGCTCGATGCGATGCAGGTACTGGCGCGCGTAGGCAAGATCGGCTTCGCGACGGCGCTGCTCGGCGCGCGCCGCCGCAATCGCGTCGTTAAGCCCCTTGATTTGAAGGTTGGTCAGAGCGAGCTTGGCGGCCAGCGCGTCGAGGGTGGCCTGATATGGCCGCGGATCGACGATAAACAACAAGTCGCCTTGTTTGACATGCTGATTATCGACGATCGGAAGCTTGACTATCGGGCCGCTGACGTGCGGCGCGACTCCGATGATATTGGCGCGCACGTACGCATCGTCGGTGCGCGGGTAGATGTAATACAGGCGCACGACGAAGACCGCGGCAATGATCGCGGCCACGATTATGGCCGCGCTCAGCAGCCGGCCGATGGTTTTCAGCGCGAGATTGCCGCGCACGCCGTCCTGTTGCGGACTGGTGGCCACCCTTAAACCCGGTTGAAAAATATCAGCCAGAAGACACAGGCGAGCAGAACCGCAAGGCTCGCGTAAACCACCGGCAGCGGCCACAGGTACTGCTCGATTCCAATCGCCACGAATGCCGGGCGGATGAGCGCGGCCAGAATGATGCCGACGATCGCAGCGACCAGCCAGCTCGGAAAATTGGCGCCCGCGATATTCACCACCGGATCGCATCCCGCCGCTCCCGCAGCCATTGCGGCCATCAGTAGGGCACAACGTAAGCCGGGCGCTCGTGAGTTGAGGCTCATGCGGTGACGATTGTACGCACCCGATTGTGCATAAGCATCACCCACCAATCCAAATTTTCCTCAGGCGCCGCGCGATTTCGGGGTGAATCACGGCTAGGCTTTAGCGCGCACAGCTCGAAGAGCCAGCGGGCTTTACCGGGCGGAGAGCACAAACGACGGGGTTTTTCCGATGGGCATGACTACGCAAATGACAGAACCGCGCGCGCGGGTCGCGCGTGAAACCAGGCCCGGAGCGCCGCGACCGCTCAAGATGCTTTGCGCGATTGCGCTTGGAACCGCGATCGCGTGCTGCGGATGCGCGCGGCTTGGGGCGCAGGTTGCGGAGAGACCCGAGGTTTCGCCGGATTTGTATTCGCCGCCCACGCCGGAAGCCGAGTGGGTTGCGCCCGCGTCAGAGCGAAAGCACGAAAGCGGCGCAGCTTACGCGGGTCCTATTGAAACGGCATCGGCACGCGCTCCGGGCACTCCGACCGATCTTCCGAGCCTCATCGATCTCGCGCTCAGGCTTAATCCATCGACGCGGCGGTCATGGGAAGCGGCGCGGTCCGCCGCGGCCGAATACGCAATCGCGCAGGCGCCGTATTATCCGCGCGTCGGTTTCGAAACCGACGCGGGCTACACGCGGCTTTTGTTCCAGGTAAGCCCCGGCCCGGCGGCAATCAGGCAATGGTCGGTGCTGCCGATGATGGATCTTACTTACACGCTGCTCGATTTTGGCCGGCGCAAGGCTGATTCCGATCTAGCGCGCGAGCAACTGGCCGCCGCAAATTTTACCTTCAATCGCACTATCCAGACGGTGGTGTTCAGCGTTCAGCGAAGCTTCTATGCGCTGGCGGCGGCGGAGGCCGCGACCGGCGCGGCGCAAGAGAACGTAGAGCTTGCGAGCACCGATCTGGCCGCGGTTTCCAGGCGAGTGGACCTTGGACTTGCAACCGAACCGGCGCTTCTGCTTGCGCGCGAACGCAACGCGCAGGCGGAGTTCGAGCTTGAAAACGCGCGCACGCTGGTAAACGATGCGCGCGCTTCGCTGGCGGTCGCGGTGGGTGTCTCCGCGGAACGGCCGCTGGAAATCGAAAGCCTGAACAGCCAGCGGGTGCCGAAATCACTCGGCAGCGAGGTCGAGCAGCTTATCAGCCAGGCGGTAAAACATCGGCCCGATCTTGCGGCGGAGGCGGCGAAGTATCGCGCGAGCGTGGCGGCTGAGCAGCGATCCCACGCCGAGTGGTATCCAACGATTCAGTTCGGCGCAAATTACGGCGAGCAGCTATGGTCATACAACTTTCAAACCACGCCTCGAATAGATTCCGCGTCTCCTGCATACTCGGCTCTGGTCACCCTCAAGTGGGACATCTTTACCGGCTTTGAGCGCCTGAACGATGACCGGCGAACCGAGGCGAATCGCGCCGCGGAGCAACAGGCCGTGCGGGAACTGGAGCTGACCACGATCGCCGAGGTATGGCGAAGCTACTATGACTTTCAGGCCGACGCGAAAAAGTACGACTACGCGGTAGCGCTGTTGGCCGCCGCGCAGGAGTCCTACAACGACAACCTTGACACCTATAAGCAGGGTCTAAGCACGATAGTCGAGCTTCTTACCGCTGATAGCGCGCTCGCCAACGCCCGCTTTACGATGATCCAGGCGACCGCGGACCTGCTGACCTCGTCCGCCGCGGTCGCATACGCGATTGGCGCGGTGCAGCAGGTCCACTAGCCGGAAGTAGTAGTAAATGGCTATTCGATATCCGCTATTGGCTATTCGATTTTCACCAGCAAACCGTTGTCGCGCGCAACGCCGAATATCCATTCGAAAAAGAACATCGCGAACACGAGATAAACCAGGTTCAGGCCCATCCCCCATGCGAAATGGGTCGGCGAGAAACCGTGGCCCGCGAGCACCTGGCGCATTCCCTCGAACGCGTGCGTCGTCGGCAGCATCCACGCGATCGCGCGCAGAGCCTTCGGCAGCGACTTGATCGGATAGAACACGCACGAGACCGGCTGCAGAAGTCCGGCGAAGCTCCACGCCAGATTCTGAATTCGCGTGGTGTAGCGGACAACCAGGCCGGTCATGATGATCCCTACTGCAAACGCAAACAACAGAAGGATTGCAAGGTAGGGTAGGAATGTGACCAGCATCGGCCCGATATCGAACTTATACGCCACCAGGGCGATCGCGCTTGCACAACCGAAGCCGACCAGCGACTTCAGCAGGTTCACGCAGATAAGCCCGGTGATGTACTCCCATACGCCGAGCGGGCACGAGAACAGGTTGATCAGGTTGCGCGACCATAGCTCGTCGAGGAAGCCCACCGTCATATCCCGCTGGAACGAGTAGAACAGGCCCCACAGGATTGACGCGCCGAGCAGAAAGCTCACCAGGTCGGGATGAAGCGTGTTGCCGCGGGTCAGGTAGATTGTGAAAAAGCCCCACAGGATTATGTCGAGTACCGGCCAGTACACCATGTCGAGCACGCGATCGAGATTGCGCCGCACCTCGTAGACATGGCGGACAATTACGGCGGTTACATGATTTGCTTTCATGCGCTGATCCTTTCCCTGGCAATCCGCAGGAACGCTTCCTCGAGCGCGGGCTCATCGCGCTGCTCCCTCAAGATTGCCTGGGTGATTTCAATCGGGGTGCCCGACGCGACCACGCGGCCGTGATGCAAAAAGATGATCCGGCTGCACATCTGCTCGACCTCGGCCATGTTGTGCGAGGTATAAAGGATGGTGGTGCCGCGCTCGCGCTGGAGCTTCAGCATCATCTCCCTCACCTGCCATGCAATTTCCGGATCGAGATATGCGGTCGGCTCGTCCAGGAGCAGAAATTTCGGGTCATTGAGCATGGCCTTAGCCAGCCCGACCCGCGTGTTTTCGCCCGATGAGAGCCGCGCGATCGGCTTGTCGCGCAGGCTGGTGATGCCGAACGTCTCCAAAAGCTCTTCGATTCGCTCGCGCCGATTCGGAACTCCGTACATCCGCGCGAACACCACCAGGTTCTCGTAAACTGTTAAGCGAGTGGGAAACGCGACATAGGGCGACGTGAAATTCATCTCTTGCAGGATTTCGTGGCGATGCGCCCGCAGATCGCGCCCGAAAATCCGAATCTCTCCCGCCGTCGGCGTAATCAGGCCGAGGATCATATGGATGGTGGTGGTTTTGCCGGCGCCGTTCGGTCCGAGCAACCCCATAATCTCGCCCGAGAGGATTTCGAATGAAACGTCGCGCACCGCGGCGAAATCGCCAAAGCTCTTTGACAGATTTTTGATCTCAGCAATTGATGGCTTCATCGCTTTTTCTCCACGACGGTTCGCTTCATTGAGGCCCCAAAACGAAAAAGGCGGCCGCAGATGCGCCTTTCGCATCCGTGACCGCCTTCTATTTCGGACTTCTGGTGCTACCTAATGAGCAGGAAGAAGAAAGTACGCGCGATCACGGGACGGACCCGTCCTCTGGCGGTATTTGGCCAACATGATTTGCGCGTTAACTCCCATTCGGACCGCAAAACAATAGCAGGTCCGCTGGCGTGAAGCTAACCGCGCGAATCTGCCTTGATAAAAGCGAGGCCGCTAGCAGGTTATTTGTCCCGTTCGGGAAGAGATCCGATGTTCGCGCGGCGCGACAGCGCTTCGAGCATCGGGATCGCCGGAGGGGCGGGATAATCACCGGCAGGGCGCGGCCAGACGATGGGCGTCAGGTCGCTTGCGATAATCTCGCCGAGCTTGATTCCCGGACGATCCACCGACGGATGGGTATGCTCGTTGCCGCGCGTGCTGCCGTCGCGGAAATAGATCATCGTGTGCACCCGGCGCGCGCGCTGCGATCGGTTCGGCCGCGCCATATGCACCGTGAGCCCGTGATGAAACGCGATTGAGCCGCGCGGCACTTCGACATAGCGCGGCGCGATCGCTTTGATCGCCGGATCGTTCAGGATGTCGATCGCCTTGGACGGATTGAAGATGTTCACAAATTTGCGCAGCCCGATCGCGTGCGAGCCCGGCACGTAGCCCATGCATCCGTTCTCTTCGCTGGAGCCGTCAAACGGAATCCATGCCGTGATCGTGTCGGTCTCGCGAATCGGCCAGTACGGCTGATCCTGATGGGGATCGGTGATGCGTCCGCCGGCTTCCTTGTACAGCGCCTGATCGTGCCACAAGCGGATCGCCTCGATTCCGAGCAGGCGCGCCGCGGCCTCGGCGATTCGAGGATGAAAGGTCAGCGGCAACACGTCGGGCGAGTCTTCCCACAGGTTCAGGCACTGGATGAACGATTGCTCGTAAAGCGATTTTTCTTCGAGCCGCCGCGGGTCGTAGCGCTTGCGATGAGCCACGGCGCGATCCACCGCGGCGCCAAAGCGATCGAGCTCGGCTAAGGTGAGCAGTTGGGGCACCACGACAAATCCGTCGCGCCGGAACTGGTCGGCATAAGGGCCAATCCAACCTTCCAGATCCCAAACTTGCGAATCCGATGACATGCGTGCTCCGCCAGTCATGACTAATATCACAATGGACGCGTACGGGAACGTCAATGCGATGCTCACGCGGAATCGTGAATTGACATCGGCGAAATGAGCGTGTTACGGCTCGAAATATCATGAAGCTCGACAGCCGCGGCCTTCAGGTCACTACGAACTCATCGGAGGCGATCGCGGCGATCGATCGATACGTCGACGCCGCGGTTTCGCTGAGACCCGGAATTGAGCAAATCCTGGCCGCGGCAAAGGCGGAGCCCGATTGTGCGATGCTCCAGGCTTCAGCGGCGTCGCTCTACATCTATTTGCAATCAAAAGAGCAGGCGCGTGGCGCCGCGCCGTATCTCGCGCGCGCGCAAAAGCATCTGGAGCGCGTGACCGAGCGCGAGCGAATCTTTATCGAGGCGGTGGCGGCCGGATGCGCCGGCGACTTCGAGCGCGCGCTTGAATTGCACGAGCGGATAATCGAGAAGTGGCCGAGCGATATGTTCGCGGCGAAGCTGGCGGAATTTCATTTCTTCGAAACCGGGCATCTTGCGCGCCAGTTGCGATTCATGGAAAAAATCGCGCCGCGAGACGCCGACGTAAAGCACGCCAAAGCGATGCTCGGGTTCGCACTCGAGCTCAACGCCAGGCGTGCCGAAGCGGCCGATGCCGCGCGCGCCGCGCTCGATCAGGATCCGGAGGAGATATGGGCGCAGCACTGTCTTGCCCACGTATGGTCAGGCGAGGGGAAGCTTGACGAGGGAATCGCCGCGATGGAGGCGTTCGCGCCGACTTGGGCGCGGTTCAATCCGTTTGTTCAGTCGCACAATCCGTTTCATCTTGCGGTGATGTACCGGGACCGGCTCGATTTCGAGCGCGTGCTCGATCTCTATAGCAATCACGTGTGGGGTTCCGAGCCCGAGTCGATTGCTCAGCACACCGACGCGATTCTGCTGCTCTGGTACCTGGAGCTGGCGGGCGGTGACGCGGGCGATCTATGGCGTGATATGGCTCCGCATATCCGCGTCAATGCTCACGAGCAGACATTCCCGTTCCTGAATGCGATCTACTTTTATGCGCTGGAACGAGCGGGCGAGTCGGCGGAGGTGGATCGCGCGCTGGAGGAGATGCGCCGCTACGCCGAGAGCCAAATCGGGACGCGAGCTGAGGTATGGGGATGGGTTGGAATCGGGCAGGCGCGCGCATCCGTGGCATTTGCGCGCGGCGAATATGCGCGCGCAGCCGGCCTCTTTGGCCAGGTGCTGCCGAAGATCGCAATCGGCGGCGGCAGCGACGAGCAGCGCGGCGTGTTCAACGAGTCGCATTTTGTGGCGCTTATAAAAGCCGGACGCCTGACCGATGCCGCGCGCGCGCTCGAGCAGCATCAGAGCGGACGCGCGCTAACGCCGGTGGATGAATACTGGCTTCAGCAAGCGCGATCGTGAGGCGATAAGCGGCGGCGTTCTACTCCGCCGGCGCATCGACCACGCTGTCGAAGCGCGCGTAATCAACCGTCACATCTCCAGCTGGCGCGAAGGTCATGATGTCGGCCAGACGTTTGCCGAATCGTATATGGCCGGCGGTGTAAAAGTGGCGCGCGTGAATGGTCTGCGAAAACGTCTCGTCAAGTCCGGTAAGCAAAACCGTAACCCCCGCGCTCGCGCTTTCGAGCGACTCGGGCGTCGCGCCGAACAGCGGACTGTTCTCGGTGACACGATGCTGAGCGGTCCACGACAGGGCGAACAGCGAGCTGCGATCGCGCACCATCGCGAGATCGTACCATCTGCGCACCTCATCGCCTTCCAGCGTCGATTCCAGGACGGTCAGCGTGACGTGGATCTGCGCCTCGACGATTCGATTCGCGCGCAGGTTGGCCATCCTGAACATCAGGGTCGGCACGCCGTCGCGGTTCGAGATGACCGCATCCTCGCTGAAGCGCACGCGCGCGGTCGGCAGCGAGAATTTGGCGAACATCAATCCGGTCATCATCGCGAGCGCGACCAGTCCGAACAGCGCCTCGAATGAAACGAGCGCATTGGCCAGCAGCGAGACCGGCGTCAGCTTGCCGTACCCGATCGTTGCCATCGTCTGGACGCTGAAGAAGAGCATGTCCAGATACGAACCGGGACGCGCTCCTTCGACTCCGCCATCGAGATAGTAGATGAGCGCGAAGAGCCCGTTGAAAACGCCATACCCGATGACGATGTAGCCGAGCAGGACCGGCCACGAGGAGGTAACCAAATGATGGTAGAAATCGCTGAAAAAAGACGTGTCGGAGCCCGCGCCCAGGGTTTCACCCTGCGACACCAGGCGTTTGGCGCGTCGCCTCATGGCGCAATAATATAACCGGGCGCCACTGCGGACGCATGATGGGGCAGCGTCCGAAGATCAACCGCTTTGCGAGGCTAGCGGCGCTTTATAGCGCGAAGGCGGCGCGCAGCGCGTCGGTTGCCTGCTTCAGTCCCTGCTTGCCCTTGTCCAGCAACTCGGAAAAGCTGACAAACCCGTGCGTCACTCCGTCATAGCGCGATGCGACCACGCTAACGCCCGCCTTGCGCATCCGTTCGGCATACGCCTCGCCCTCATCGCGCAGGGGATCGTGGCTTGCGGTCTCAACCAGGGCGGGCGGCAGAGCGGCTAGCTCCTTCGCATCGGCTGCCTGCGGGCAGGCCAGTGGATTCTTGGCGTCCGCCGGACTGTTCAGATAGCGTTCCCAAAACCAATTCATGTCGCCGCGCGACAGCACGAATCCATCGTCGGCAAATTCTTTCTGCGACGGCGTATCGTTGGCCGACGAGATTGCGGGATAGAACAGGAGCTGGAAGCACAGCCTCGGTCCGCCGCGGCGATGGGCAAGGATCGCGACCGCGGTCGCGAGAGTGCCGCCGGCGCTGTCGCCGCCGACCGCGATGTGGCTGGAGTCACCGCCAAGCGCTGCTGCATTTTCGCCGGCCCATTTAGTCGCCGCGTAGCAATCCTCCAGTCCGGCGGGAAACTTATGCTCCGGCGCGAGCCGATAATCCACGGCAATCACGACGCATCCTGCGCCTTTGGCAAGATTTCGGCACAGCCCGTCATGAGTCTCCAGATTTCCGAGCACCCATCCGCCGCCATGAAAGTAGAGGAGAATTCCCATCGGCGGCCGGCCCTCCGGCGTGTAGATCCTTAGCGGCAACGAACCGTGAGGACCCGTAATCAGGCGGTCCTCGATGCGATAGATCGGCGTGGGCTCAACTTTGTTCGCCTCCAGCAACGCCATCATCTTGGCGCGCGCCTGTTCGGGAGTTTCCGCGCGCAGAAACAGCGGGCCGGCGGCATTGGCGACATCGAGGAAAGCTTTCATCTGCGGGTCGAGTGGCGCAGTCATCTTATTCTCCTGGTATTTCTCCTGAAGTGGTGAGCGGCGTACTTCCGTTCTGGGCGATGCGACCCGGAAGATTTTTCGCGTGCATCGCCTGCATCGAAATTAAATGGCTCGGGCTGCGGATCGCAAGCCGATTTTGCAGTTACGGCGAATCACAGGTGCGCGTGGCGGAGCCGGAGCGCGTTTGCGATTACCGAAACAGAGCTCAGGCTCATCGCGGCGCTTGCGATGATCGGGCTCAGCAGCAGGCCGATTGCCGGGTACAGAACTCCGGCGGCAATCGGAATTCCAATCACGTTGTAGATGAACGCGAAGAACAGGTTTTGCCGGATGTTGCGCATAGTCGCGCGCGAGAGATGGCGCGCGCGCGCGATTCCTCTCAAGTCGCCGCGCACCAGCGTTATGCCCGCACTCTCGATTGCGATGTCAGTGCCGGTGCCCATCGCGATTCCCACCTGCGCCTGCGCGAGCGCCGGCGCGTCGTTGATGCCGTCGCCCGCCATCGCGGCGATTCTTCCCTGCGCCTGGAACCTCCTGACCTCGAGCGCTTTTTCCTGCGGAAGAATCTCCGCGCGAACCTCATCGATTCCGAGCTTCGCCGCAACCGCGGCCGCGGTCGTGCGGTTGTCGCCGGTGAGCATCACGATTCGAATGCCGTCGTCATGAAGCGCGCGCACCGCTTCGGCGGTCGAGCGCTTAACCAGGTCGGCGGCGCCGAGCGCACCGGCGGCTCGTCCGTCGATCGCGGCCAGCATCACGGTCTGCCCGTCGCGGCGCATCTCCGCCGCGCGCGCATCGAACTCATCCGCGCTGATTCCGAGTTCGGCGAGCATCGCGGGATTGCCGAGCGCTACCCGATGGCCATCGACCACCCCTTCGATACCTTTGCCCGCAATCGAGCGGAAATCCGTAACCGCAGCGAGCGCGAGCGAACGTTCCTTAGCGGCGGCGACAATGGCGGCGCCGAGCGGATGCTCGCTTGCGCGCTCAAGGCTCGCCGACAGGCGCAGCACCTCGTTTTCGCCGCCTGGTGACAGTGCTGTTACCGCCGCCAGACGGGGCTTGCCCTCGGTCAGGGTGCCGGTCTTGTCAACCAGCAGCGTGTCGACTTTTTCCAGCACTTCCAGCGCCTCCGCGTTGCGAATCAGCACGCCCTCGGATGCGCCGCGTCCCGTCCCGACCATGATCGCCATCGGAGTTGCCAGGCCGAGCGCGCATGGGCACGCGATTATCAGCACCGCGACCGCATTGATGATTGCATGCCCGATCCCGAAGCCGAGCACGAACCAGACCGCGAACGTGATTGCCGCAATCGCGATTACGCTCGGCACAAAGTAGGCGGACACGCGATCGGTTACTCGCTGAATCGGCGCGCGGCTGCGCTGCGCGGCCGACACCATCTGCACTATTTGCGCAAGCAGCGTCTCGGATCCGACCCGCTCGGCGCGGATGATGAAGCTGCCAGTTGCGTTGACGGTTGCGCCGACCACGCGGTCGCCGGCCTTCTTTTCGGCGGGAATCGCCTCGCCGGTGATCATCGATTCGTCAACTGTGCTCGCGCCTTCGAGCACCACTCCGTCCACCGGAATTTTCTCGCCCGGTCGCACCCGCAATCGATCTCCAATACGGACTTGATCGAGCGGCACGTCGGCCTCCGCGCCGCCATCATCGATCCGGCGCGCGGTTTTCGGCGTGAGCCCAAGCAGCGCGCGCACCGCGCCGCTGGTGCGCGATCGCGCGCGCAACTCCAGAACCTGCCCGAGCAGGACCAACACCGTTATCGCGGATGCCGCCTCGAAATAGGCCGGCACGACGCCGTAAGCGCCGCGCACTTCGGGCGGAAAGATTCCAGGAGCGACCGTGGCGATAACGCTATAGATGTACGCGACGCCGATACCGGTCGCGATCAGGGTGAACATGTTCAAGTTGAGTGTCTTGAGCGATTGATAGCCGCGCTCGAAGAACGCCGCGCCCGCCCACGCAACGACCGGGGTCGCGAGCACCAGCGTCACCCACTGCGCGGACGGTGGTCGAAGCACCGCGCCGACTATCGATTCCGGCAACATCGCGAGCGCGAGAACCGGGATCGTCAGCACCAGCGCGGCCCAGAACCTTCGCGTCATGTAAGCGAGCTCGGGATTTTCCTCATGGACCGCGGCGAGCGGAGAGACCGGCTCCAGCGCCATCCCGCAGATCGGGCACGCTCCGGGCCTGTCGCGGATGACCTCCGGATGCATCGGGCAGGTGAATTGAGTTCCCGGCAGCGCGCCTGCGGCCGCCGCGGATGAGCGATCGGCGGCGGAGACCGCGCCGCTATCCGCGAATTCGCCGGGATTTGCCTTGAACAGTGCTAGACACTTGTCGTTGCAGAAATAGTAGGGAGTACCATTGTGCGTCACCACTCGATCGGTCGACGCGGTATCGACTTCCATGCCGCAAACGGGATCGATCGCGATGTTGTCCTTTGCCGCCGCGCTCCGGTGATGTGCATGGTCCATCGGCTAAGACGATAGCGCACGTCTGTCGCCGATATAACCGGCAGCGACTAGCCGATGCTTGTCCTCGGTTGAACCACGGCGGATTGCCGAGCCAGCCACCATCGGCGCGCCGCCACCAGCGACCAGATCGCCTCCACCAACCCGAATGGCCACGCGCCTTGCAGAAATCCGTAGGCCGAGCCCAGCGCGCATGAAAACGCAAACGCGAGAATATACCAGGTGCTTCGCTCCTCTAGCGCATAGCACACAAGCATCGCGGACACCGCGAACAGGCCGAACAGAGTAAGAGCGCTCATGTTGATTAGACTGAATGGATTCATGTCGGCTCCGCATCGGCAAAAGCATCAACCTCGAAGACCTCACCTGGCATCGGGAACCGGGCGGAAAAGCGCGCGCCATCGCGCTCGAAACCACGGTGCGCTATCGCGGGTGCCATCGACGCTCGCCGCGACCGCCATCGCGCCATTGTTGATTCGGCAATCGAGAAGGGCCGTCTCCTCAACGTGAAATGTTTCGCCCGCGGTTACCGGCCTGACGTCGTACTCGTCGAACTGCAGATGGGATTCAAGCCGGGCGTAATAACGGCCGTCAGTCGCGAGCACATCCACCCGGCCATGGGCATTGACGATCTTGCTGCTCGGCGCGACTCCGGTTTCGCTGAACGTCAGTTGGAACGGACCGCTGCCGACACGTTTATAGCACAGCCGGTAAGTCTTAGGCGTCCAATAACCGAGTTTGTGCGCGCCGGGCAGCCGCTCTATCGAATCGAGCAAGCCGACTTCGCCCTGCCAGCATCCGCGAAACACCGCCGGAAGCTTTGGCGGCGCCTGCTCGAGCATCGCGGGCGGCGGAATCGGCGCGGGCGTGGGCGGCGGAGTAGCGGGCGGAGCGGATAGCTGCGATCTCGGAGCGATTGGCGCCTGAGGGATGTTGAGCGTGCCAGTCGAAGGCTGCGCCGGTTGCGGCGTCGCGTTCGCGCGCGGCGTGATTTGCGGAGCAACCTGCTGCTGAAGCATCTGCGCCGCGCCGCGCGGCGCGCGTATGCAGCATAAGATGATTGCGGTGATGACACCCGAGAGGAGGACGATTGGAAATCGGCGGCGGCCCATCAATCCGATTCTCTCGCCAGTTCGTTCGCAGAAGATTTCTTGCGCTGCGCGATTGGCGGCCATCGGCGGCTACTTTCAGCCTATATGATCGCTACGACCGATGCGCGCGACGGTTGCGGCACGGCGATTGCCCACGAGGAGCAATCGCCGCGCCGCAACCCTATCGCAGCCGCTATGCGATGACTGCCGAGTCGCGCAGCCGCGCGATCTCTTCCGCAGATAACCCGCTGTCTTTCAGCACCTGGTCGGTATGCTCGCCGACCAGCGGTGGCCGCGTGATATGTCCCGGCGTTTCGCTGAGCTTGGCGGCAAGCCCGGTCGTAAGATAAGTGCCGAGCGCCGGATGCGGCAGCTTCAGCAGCATCTCGCGCGCCGCGATCTGCGGATGGTTCAATATCTCTTCAACGGTCAGAATCGGGCCCGCCGGAATACCCTCGCGATTGAGAACCTCGATCCAGTAATCCGCCGGACGCGTGCGCGTCACCGCGTCGATCTCGGCGCTGAGCGCGGCGCGATTTTTCACTCGCGCGCCCGCGCTCTTGAATCGCTCATCGCGCGCCAGTTCTTCCCGTCCGATAACCACCACGAACTTGCGCCACATCGCTTCGGCTCCAACCGCGATGTTGAACGGACGGTCCTGGCCATGGAACACGCCGTGTGGTGATGAGAGCGGATGATGATTGCCCGCGGGCGCCGGCGTCTTGCCGGTCTCGAAATAGATTCCCGCCGACCAGCTTAGGATGCTCACGATCGATTCGAGCAGCGATGTCTCCACTTTCTGGCCGCGGCCGGTGCGATGGCGCGCCTCCAGCGCGAGCAGAATTCCCTGCGCCGAGAACATTCCGCCGAGCAGGTCGCAGATCGCTATTCCAACCCGCGTCGGCCCGGATTCGGGCGTGCCGGTCACGCTCATCAGCCCCGAGATTCCCTGCGCTATCTGATCGAAGCCGGGGAAGTCGCGCAGCGGCCCTGAGGCGCCGAAACCGGAGATGCTGCACGTGATGATCCGCGGGTTTATCGCCGATAGCCGCTCGTAGCCGAGCCCCATCGCGTCGATCACGCCGGGGCGGAAATTATCCACCACCACGTCGGCGCGCTCGGCCATCCGCATCAGGAGCGCGTGGCCTTCCGGCTTCTTGACCGCAATCCGGACGCTCTTTTTAGAGCGGTTTGCCGACAGGAAAAAGTAGCTGTCTTTGCCCGAATCGCCGCCGCCCAGTTCGCCGCGCGGATGTTCCACCGGCTCGACTTTGATAATCTCGGCGCCGTAGTCACCCAGAATCTGGGTGCAAAAGGGTCCCGCAAGATAACGGGTCAAATCGAGCACGCGGATTCCGACGAGCGGTGGCATCTGGGGCATTTCGATTCTCCTTACGATAGCAAGCTTTGAAATAAGGGCTATTTAAGCCCGCTTTCGACCTGAAACTCTGCGATAGCTGACGCGTCTAATCAACACGCGAAACCGTGAATAGTGGATCAAAGCCGAACTCAGGCTCATAATCAAAAGCTCAATGAAATTTTTGTTGTCCAGGACCGGCGTGCGGGTTGCGATAGTAGTGATCGTACTCGTTCTCGCCGGATGGTACCTGTTCGGCGGGCGCTCGCGCGTGGTTCGGTTCGTCACCGCGGCGGTTACCAAAGGCCCCATAATCCGATCGGTAGTCGCGACCGGAACGGTCAACCCGGTGGTCACGGTTCAGATCGGCACCTACGTTTCCGGGCCTATCACCGAGATTTACGCCGACTTCAACTCGGCGGTCAAAAAGGGCCAGGTGATCGCCAAGATCGATCCGCGGCCATACGCCGCGCAAGTCGCGCTCTCGTCCGCTGCGCTGGCTGACGCCAAGGCGCAGTACGAGAAGGATGCGGCCAATCTCAAGTACCAGAAAGTCACTTACGAGCGCGATCAAGCGCTGATCAAGGATGAGGCGGTGTCGCAGGATCAGGTCGATAATCAGCGCAGCGTCTACAATCAGGCGGTTGCGCAATTGGGCGTCGACGCGGCCGCGATCAAACAGCAGGAGGCGACCCTCCGCAACGCTCAGCTCAATTTGAATTACACCAATATCGTTTCGCCGGTCGATGGCACCGTGGTTGCCCGCAACGTCGATGTCGGCCAGACCGTCGCCGCGAGCTTCCAGACTCCGATTCTGTTCCTGGTCGCGAAGGACCTGACCAAGATGCAGGTCGATGCCAACGTCAGCGAATCCGACATCGGAAACGTCAGGGTGGGCGAGGCCGCGAACTTCAAGGTCGATGCGTTCCCGGATCGCTCCTTCCAGGGCGTGGTCGGACAGGTTCGCCAGGCTCCGATCACGGTGCAGAACGTCGTGACGTACGATGTGGTCGTAAACGTCGATAACCCCGAACTGCTGCTCAAGCCCGGGATGACCGCGAACGTAACGATCGTGACCGCGCGCCGCGATGACGCGGTCCGCATTCCGATCGAGGCGCTGCGCTTCAAGCCCAGAGAATCGCATCGGCAGTTTGCTCAGCTTGCCGACGATCCGGCGCCGGCGCCCGATGGCGCCATCTCCAACTCACACTCCGCCAAAGTATGGATTCGTACCCACCACGGAATCCGCCCGGTGCCGGTTACTATCGGACTCGACGACGGCGTGAACGTCCAGATGCTGAGCGGTCCGCTGAAGCCGGGCCAGATGGTGGTGACCGACGAAATCCAGCCCACCACCACCCAATCGCACGCTCATCTGCACTTTCCGCGATAATGCCTACCCGCGCGACATCCGTGACCCCTCCGGTAATCGAAATAGTCGATCTTTGGAAAACCTACGTCTTGGGCGAGGTCGAGGTGAACGCGCTGCGCGGCACCTCGCTTCGAATCGAGCGGGGCGAATTTGTCGCGGTGATGGGCGCGTCGGGATCCGGCAAATCGACCCTGATGAACATCATCGGATGCCTCGATCGGCCGACTCGCGGCCGCTACCTGCTCGAGGGCGAGGACGTTGCCGGGCTTAGCGAGGAAGAGCTCGCCGCGATCCGCAGCCGCCGAATCGGATTCGTGTTCCAGAATTTCAACCTGCTCGCGCGGACGACCGCGCTGGAGAATGTGGAGCTGCCGCTCTTTTATTCCGCGTGGAATTCCGACTCGGCCCATCGCGCCAGAGAGCTTTTGGAGCAGGTCGGCCTCTCCGGGCGCGCGCAGAACCATCCCAATCAGCTCTCCGGCGGGCAGCAGCAGCGCGTCGCGATCGCCCGCGCGCTGATAAATCGTCCTTCAATCGTGCTTGCTGACGAGCCGACCGGCAATCTCGATTCCACCAGCTCAAGCGAGATCATGGACGTGATCACGCGGCTCAACCGCGAGCAGAGCATCACGGTAATCCTCGTCACTCACGATCCCGATATCGGCGCCTATGCCGACCGCACGGTTACTTTTCGCGACGGGCAGATCGTCTCCGACATGCGCAAGCAGCCGCGCCAGGCCCCCGCAAATGCGAATCCGGCGGACGCGGCGATGGCCAAAATTGCGTCCGCCCAAATCGGGTCCTCCAAAGACGAGGAAGCGGTGCCGGCCGCCGACGAGGTGTGGACCTTCGGCACGATGGCGTTGGCGGCGGCGGCGCGCGCGATTAATCGCAACAAGATGCGCGCGGCGCTTACGATGCTTGGCATCTTCATCGGGGTCGCCGCGGTAATCGCGATGGTCGCGGTGGGCGATGGCGCGCGCGCCTCCGTTCAGGAGCAGCTCGAAAGTCTTGGCACCAATCTTCTGGTCGTGCTACCCGGAGCGACCACTTCCAACGGCGTGCACGCGGGGCTCGGCTCGACTTCCACCCTGAAGGTCGGCGATGCGGAAGCGATCAAAAGAGACGACAGCCATTCCGTGATGCTTGTCAGCTACATGAACCGGCAGATCTCCCAGGTGGTCAACGGAAATCAGAATTGGACCACGGTGATCGAAGGGATAACCGCCGAATATCAGAAGATTCGCGATTGGCCGGTTGCGCAGGGCCGCGACATGACTGATGAGGACAATCGCAACGCGGCCGATATCTGCCTGCTCGGTCAGACCGTGGTCAACAACCTCTTCGGCCACGAGCAGAATCCGATCGGCGCGATTGTCAGAGTCAAGAATTTTCCGCTCCGCGTGGTTGGCGTGCTGACCCCCAAAGGCCAGTCGCAGTGGGGCCAGGATCAGGACGATATCGTGCTGATTCCGTTCGAGACCGCTGAGCGCAAGGTGCTGGGAGTTTCGGCCCCCTCGCAATCGATCGCGGTCGCGACCGCAACCCCGACCGTTGAGGATCCTTATCAAGGTCTGCCGACCACCAACTCGGTCTACAGCACGGTAAGCACGGATATCAGTCCGTTCGGCGCGCCGGCCAAGATTATCGGCGTGGTAAACATGATCTACGTGCAGGCCAAGAGCGCCGATCTGGTTGACGCTGCGATGGACCAGATCACGCAGACGATGCATCAGCGGCATCATATCCAGCCCGGGCAGGATAACGACTTCACCGTGCGGAGCCTCAACGAGGTCGCGCAGGCCTCGGAGGCTCAGGGCAAGGTGATGACGCTGCTGCTCGCCGCGGTCGCCTCGATTTCGCTTTTGGTCGGCGGCATCGGAATCATGAACATCATGCTGGTGTCGGTGACCGAGCGCACCCGCGAGATCGGAATCCGGATGGCGATCGGAGCGCGGCGGATCCATATTCTGCTTCAGTTCCTGGTCGAGGCGGTGCTGCTGAGCGTGCTGGGAGGATTCGCGGGCGCGCTGTTAGGGATCTTCTCATCGAAGCTGATTTCCGCGGTGGCGGGATGGCCGACGCTGGTGTCTCCGACCGCGGTCGCGGGCGGGTTTATCTTCTCCGCCGCGGTCGGCGTGTTCTTCGGCTACTATCCGGCGCGCAAAGCCTCGCTTCTGCATCCGATCGACGCACTCCGCTACGAGTAGCGCCTCCCGCGCCACATCGCACAGCATCGGCTGTCATTATTTATGTCTGGCTGCTCGCGTGCCTGCCGCGTCGCGCTCGCGCTGATCCCAGAGCGGCGCGCTGACGAGCCCGCGGTGATCCGTCCCATCTCCCACGCGCCACCGCGAACGCATCATTCACGAGGCGTGGACGAGGGCTTCGCGTGCCGCCTTCACTTCCTGCCGGACCGCCTCGCGCACGACCTTCTCCAGCCGCGCACCCCGGATGAATTCGCGAAGGGCGTCGTTGATCAGGGTCTGATAGTTGCCGCCGCCCGTCCGATCCACGATCTCCTGAAAATGCTCGATCACATCGTTATCGAGTCGAATCGTGATCCGCGTCTTTCCCGGAGTTGAGGGTACGAGCGGGCCTCTGCGCGCTTTGCTGAAATCGTATTGCCTTTTCATCTGTGTTTTCTCTCGTACTGAGATTGCTCACGCCGAGTGGCTTTGCGGGCGGAAATGATTCGGATGCGCTCGGCGCGCGGAGCGTAAACGACAACCAGGATTCTTCCCATAGAACCGATTCCAATCGCCACGAAGCGATCCTCCTCAGGATCGGGATCTGGCATAGTCAACATCGCGTCATCGTCGAACACGGTCGCCGCCTCGGCGAATCGGACTCCGTGCTTGTGAAGGTTGGTCGCCGCCTTTCTCGTGTCCCACTCGAATTCCACAACGCGCCTTCACTCGTGCATATTTGTACACTACATCAGGCCAAGCAATCGAGTGACCATCGCAGACGATGCCTGGATGCAACGGGATTCCTCGCGCGCCGGGCAACTCAGACGCGCGGGAATGACAATTTAGTTCTCTCGGCGTGCAATGGTGCGTCGCGTGAGCACTTGTGAAATTCCTCTCCCGCGGTTTGTTGGGGGATTATGTTGGGCTTGACACTCAACCGGAAAATGCGTATATTTGTCTCATGGACAAACGAGTCGAAGCCGGAAAACCCAAGACCGTACAGCCATCGATAAGTCTCGCGGACCTGATGAGGCAGTTCAGCGATGAGACTGCCTGCAAGGCTCTGCTCCGCGATCTGCGCTGGCCGGATGGCGTAAAGTGCCCGCGCTGCGGCAGAAGCGAACGCGTTTACGAATTGAAGCACAAACCATTTCACTGGGCTTGCAAGAATCAGGATTGTGGCGGTCGCAACGGTTATCGCTTCAGCGTGATCACGAAGACGATCTTCGAGAATACGAATTATCCGCTCTCGACTTGGTTTCAGGTCATCTACTTGATGACGCAGAGCAAGAAAGGCATCAGCGCTCTGCAAATCCATCGGCAGATAAAGAGCGGCGACTACCGGACGGCGTGGTATATGTGCCAGCGCGTGCGTGCCGCAATGCGCGATGAGGGATTTCCGAGGCTGATCGGTCAGGTAGAAATCGATGAAACTTACATCGGCGGACAGGCGCGCAATCGCCATAAGAGCGAACACAAGCGCCGCCGTGGCGGATGGGATAAGGCTGCGGTCATCGGAGCAATCTCGCGCAAGGGAAACGTCACTTGTCAGATGATCGAGCATGCGGACGTTCCGACGATGGATCGCTTTGTTCGGAACGTGGTCGATACGAAAAACGTGAAGTTGGTCGCAACAGATGAGCATGCTGGCTACATGCTGCTCAAGGGCAGCGGCGTGCCGCACGAATCGGTCAGCCATCGGCAGGGCGAGTATGTACGCGGCGAAGTCCACACCAACAGCATCGAGAGCTTTTGGAGCCTGCTCAAACGCGGAGTCGTCGGCACCTATCACAACGTGAGCAGGAAGTACCTGCCGCTCTATCTCGCGGAGTTTCAGTATCGTTTCAACAATCGC
>JASHOJ010000157.1 GCA_030041155.1 Candidatus Binataceae bacterium | reverse complement strand
GGACCTGCGCGGAGTATTTCTCGGTTGCATCCTTATAAGGAGGCGGCCAATCGATGCGCTCGGTAGGGACGATTTTCATCGTCATTCCGTGATTGACGGCATCGAAGGTGCCCAGCGAGACCAAGCCTCTAATCTTCGCCTCGTTTTCGTAGTTGATGAAATCTCCGGGTTTGACTTGCGCATGTGCGGCAGAGCCGAACGCGCACAACGCAAACACCAAACCTGTGATCATTGAAATAGGCTTGACAATACGCGAATCCATTATGGACCTCATGGTTACCCCGCTCAGGTAAGCCCCTGCACTGCGGAGTGTTTAACCCACGCGCCCGCCGCTAATTTCCACGGGCAACGCCGCTAATGTCATGCGAGTAGGGAAGCTAATCCAGCATCGCTGAAAATACAACTGTTCAGATGAGAAGATCAGAACGGATGTTTAAAGTTTCTTGAGGCACGTTCATGCTCGCGCGGATTCCGCATCGGGGCGTCAAATCAGCGCTCCTGACAGGAACAAAAATTAGCAGGCGAAAAAGGTAGGACGGATTCAGATCCGTCCTACTAAAAATGCGTTGTTGCCGGTTAAGAAGCCGCGCGCGCGGCGGTCAGTAGGCGGCGGATTTGCGCGTCGATTCGACGAGATGCTGTAGCTCCTCTTCGGTGAATCCCGCAAGGAGCCGCGCCTCGCGCGCGATTGTCAGCATCGTGCCGTCGTCGTTGGCAACATCTTCCTGAGCGCGGCGCCCGCCGCGGAAGTTGAACACCTCGTCGACCATCTCCTGGAATGCCTTCGCGCGCGCGAGCCGTTCGGGATCGCCTTCGGTGAGCTTGCGCATCCACTTGGATCCCATCCGCACGTGAGTGATTTCGTCGGCGAGCACGTAGTCGATCGCGCGCTCGATGACTTCATCGCCATTACGCTGCGCGATTCGGATAAGTTGGTCGAAAACGTCGCAGGCGAGACCTTCGAGGCCGCGATTGATTCCCGCCACGCGCGCGGCTGGATCCTCCGCCTGGGTGCACCGCCACAGGATCTCGGTTTCAACGTAGTCGCCCGGGTCGCCACCCATATAGCGCAGCAGGCGCTCGAAAATTTCGCTGTGGCGTGCTTCATCCCAGACCTGGCGTGCCATGTCGAGCTGAAATTCCCACGGCGCGTCGGGAAAATCGAACAGCGTACGGCCCGCAGCCTCCATCGCCTGGAATTCCCCGGTCATGATTCCGTGCAGTCGCGCGCGCAGCGCTTCATGATCGAAGGGCAGGGGACGCCCTTCCAGGCCCTGTTCCTCGCGGATTTCGCGCACCTGCTTTCCACGCATCAGTACGATATTGTCGGGCCGCGCCAGACGATCAACCGGTATACAGCGTTGCATTTTGGCACTCCTCTAATAAAGCCGGCTTCTCAATAAGCCTGGCTCTTGCCGAAGCCGCGGATCAGCCGTTCTAGTTCCTCTTCGGTAAATCCCGCGAGCAGCCGCGCCTCGCGGGCGATCGTGATTCCCTGATCGATCTCGATCTCCTTGTCACCGACGCGCTGCTTGATACGGCCGGCTTTCTCGACTGTGGTGCGAGTGCCGCCGAAATTGAACAAGTCGTCGATATTGTTCTGGAACTCCTGCGCCTTCTTGAAGCGCTCCGGATCGCCTTCGGTGAGCTTGCGCATCCACTTCGATCCCATCCGCACGTGCGTGATCTCGTCAGCGAGCACGTAATCGACGGAGCGCTCGATCACTTCGTCGCCCATCTTCTGCGCCAGGCGGATTAACTGCTCAAACACGTCACACGCGAGGCCTTCGAGTCCGCGATTGATTCCCGCCACGCGCGCCGCCGGGTCCTCGGCCTGGGTGCATGACCAAAGCACTTCGCTCTCGGGGAATTCGCCGTAAAACGAACCGGCGTAGTCGAGCAACTTCATGTAGATCTCGGCGTGACGGGATTCGTCCCAGACCTGGCGCGCCATATCGAGCTGAAATTCCCACGGCGCGTCGGGAAAATCGAACACCGTCCGGCCCGCAGCCTCCATCGCCTGGAATTCCCCGGCGCAGATTCCATGGAGCCGCGCCTTCAGGAAATCGTCTTCGTAAGGCATCGCGCCGTTCGGCGTCAGGCCTTGTTCCACGCGCGCGGCGCGACTGCGCTCAGCGGGCACCAGGATATGGTCCTCGACGCGGGCGAGTTTGTCGACAGGAATCATTCGCTGCATGACGTTTTCTCCCGGATTCTTTTCCTTCGCGACGTCTATCCGCGGCTCCATGCCGAGCGCGTCTCGGTCAGGTTGTAGGCATCGCGCACGGTCCATTCAGAATTATCAGCTTCGGGCGCGAGTCTGAACTGGATGGTAAAGGGCTTCGCATTCGCGCCGAAGAGTCGCGCTTTGATAAACCAGTGCTTTGAGATTCGAGCGCGGCCGATTATGTCGAAGCGGTCGTAGGCGTGGGGCTTGATAGCGTCTCCTATTTTCGCCATCTGTGCTCTCGCCTGGTCGGATGTCGCCGCGTCGACCTGCGCGCGATCGCCCGCCATCAGCGCGCGAATCAGCCCTTCGGCAGACCTAGCCATCGACTCCGGCGGCTCGATGATGTTCGCGATCGGCTGAGGGCCCATCACATTGGCGCGATTTCCCAGCTCAGGCATCGCGAACACCTCCGCGCTCCTGCGAATAATGCGCGATATCGCTCCACGGCGAGCGCTTACCGGTTGTGTCCTCGGCGTCCGCTATCACCCACGCACCGTCACTTGCCCGCTTCCATCGAATGAGCAGCGTGATGCTCTTATCGCCGGCCCATAGACGGATCTTGGACATGAACTGCTCGCCGATCCTGGCGAGCGCCAGCCGCTCGCAACTATCGAAGCGATGACGCGTCGCTTCGATCACCGCGGCACGGTAGTTTTCGCGTGCGGCCGGATCGACGAAAGCTTCGGATGCCGCGGCGCCTTCGAGCAGCGCCTTGCCGTGTGCGATTATTCGCGCTTCGAGCTCCGGAACCTTCATCAACTGCGGCCGAATTTCTTCGGCGACTCCTCTTCGGGCGTAAAACCTGTGACGCCGCCAGACGCGGCGAGCAAATCTTCCAGATGTGCCTGCCATTTAGAGGCGCGGCGATGCTTTTCCGGCGAATCAAGCAAATCGCGCAGCAGCACCATCCCCTTGTCGACGTGCTCGGTTTCTTCTTCAAGCATCCGCGCGAGGATCCTGATCGTCGGCGGCTCGTAAACCGGGTTCGCAGCACTGACGTGCGCGCTGTAATGCGAAATCAGATGCGGTTTCAGCACCCGGTAGATGCCGATCAGCCGCTCGATCGTGTCTTCCCACTCTTCCTTGTCTTCGAGCTCCTGAATAAAGGTGACGAAGTTTTCATTCGCCGGCTTGGAGACCTGTGCGGGCGCGCGCAGCTCCGGCAGACGCTTGCCGAGCGCGTCGGTATGAAGCGCGTCCTCGTACACCTGCCGCGCCATCTCGAGCTTGACCGCGATTTCAGGGGTCAGCGCGATCCATCCCGCCATCATCCGCATCATCCGCTCCTCGGCATAGCGATAGTTCATTATCTGGTTGACGCTCTCGCGCACGCTGTAAACGCCGTCCAAGGTGCGCCGATCGTAAAATGCCATCGTTATTACTCCCGCGTCATTTCCCCGCATCCGGCAAAGCCGGCGCGAAAAAGCGGCCTTCGATTATTCCGGTCACTTCCTTCCAGTACGTATCCATCGCGATTCCCTTGAGCGAGCCGCCTCCGGTCGCCCATCCGGCGCACAGCATATGAATGATATGCGCGGCACTGAGCGAGTCATGAAAGTGGACGCTTCCGCGGGCGCGTCCGCGCTCCAGTACATCGCGAACCGCTGAGAGGTAAGGATCGACCGCGCGGTTCATCGCCTCGCGATAACGCGGACGGCGGCTGAGATAGCGGCCCTCATGATGCAGCACGTTGAAGGCCTCACGATAGCGATCGATTACATCCATGATCGCGCGCATGAGCGCTAATAGCTCTCGGCGAGGATCGTCACCGGCGCGCTCGCGAATTGAAGGCAGGGCTTCGATCAATTCGCCGACCATCGATTCGGCGATAAGCACCAGCAATTCGTCTTTGCTTTCGAGGTAGACATAGATCGAGCCGGCTGCGATGCCGGCTTCTAGCGCGAATTCCTTGACCGACGCCTCGTGAAACGACTTGCGCTTGAGTACGCGGCAAGCGGCGTCAAAGATCTGGCGGCGGCGATGGCGCGCCAGCGCGTCATCATGAGATTGGGAGCGTACTGCTTCAGCCATTGGCTAATGTTCGCGACGCGCATTCGACGCAGCAGCGCGTACCATAAACTCTACTGAATGAACGTTCATTTGTCAATAAAGACGGCGCGAGTGGAAAGGCAATCCCAGGATTACAGGCCGCGCATGGTCGCAATAGAGCCAAACACGATGACGAAGATCATCGCGACCAGCGCGACGCCCAGGGCCGTCATGATCGAGGTCGCGCGCCGCTCCATGACACCTCTGGAGTTGTAGCGGACGGGGACCATCGCCAACTCCGTGTTTATCGGGCTGTTGCGGAACGCGACGACATGGCTGAAGAGGTCGAAACCGGCGCAAGTTGGGAAACAGCTTGACCACGGCGAAATGCTCCGGCAAAACTGTTGGCAGCGATCCGAAGTGCTAATCATGCACCCCGCGCGAAACAGCAGACGTGTTCGAAAACTCCGCCTGGTCGCGGCCACTGCCGCCGCGATTCTGTTTTTCGCGCAGTCGTTTGCTGTCGCGCATTTTCATCCGCTCGCTACCCAACAGAGTTATTCGGCGAGCACCACCGCGAGCGTCGCGGACGGATTGTGCGCGCTGTGCCTGATGCATTTCCACGCTCCCGCCGTATCGGTTTCGCCGGGAGCGATCGAAGCGCCGGGCTGCGCTGACAGTTCGCCATCCGGGACGAGACTGGTGGCGCTCACCTTCTTGTTTGATTCGCATCTGTTTGGCCGCGCGCCGCCCTCGCGCAGCTAGTCTCCAGGCTCCCAAAATTTCAGACCGTTTCCACGATCCGTGCCGCCATGGAGCGGCGCGGAGTCATTTGCTGCGCACGGCAGTAGACCATGCGCCGGCGAATGCTCTGGGAGAGGAGTTCACGATGCGGAGGTTATTCGCAGCGGCATTAGCGATGATGGTGTTCGGCTTAGTTACAAATGTCTTCGCGCAAGCGACAGGCGGGAAATCGGGCGTCGAAAGCAGCCAGGATATCAACGGGGCTGTGAAAGATGCGCTGAATCGGCCGGTCGGCGGGGTGGAGCTTTTGCTGCAGACCGAGGATGGACACATCCTGGCTCGATCCCGCAGCAATCAGGATGGCGTGTTTGAGTTTCGCGGCGTCAAAAGCGGCGTGTATGCGGTCGTGGCGAACAAGAAGGGCTTTATGACCTCGGCTTCGATTGTGACCGTGAAGCCGGGCAGCACGGCAACCGTGGCGATCGCGCTTCAATCCCAAAGCGCGCTCAGCCTCAATGTGGTGACGACGCGGATAAATCCGCAGGCCAACGGCATCACGCAAACCGGCAACAGCCAATACACGTTCTCCCAGCACGACATCACCGCGCTGCCGGAAGGCGAGAACACATCGATCAACCAGGTTCTGTTGCAGATGCCGGGCGTGGTGCAGGATGACGAGCAACAGATCCATGTCGGCGGCGAGCACGAGGATCTGCAATGGCGCATCAACGGCGTGATGATGCCGATGGACAGCTTCAGCGGCTTCGGCCAGATCTTCAACAGCTTTTTCGTGAAGCAGGTGAGTCTAATTGACGGCGTTCTGCCGGTGACCTACGGCTATCGTGATGCGGGTGTGCTCGACATGGTCACGAAAAATGGATGCTCCGATCCCGGCGGCAATGTCGGCTTTTACGGCGGTCAGCGGGAAACGATGCAGCCGAGTTTCGAGTACGGCGGGTGCGACGGCGCGTTCAGCTACTATTACACCGGCACATTTCTTCACGATAATCTTGCGTTCAGCTCGGCCACGCCGGGTCCGACCCCATATCACAACCTCACTAATCAGGGGCAGGGATTCGGCTATTTCACCTACGAGATCAATCCCCTCACTAAGCTGAGCCTGATTACCGGTGTCTCGGTCAATGACAGCCAGATTCCCAACCAACCCGGGCTACCGCCGCTGTATACGCTGTCCGGAGTCAGTCCGGCGTCGTATCCGCCGACCGCTATCGACGAGAGTCTGGATCAGAATTACTACTTCGGAGTGCTGGCGCTGAGCGGCGTTATCGGCCCCGGCATCAACTACCAGGTCGCATACACGAGCGCTTATAGCACCATCAAGTTCAATCCCGATCCAGTCGGCGACCTGATTTACCAGGGCGCGGCGTCAACGACCTTTCACAGCGAATTCGACAACACGCTGCAGACGGACGTATCGCGCGACTTCGATCTCGGCAAGTGGGGCGTGCACAATATCGGCGCCGGCTTTTACGTCGGCGAGTACGGAGTTGAGCTCGACGACACGACGCTTGCGTTTCCGACCGACTCGTCAGGCAAGCAAATCAGCGACACCCCAATTTCGATCGTGGACAATTCCAACAACATCGACATGCTCTATGGCGTCTATGCGCAGGACATCTGGAAGATAAATGAGCAGTTGACGCTGACCGGAGGGCTTAGATGGGACGCGGTGACCGGAATAATCAACAACAACATGCTAAGCCCGCGAATCAACCTGCTCTATCAGCCGAGGAGTGACACGGCCCTGCATGCGGGATTCGCGCGCTATTTTCAGACGCCGGACTTTCAAACTATTTCCCCCAAGAGCTTTGACAAATTCAAGGATACGACCGCGGCGGTCGAGCCGGGCGGACTGTCGCCGCTGCCGGAGAAGGACTATTACTGGGACGCCGGCGTGATGCATCACTTCGGGCCTCACCTGACTCTCGAGGAGAATGCGTATTTCCGTCTCTCGCAGGATTTGATCGATCTGGGACAGTTCGGGTTCGTGCCGATTTTCGTGCCATTCAACTATGCGCACGGGCGGATCTATGGCTCCGAAAGCAGCGCGGTTTACACCTGGGAAAATCTGACCGTGCGCGCAAACTTCACTTACTCGGTCGCGCAGGGCAATGACGTCGTAAGCGGCCAGTTCAACTTTACTCCGGCTGAGCAGGCGTTTATCAAAGATCATTATATCTATCTCGATCATTCGCAGTTCTACACCGCTTCCGGCGGAATTACCTACAAATGGAGGAGCTATCTGTTCAGCCTCGTCGGCACCTATGGAAGCGGGCTGCGCGCCGGCTTTGCCAATACCGAAGAGCTGCCGCAGAACTACGAAATCGATCTTGCGGCGGTGAAAGGATGGCAGGTGCCCAAGCTCGGCGAGGTCAAAACTCGCGTCGTGCTGGTCAACGTAACCGATCATATCAACGAGCTTCGCAACGGCACCGGAATCGGAATTTTTCAGCCTGGCTACGGACCGCGCCGCGCGGTTTATGGCGGAATCACAGTGCCGCTTCCGCCACTCGGAGGATCAAACCCGACGCGCTAAGCGCGCGATTTGCGGAAATGTTGATTGGTGAAGATGCTAAAGTCGATTGATTATACGCCGAAGTAAGATGGGAGTTTCTGAACCTGATGACGGCGCTTTGGCCGGCGATTTGATAACGCAGTTCGCGGATATCCACGGCGAGGGCCAGGGCAGCTTTGGGTTCGTGCCGCCGTGGCGTCGATTTGCGATTGCCGGGCCCGCCGCCGCGAGCGCGATAGCGCTGCTGCTGTTCTGCTCCCGGTTCATTCGGCCCGAACTTCCCACCCCGCGCACGACCAGCGCGGTCGAGGTTCATCTGATTCAACCGGCTCCGCCCAAGCCGGCCGGGCTTCAGGGCGGCGCGGCGCTTGCGCCCCATGCGAAGCCGAAGCGGATCGCGCGCAAGCCTCCGGTCGTGCATCATAAGATTGTTGAGGCTCCGCATCCGCCGCCTCAGGTGACGACCAGCGCGGTCGGATCGATTGCGATTCCCGCGCCCCCGGCGACCGCGGCAAAGGCGGAACCAGGCACGGGCGTCGGCGCTCTGGGCAGCACCGGGGTCGGCAGCGGGTCGGGACTCGGCACCGACAGCGCCGGTGCGCGCGCGATCTACGCGCCGCTGCCGATTATTCCGGATGATATGCGCGAGAGCGATTTCCAGAGCGTCGCGGTCGCTCAATTCAAAGTGCTTGCGGACGGAGACGTGATCGTGATGCTGATCAAGCCCACCCCGAATCCGCGCTTGAACGAGATCGTGCTCTCCACGCTGAAAAGATGGAAATTCTTTCCGGCGCTGCGCGACGGCATTGCGGTGGACTCGGAGTTCGAGGTCCGCATCCCAATTTCCGTTCAGTGACAGAAAGTGTGCTATCCAACAAATGACCCAGCAACGCGTTCCTCGGTTGTGTCATTACGAGCGCAGCGAGCAACGCGAGCGAAGCTGCTTGTCATTCCCGTGCGCCTGGGTTGCCTGACG
The DNA here is from genome assembly GCA_030041155.1 of Candidatus Binataceae bacterium. Classification (GTDB taxonomy): domain Bacteria; phylum Desulfobacterota; class Binatia; order Binatales; family Binataceae; genus JBARDN01. The sequence goes on along the minus strand of JASHOJ010000157.1, from coordinate 69,976 downwards.
CGCGAGGAATCCCGGCTCTTTTCCCGGCCCTGTCTTGCGCCCAGCGATCCATTGCGGGCGGACAGCGAATTGACAGCCGGAAACACGGACCGTAGGATTCGCGGCAGAGCGGGCGTAATTCAGCGGTAGAATGCCAGCTTCCCAAGCTGGACGTCGCCGGTTCGACCCCGGTCGCCCGCTCCACCGATTCTCCTTTTAACATCAATGCGTCCGAGGATCTGCGGCTGCGACGCGGGCATTCCTCAGGCGGCCAGGAGCTTGCCGCCGGAGGCTTTGGCGGTGCGGCGGGTGCAACTCAGACGCCTTCCCGGAAGGCCTCTTGCCGAGGGTGCGTGATGGAACTCAACTTGAGCGGTGTGAGCCTGGAAGGAGCCGTCTCGTTTCATGACCGAGAGAGTGCTGCCCGGAGCTCGTTGAGGAGTTCTTGTGCTACTTGACGCCCGTTTGGGAAGCGGTCGTTTCGATCCCAACGCCACGCAGCGATCATCGCAAGCATCAGGATTCGGCATTGGTGGAGGAGTTGTTGATCGGCGCTTGGATAGTGCACAAGCACCCCATCGGGTACGTAGGCGAGGTCAAATTCGACTGGCCCGCGGCAACATGTTTCGAGGTCTGTGAACAGCAGCCCATTTTTCGTCCTGAGCAGGTTGCCTGGGTGTGGTTCACCATGCAGGAGTTGCTCCGGCGATCCGCGGGCGGCAATCGCCTGTCGGAGGCTTCGTAAAACGTTGGTCAGAAGCTCACGGTCAGCGTCAGCAAGCTCCGGAGTTTGCTCGCGGTGTCCGACCAGCAGCTCGGCGTCGGTGATTCGATCGGTGAAGTGCGGCGTTTGGAAATCGATCTGCCGCATGCAGGCATGTAGCTGTTGGAGCGCGTGCGCATAGTCCGATGGTCCGAACCGTCGGGACGGCACAGATTCGTAATAGGTCCACAGCGTGACCACGAAGCCGTCGCGAAGATAGGCTGCCGGTTCGACCCGAGGCTCCAGCCCCGCTACAGGGCTTCCAGTCTTCGCGAGCCGTTGGGCAAGCTCGATTTCGAACTCGGCCTTTTTGATGCCGCCAAACAGTTAGGTTCGCCGCGATGCTGTGACGCAGGCATTCGTCAGTCGGGCGGGAGCTTGCCGCCGGATGCTTTGGCGGCGCGCCGCTCGTTCGCCAGCGGATGCATCACTCCCGCGCCCGCGGGCCACACTCCTTTTGGCAGGCGCGTGAGCATCGAAATTCGCTGCGCATGCGGCGAGAGCCCGGCCCAGATTTCGTACGGCATCGCCGGTCGAAAGCCTCGTTCCTCCTGGTACCAAGGTGCCATGTACTCGACGTTAGGCATCGCGCGTATCTCGCGGCTCAAGTTCGGCGTTCCGCCGTGCCATGCTCGCGTATCACGGAAGATCGCCGCGCCGGCAGGCGCGCCGACCAAGGTCGAAAGCCGCATCCATTCCGGTTCATCGGTGGGATCCGGCGCGGCGCCCGGACGCATCTGTGTGCCGGGAATCTGCCGAATCGGTCCGTTCTCCCACGTCATATCGGTCATCAGGAAGTTAATCGTGATGACTGGCGGCGTTCGTTCGACGGCGAGCTGAAGCGTTCGAGCGGGCTGCTCTTCGATACCGCCGCGGAGACGAGGTTCGACGCCAAGGCGCCGCGCCCGCTCGGCGCGCAGCGGCGGCATCTGAAAATGCTCGCGGTCCCCGTCCGAATGAAGCGCCTGATACTCGATAGCGCCCGGCAGGCATAAGTCGCCTCCGGCGCCAAGCACGTGATAATCGGGGCCGCCGAAAAGCCTGGTGAGAATCGGAGTCGTGGTCGGCAGATCGATCATCGATGCCCAGACTGGATCGTGCAATAGGTGCCGCGACGCGGAGGACGTGCCGTAGCTATAGCGATGAGGCAGCCGGTACGATTCAGTCAGGTACTTCCGACCGTTAACGCCTGGGATCTGGAGAATCTGCTTCAGCGCCCTGGCGCTGGCATCGCGCCATCGCGCGAGCTCGTGAGTGTTGAGGACATCTCTCACCACCACGAAACCGTCGCGAAAGAAGATCCGCGCCGCTCTCTCGATTTCGCGCGGTTCGAGGATTTCGAGCCCGCGAATTCCGTTATGCGCCCGCAGATGTTCGCGCAGCGCGCACACCGCGGGATCATCGTAAACCCGGCGCTTAGGCACGCGCGGATCGGCCGCGCTGAAACCCGTCTCTTGCACGAACGGGTGACCCGTATCGTCGACGGTTTCGTTCGGCAACGTTAACTCGCACCAGCCCACGTCGCTTTCGCCGTAAACCTTTAGATCGTCGAGCTCGCTCATATTCGCCGCAATCCACTCATCGCGCAGTCAAGTATTCTAGCCGCTTGGACTTAGATTGCTAAGCTTGCTTAATTGCGGATGCGGCCGGTACGAGAACATGTGCGCACTATCTGTTCAATCCGAGCGGCGTCCTGTAGCAGATAAACTCGCGACTGTAAGGACATCCGGCGGTGGATCATGACGGCACAAACAGACGATAGGGCGGAGATATTGCGATTGGACGATGCTTGGAACGATGCTTATCGAAGACGAAACCGTGCGCCGCTGGCGGAAATTCTCGCGGATGACTTCACCGGCTTCATGCCTTGGGGCGAATCGATCACCAAGGCCAAGCTGTTAGTCAATCCCACGGGCGGCGTCGTGAAATCGATATCTTTCAGTGAACAAGAGGCACGCGTTTTCGGAGACACGGCAATCAGCCGAGGTCGCCTCACATTGGAGATGGATGACCATCGCACCGACCAAAGATTCCTGCGCGTGTTTGCAAAGCGCGACGGAACTTGGCGAGCGGTGGCCGTGTCAGTAACGCCGGTTCCGAATTAGCCTAGGGAGCGCAAAAAGGGGTGAGCCGATACAGGGAATTGGTGAAGGAGCGGGAGTTGCTAAGATCGCCAAGACGCTGGATCCTGAAGAGGCCGATGGCGAGGCTGACCCTGGCAACGGGATTAGGAGATGTATTGGAAGCGCCTGGATGCGTGAGCGGGCCACCGCCGCAGGATAGTGAACAGCGCATCCAATAAACGCTACGGCTGAACGACGGCGACGTAGATATTATTCCCGATTGTACGAAGGCCACGGCTGTATTCGACCATAGCGGAGGATTTCATGCCTTCAAATCTGCTGACGCTGCGTGTCATGGCGTACAACAACGCGTGGGCGAATCATCGGCTACTCTCCGCCTGCGCGGCGTTATCTCAGGCCGAATTCGAGGCGCCTCGCACGAGCTTCTTTCCCTCTATCCAGGCGACGATGAATCACATCCTTATTGTCGATCACTTTTATGTTGATGCGCTCGAAGGCGGCACGCTCGGGCCTGCTGCGTGGGCGAATCCCGTACCGTGTCCAACATTGGCGGAATTGCATCCTGCGCAGGCCGCGGTTGATCGCCGGCTGGTTAAATGGTGCAACGCGATGGATGAAGGCGGGCCAAGCCAGACCATCCGAGTGCATCGCGAGACCCGCGTGCAGACTGAGCGCGCGGATCGATTACTGCTCCATCTGTTCCAGCACCAGATTCATCATCGCGGTCAAGCGCACGCGATGCTCTCCGGCACCAGCGTTCCGCCGCCGCAGCTCGATGAGTTTTTCTCTATCGCAGAAGCTCCGCTGCGAGCAGCCGAGTTCACGCAACTCGGATGGACCGAGGCGGAAATTTGGAGGGAATAATCCTTAGCCGTAAAGCGGAACCGCATACAAGCTTGATATAGAGCAGCAACTCTGTGCCACGCTCATTCACGAGCTTTCCTCGTGACGAGTGAGTTCACGGCCATCGTCGAGCGAGACGGCAACTGATACGTTGCGTACTGCGCCGAAATTCCTGGCGCCAACGGTGAGGGCAAGACCAAGAACGAGGCCCTCTTGATCCTTTCCGAGGCTATCAAGCTGATTCTCCAAGATCGTCGCGACGACGCGTTGCGTGGATTACCTCCGGATGCACTGCGAGAATCCGTGATCGTCAAGTGAAGCTTGGCGATCTGCTCCGTCATCTCAGACGCCACGGCTGTTAACCGGACGGGGCGCGAGCGGAGGCGAGGATACGCTGGACAAACTCCGCCTTGGCCGGCATGTACTCTTTGTAGCTTTTAATTCGGCCCGCGAGATCGCATTTGAGCTGCGCGTATTGCGCAGCGAGCTCAGGATGGCCGCGCAGATAATCGCGGAACACTAACTGTTCATCTTGATGGAACCGGTCCATCGGCACCACATGGATGTTGAATCCCGGATGCTTCAGGTCGACGCCTTCGGCGACTTCGATCATCCGTTTCAGGAAGAACAGGCGGTCCGGAGTCATGAATGGAATCTGCATAAATCCGAGTGGCTGAAGCCTCGCCGCGATCGCGGGTCCATTATCAAGGCTTGCGGTTCCAGCCAGAATATCCAGCACCGGCTTGCCCGCGAGCCCCGGCACCGCCGTGCTGCCGACGTGCTCGAACGCTAGCAGCAAATCGCCCGCGGCCGCTTCGATCGCTCTCCTTGCGTCCTCGTAGTACCGCTCCCATTCGTCGCACTGGACGATCAAAATCTGCGGTCCCCGCGCGATTATGGTCGGCTCCATGAAATTGAATGCTGCCACACTGAGCGTCTGCTCGCGACCTCGATCTCTTCTTTGGCGTTGGTTTAGGGATCTCTCGACTCGCGCGGTGCTCGCTCGGTATGACACGCGCGGTCGTGCTCGCTCACGTAAGGCGGACTCCTCGCGTCACTCTGAGCGAAGGCTGCCTGAGTCGAAGGGCCCCGGAGTAAGCGCCGCGAAAGCATCTTTTGTCGCTATTCGGCCGAAGTGCTATCGATCGTGCTACGCGACAAAGCGGAAAGCGTGAGGGAAAAATGATTACGGGAAGCTGCGGATGCGGCGGTATCAGGTTCGAGATTGAGAAAGTCACGGCGCTGACCAACTGCCATTGCTCGGTGTGCCGGAAAACGACCGGCGCCTCGTTCGCCACGTTTGCGCACGTCCGATCCGCGCGGTTCAAGCTCCTGATCGGCGAGGATCTGATTAACCCCGGATACGAATGGACGCCAGGCCATGCGCGGAGCTTCTGCAACCGATGCGGTTCTCCCGCGCCCAAGTTCGTGGAGGCAACGGGGATGGTGAGCGTTCCGGCGGGATTGCTCGACGGCGATCCGGGCGTGCGCCTCTCGATGCATGTGTTCACGTCGTCCAAGGTCCCGTGGGTCGATCTCAACGACGATCTTCCCAAGTACGAGAAATGGGTCCCAGGTTTTGTGCCGCGGGACCTCGCATGAGCGCACACGATGCCGCTGCCACGATGGTTCGCGCGATTCAATCACCTTGTCACCAATCGGGTTCTTAGCATTCCGGTAAGACTGCTGCCGGGTTGGGCTGTCATGGTCCACACTGGACGCAAAACGCAGCGCCGGTAGCATCTGATCCAAGAGGCACTCCAGCGATGGCGGAAGCCGATAAATGGTCGCGATGGCTCGCGCAGACACGCTTCGGCGGCGACGAGAAAGCGGCCGAGCTGATGCTGAAGCATCTGGGCCGCCTCCGTGATCGCCTGCTTAAGAAATCCGGGCTCGCCGAGGGCAAGATCGTGCTCGACGTTGGCGCGGGCGAAGGTCTAATCGGCTTCGGCGCGCTGGAAAAGGTGGGCGCGACCGGCCGCGTCGTCTTCACCGATATCTCGGACGCGCTCCTGGAGCATTGTCGCGTTGCCGCCGAACAGATGGGCGTCGTCGATCGATGCTCATTTATTAGGGCCAGCGCGGATGACCTGGCGGGCATCGAAGACAAGTCAGTCGATCTCGTGACCACGCGATCGGTGCTGATCTACGTCGATGACAAGCCGCGCGCGCTCAGCGAGTTCTTGCGCGTGCTCAAGCCCGGCGGACGGACCGCGCTTTTCGAGCCGATCGACGACCGACGGATGGCTGACGACGCGAAGTTCTGGCTGGGCAGGCAATGGATGAATCCCAAATCCGAAGAGAACGAGCCGGCCCAGGATCTACTTGATCGCATCGGCGAGTATTGGAAGGAGCATCTCCAGGTCAACGAGGCGATGACTAATTTCAATGAGCGCGACCTGATGCGGATGTGTATCGAGGTGGGATTTGCCGGGGTTCATACCGAGCTGGATCTGAACGCGGGCCCTATGCCACCGCTAAAATGGGACATGTTCTTAAACTCATCTGGGAATCCGCTGCTTCCGACCAATGCGGAAATCTTCGCGAAGATCTTTACTGCGCACGAGCGGGAGCGGCTCGAGCGGCATCTGCGGCCGGCGCTGGAGCGAGGCGGTCAACTGATGCGCCAGCAAGGCTCCTTCACCTGGGCGTTCAAGGCGCCGATTCCAGAGAAGCCCTTCCCAGACGAATAACTGGCGTGACTACCGCGCGCAATTGCGATGTGACGGCGGCGGGCGAGGCGACTATCATCGCCGCATGAAAATCTCATTCGGTATCCATCTCGCCCCCGGCCTGTTACCGCGCCGGGACGAGCTTGGTCGAATAGGCGACCTGGTCAAGATGGCCGAGGACTACGGCGCCGACGCGATCGGCACCTACGACAGTTCGTTTATCGGCGACGATGCCTTTGTAAGAACCACGCTGCTCGCGTCCGCATCCACCCGCGCCCGGGTCGGCCTTCGTCCCACAAATCCGCTTACCCGCGAGCCGCAGATTATGGCTGGGTTCCTGGCCTCGATCGACGCCATGACCGGCGGGCGCGCTTTCATGGATATCGCCAGCGGCGACAGCGCGGTCCTGAATATCGGCTTCAAGATCGCAAGTCGCGCGCGAATTGAGGATTACGTCGCGTGCGTGCGATCGTTGCTCGCAAGCGGCGAGGCGACCTATCAAAAGCGGCCGCAGCGGGTGCGATGGTCGTCGCGGGTGATTCGGTCCCGGATTCCAATTTCGATTTGCGCCGAGGGTCCCAAGATATTGCACCTGGGCGGCCGGATTGGCGATGCTGTGACGGCCGGAACAGGACTATTGCCCGAGGTTATCTCCGACACGATCGCGCGGGTCAGAGCCGGGGCATCGGAGGCAGACCGCGATCCGGTAGGTGTCGAGGTATGGTTCACTACCCGAAGCTCTCTCCACGAGGATCGCGAACGCGCGATCGAGAACGTGAAAGCATCGGTCTCGTCGATCCTCAACCATTCGATGCGCTTCAGCCTCGACGGCAAGATGGTGCCGGATGATCTTAAACCTAAGCTTAAGCAGTATCTGGAGGGATACGTGCTGTACGATCACGTGCTTTCAGGCGGCTCAAATCCGCGTCGGATGGAGGAGCTTGGGCTTACTGACTATGCGCTCAGGCGCTTCGCGCTCGCGGGCGACGCAGAAGACTGGATCGCGCGGATTGAGGAGCTCGCGGCATCGGGGGCGACCAGGCTCTGGATCAACGCAGAGGGCGGAAACCTCGATCGCCAGATTCATTACATGCGGATTCTTGGCGAGCGCATCATGTCGCGCTTCGTATAACTTGCCGCGCGGCTCGGCGCTGAACGGATCTTACGGACGGATCCAGCACAGGCATGAGACCGCCGTCCCCTTGCGATCGATCGCCGAGTCGATTTCAAGCACGAGCCCGGCACGAGGGCCCGCGTCGCGAATAGGCGGTGCCTGGGCTGCGGCTACCAGGAGCGCGATTCGGCCGCCTTTTCGAACAACTCTTGCGGCTTCCACGATCGAGGCGCTGACGGCGTCGCGCGCGCCTGGATGATACGGCGGCTCGGATGCGATCGCGTCGAATGCACCGGCAGCGAACGGGAGCGCGCGCGCATCCGCAACCACATGATGGTTCGAAAGCTCGCTCAGGCCGAAGCGTAGCGCGCGATCTATGTCCGCGCTTGCCGTGATTAGTCCGCGGGCCCGTGCCGCGACAATTACCGCGCCCGCGCCGGCGAACGGATCGAGGATTCGGCCGCCGGTTTCTGGCACGGCCAGATTGACCAGGAGGCGCGCATCCTCAACTGGCAGCGCGCGATGCTCGAGCGGACCGACGCCGCCGCGATAACCGACGATCGGGCGTGTCACTCCGTCAGCGCATTCGAGCAGAAACCTGCGTCGATCCGGTGCGTTCCCCCTGAGCGCTTCGTCTGTTTCCGCCCAAACCGGAATCGTTGTGACCTCGCGCCCTTTCCATCGCGTGACTGGCGACCGGACTCGCCTCGACTCCTGATTGACTGGTGCGACAAGCTCGATCGCTCCGCTGTAGCCGAGGCCGGAAAGCCGCGCGATGGCGCGCTCCAGGTCATGTTCGGCGACGTTTACCCATGCGATTTCGCCGGTCGAGGCAAACGGCCCGCCTGCCGCCGGGTGAGCGGCAAGACCCCGCAGCATCGCCATGACTTCGGCGATTGCGAGATCGCGAGCCTTGCGGCGCGACGGCCTAAGCCTCAGCACCAGGCATCGCTCGGTAGATGGCTGCGCGGATTGCACCAGCGTGGGCGGCTCTGGTCCGCCGAGCGCAATGATAAGCCGACTCTTGAGCGATGGCGAGGTTTGCAGAATGCAAAAGCGCAGGAAAAGCGAACTGACACGGTGACATCAGGCGATGACTAACAGTTAGTCAGCAAAAAATAGCAAAATGTGGCCGAAAAACGCATTTTTCGCATTGGAGGGCCTTTCCGTGCGTTCTGAGCGATTTTTGCCTCTGGCTGGTATCCATGCTCCTGCAAAGCGTTGCCAACGCTTTTGAAGCGCTTCCAGGGGCCTTTAAGGGCCATCTCTGAGGCTGTCGATCGACAGCCTCAAACCACCCGCGCGCGCGTGGCCGCGTCGGCTCCTTGATATTGCGGCATCTTCGCCAGGATTTGAGACCAAAATCCGGTCAGTTCGATCGCCGCCTGGACGAAAGAACGTCTCGGGCGCAACGGCGGGGGAGCGTGGGCCGGAGGCTGTGGATTGGAACAAAACCTCGCTGCTTTAATCGTTTGTGCAGGGCTGCTAGCTTGGTCTGCATGCCTGACAAATCAATTTCTGCAACGTCCGGAGCAGGGGCGATGCCGGAGAATTCCGATTTGCCGGACGACTTCGCCGACGACCCCGACGAACCCGACGCCGCGATGGCGGCGCTGATCGAGTCCGATCCGCCTCCCGCACCGGCGGCGGCCGAGCCCAATCGCCGCGGATGGCTTTCGCGGCTGTTTCCAAACTCGGCGCTATGGCGTTTTTTGAGTTACGTGCGCCCGCATGCGTGGCTGGTAGCGGGCGGCGCATTCATGGGGGTGCTGAAATTCACGCTGCCCCTGATGTTCCCGCTCGCGTTCAAGTACGTAATCGACGTGCTGCTAGTGCCCGAGGGGAAGCTCGACCACATGAACAAGCTTTTCGACAGCGGCTGTACCGCGCTTGCCGCTGCTCTACATCTTGGCGCCGGACCAATTCCCAAGCTGGAAGCGCTGACCGCCGCGATGTTCCTGATTTTCATCTTGCAGTCGGTCGCCACGTATTTTCGCAATTACTGGGCGAGCATGGCGGGGCATCGCCTGATTTTCGACCTCCGGTACGCGCTGTTTATTCACATGCAGCGCCTGTCGCATTCGTTTTTCGACCGCAACGCGTCTGGCGGAATCGTCTCGCGCTTCATCTCGGATATTGCAAGCGCGCAGAACTTCGTCGGCTCCGGGATGATCAACACCTGGATGGATGCGGCGTCGCTGGGAGCGGTTCTGTACCTGATGTTCAAGCTGGATGTGCGGCTTGCGTGGATCTCGCTCATCATCGTGCCGTTCTATATCGCGGTCATTCGATTGCTCGCGCCGCGGATCAAGGAGGCGAGCCACGACTTGCAGGAGACGGTGGAAGCGTTCTCGGGCGAACTGCACGAGCGGGTGGCAGGTGTCGCCACGGTCAAATCGTTCGCACGCGAGCGGGAAGAGGCCAGCCGATTCTTCACCCGCACCACCGAGCTCTACGATCTGACAATCCGCAACGTACGGCTTGCCTCGACTCACCAGATGTGCGGCGAATTTATCGGCCGCACCGCGCCGCTAATTGTCATCTGGGCGGGCGCGATCTTTATCCTGCACCATCGGATGACAGTCGGAACGATGGTGGCCTTCTTTGGATTCCTGAGCTCGCTGTATCTGCCGCTGCAGCGTTACTCTGAACTGTCGATTATCGTCGCGACGTCGCTTGCCGCGATCGAGCGGATATTCCGCTTCTTCGACGAGACTCCCGAGGTCAAGGATATGCCAGGCGCCAAACAGTTGACGGTCAGCCGCGGCGAGGTGCTGATCGATCGTCTGAGCTTCGCCTACCAGCCGTATGAAGGCGGCGCAGCGCGCATCGTCCTGCATGACGTGAACCTGCGCGTCGTTCCCGGAACCACGGTCGCGCTGGTCGGGCGGTCCGGCGCGGGCAAGACCACGCTCGCGAGCCTCATTCCGCGCTTCTATGAGCCGTCGGCGGGCACGATCAAAATCGACGGAGTCGATATCTCGACCGTGACTCAGAAGTCGCTGCGCGATTCGATCGGGATCGTGCCGCAGGATGCGGTGCTGTTCAGCGCCTCGATTCGCGAAAATGTGCTCTACGGTCGTCCGGGGACGCGCGATGCGGAAGTATGGCTCGCGCTGGAGCGCGCGAATATCCGCGATTTCGTCGAGTCGCTGCCCGAGAAGCTCGATACCGTGATTGGCGAGGGCGGAGTGCGCCCTTCGACCGGGCAGCGTCAGCGGCTGGCGCTCGCTCGCGTGTTCCTCAAAAATCCGCCGATCCTGATTCTTGACGAAGCGACCTCGGGACTCGACTCGGAAGTAGAAAATCTGATCCACGACGCGGTTCGCCGCCTAATGAAGGGGCGCACCTCGTTTTTGATCGCGCATCGGCTCGCCAGCGCCGTCGATGCGGACGTGATCGTGGTGTTGGACGGCGGACGGCTGGTTGAGTCGGGCACGCACGCGGAGTTGATCGAGCGCCGCGGCGTCTACGCGCAGCTTTTCAATGAGCAGGCGCGCAAGCTCAGGGTTGAGACTCATACCCAGCGCCGCGCCGGCGCCTTGCTGATGGCGGAGCGGGAGTAGCGCGCCAGCAGAACGAACTGCGGCATCCGCAAGCCGCTACTTGTAAGGATAGAAGACGAAGAACAGCGCCGAGAGTCCCGCAAGCACCCACAATCCAGAGCTGACTTCACGCGCGCGCCCCGCGATCAGCTTAAATACCGGATACAGCACGAGACCGGCGGTAATCCCGATGCCGATGTTGTAGGTAAAGCTCATCAGCGCAATCACGGTGAACGCCGGGATCAGTTCGGTAGGATCATCGAAATCGATCTTCGCGATCGGCGCCATCATCAGAGTGCCGACGATCACCAGCGCGGGCCCATAAGCGGCGGCCGGAATCGCCATCACGAGCGGCGAGAAGAACAGCGTCGCAGCGAACAGCGCCGCGACGACTACGGCGGTCAATCCGGTCCTGCCGCCCGCCTGAACTCCCGCGGCGGATTCCACGTACGCGCCCGAGGTGGTTGTGCCAGCGAGCGCGGCGAAGATGGTGGCGAGCGCGTCGCACAGCATCGGTTTCTCGATTTCCGGCAGCGCGCCGCGTTCGTCAAGAAATCCGGCGCGTGCTGACACGCCGATAAGTGACCCCATCGTGTCGATCAGCGCCATCACGAAAATCGAAAGCAGGACGCCAAAAAAGCCCGCGTCGAGCGCGCTGGAAAGGCTCGCCTTTAACATGATCGGCGCCGGATTCGGCGGCATCGAGACCCATGCGGCGGGAGCACGCGCCACGCCGGTTAAGAACGCGACGATAGAAGCGGCGAGAATTCCGAGCAGAATCGCGCCCGGCACCTTTCTTAGCATCAGGGTCGCAATCGCGGCGAAGCTCAGGACCGCGATCATCGCGGCGGGCGAGGTGAGATCTCCGATCTTGACCGGCGCTCCCACCACCCCGAGCCGCACGAGACCCGATTCGTTCAGCCCGATAAAGGCGAGAAAGAGGCCGATTCCGGCGGCGAAGCTGTAGGCGAGGCCGGCTGGCAGCGCTTCGACCATCCACTGCCGGATGCGCGCGATGGTGAGCGCGGAAAATATGATCCCCGCGATCAAAACCGCGCCAAGCGCTGTCTGCCACGAATAGCCCAGCACGCGCACCACGGTGTAGGCGACAAAGGCGTTCTCGCCCATGTAGGGCGCGATCGCGAACGGGCGATTTGCGTACAATCCCATCGCAAGCGTGCCGAACACGGCGGTTGCGATCGTCGCCACCATCGAAGGGCCTTCAGGGATTCCGGCGGCGGCGAGAATCGCGGGATTGACCGCGATTATGTAGGACATCGTCACGAACGTGGTGAGTCCGGCAACCAGTTCGCGCCGAACGGTCGTGCGGTGCGCCTCCAATTGGAAGAGATTTTCAACTATCCCGCGGACCCTGCGTACGCCGAAGGCGCCGGCGGGATTTCGCACGTCATTCATGCCGCGCCTAGTTAGCACGCCGGCGCCAAGCCTCGAAAGTGGGGTGCCCGCGCGAATGCGGACGCTCGCCCGGCTGAGCTATAAGCATCGTGGGCGATCGCGCGATCGCTTCGGGATCGAACTGCAACCACGATGCGCTATAACATCCGCATCGCACACAGAAACTTAAGTGGAGGAACAAGATGGCAGCGCCGGCCAGAACCAGGAAGACCGCCTCGGACAAGAAAAGCAGCCAGATCCTGACTCTCGCGATCGATATCGGAGGTACGGGAATAAAGGCCGAGACGCTGGACGAGAGCGGCAAGCCGGTCACCGACCGGCATCGAATCCCGACGCCGAAGCATGCGACGCCCCGCAAGGTGGTCGCAATTATTCGCAAGCTCGCGCGGGCGTGTAGTCCTTTCCAGCGAGTTTCGGCGGGATTTCCGGGCGTGGTCAAGGACGGCGTCATCTATACCGCGGCCAATCTCGGCAAAGGATGGAAAGGATTCGACCTGGCCGCGGCGCTGAAGAAGAAGCTCAGCGCTCCCACTCGGGTCACGAATGATGCCGACATCCAGGGCCTCGGCAGCGTGCAGGGCACCGGAATCGAGCTGGTGATCACCCTGGGAACTGGAGTCGGATCGGTAATCTTCGTCGACGGACATCGGATCCATCTGGAGCTCGCGCATCATCCGTTTCATAAAGGCCGGACTTATGAGGATGAGCTCGGGGCGCGCGCGTTAAAGAAGAAGGGCGGCAAAAGGTGGAATCGGATGCTGGAGGAGGCGATTGGCGACCTGCATAGGATGTTCAACTACGATCGGTTGTATATCGGCGGCGGGAATACGAAGCACATCAAGATAAAGCTTCCGTCCGACGTGAAGATCGTAAGCAATCTTGAGGGCCTGCTTGGCGGAATCAAGCTATGGGCGGAGGTCGAGCGAAACATCCCTCCCCAAACCGAGTGAGCTGATTAGATTAGGTGCCGAGCGCTGTTCACTGATGGTATCCGATATTAGACAAATTGTCGGATCCAACCGGATGCACGGAGGTGGACGTGTTGCCGTCAGGCCAGAATTTATCGGCTGACTCAGCAACGCGCTGAGTCGAGAGCCGACCTGCGATCTCACGCAAAGCCTCGGTCTTGAAGATCATCAGCATGGTCAGAGGCGATCCCTTGGGCGGAAAGCCGGGGTCCGGGTTGTGAAATGGGAATGGAAACACGATACGAGTGGCGGCGCAGCTATATTCGTCGCGCAGCGGTTCGAGAGCGATTCTGGTGCCGTTCAATGTCATACTCACGATCCCGGGCTTTGAGCCCGAGATGTTCCAGCTATGTGCGTATCTAGGCTCGATCATCCGTACCAGCGCCACCTTCCTGTAATCGGGCCAGTCAGCGGGAAGTAGATCGCGGTCAAAAAGAGCCTCACTCTTCAGATGACAGATCTGTCCACCATCTTTCAGGTATTGGTTCACAGCGTTGACGACAATTCTAAATCGCATCGCGGCGGCTCGCTGCTCCAGTTGATCGGCACTGATGTTGGCGTAGGCGGAAAAGGCGTTCTGCGGAACCCGATAGAGCAGAATACCGCCGGTCTCGATCGGCTTGAGACCGACGTCGGCCAGAATACCGCGCCAGCGATTGGCATCCATATCATTGGGGTCAACTATCACTACGGTGACGTGATAATGGGCAAGGAACGCCTTTAGATGCTCGGGCGCCTCCGGCAAATCGAATGCGCGCTGAAAATATCCCACGATTGGCAGACGGCGGAACTGATACGGTTCCTCGGTGATCCATGCGCCGACCATCCGAAATGAGAAATCCGCCTGCGCGTGCCACAACATTTCGTATCCGTAGTAGCTGTAAGGGAGGGTGAGCACGATGTCATCTGGAGATAGATAGTCCTGATAAATGTGCTTGGAAAAGAATGGCGGATCGGACAGCGGGGAGACCCAGAACGCCGACGAGGGGTTTGGAAGCAGGAACGCGATTACAAAGATTACCGCAACCCACTTCATCCGAGTGGTGGCCGGAGAGTTAGCCAGCCACATGGCGGTGATGATCGCCAGCACCAGAAAGGCGTACAGCGTAAAACGCACCGGCAGGGCTTGTTTGAGGAAGGGGATTCGCTCGGCGATGGTCCATGGCATCCAGAACTTGATCTCGCCCATGAAATGTAGGCGTGGGCCTATCGCCGCGATACAGATGCACACGAGCATCAGTCCGAGGAGCTTGCTGCCCGCCGATTTCCAGGTGGACCAGAGATAGACCGCCGCGATAACCAGCAGTGGAACAGTCAGACAGGCGGTGTTCTCGTTCAGCGCCCCCAATTCACTGGAAATGTGAGCGATCGCTGGAATCGTGCCGATTGCCGTGACTTTTGTCGGAATCACGAAACCGACCAGATCGGCCGAGTACCAACTCGCCGGCCAGAGCACCCCGTGCGGCATTCCATAGGCGAACATTGCCACAAGGAACGGCGAAACGATCAGGATCATCAGGCCGTACGCAATACCGATCTCCGGCACCAGCGTTTTAAGTCCGTATTCAGCCGGCAGCAGCAGGATCCCCAAGGCCAGCGCCAGAGCGCCGAACAGGGTCATGGTGGTTGGTATTTCCGGACTGCACAGCAGAGCAATCGCCAGCACTACGGCAAGCGCCGCCACGTATCCGCGCCGGGAAAGGCTCCCGTCAAGACGGTAGAGCGTTACCAGCACCGCGAGCGGCACTGGGAAAATCACCACCAGGTCCAGATGCCCTATCATGTGCGTCAGCATGTACGGCGAGAAACCGAAGATGAACCCGCCGAGCACCGAGGGCCAATAGGCGGAGCTAAGCTTTCGGCACAGCGCGAACGCGGCGGTCGCGGCCAATACCGGGCAGGCGAGCATCAGGATGTTATAGGAGACGACCGGACCCCATATGTTGGTAATCGGCGTCATCACGATTGCCAGCAGAAACAGGTTAGAGGTCCACATCAGGGTGGTGTCCGCCGGATACCAGAGGAGTCGGGTATGAAAGGGATTGATGTGGTGAGAAAATGCGTACGGCCACCATTTCAAAAACCACATGTACTGGTTGGGATCGCTGGTATGGCCGAGCTGTATCAATTGATGCGGGTCTAGAAGTCCGCGTCCGAATATGAACAGGGACGCGACAAGGTACAGAAGCGCCGCAAATATCAGCCGGGCAGCGGAAGTTAGTATAGATGTTTCGGACTTCCGCACTAGATTGAACTCTTGCCGCTAGCGATTTTTTTGTTCCGCCTCAGCGTCCACTCGCGGTTGGTGCCGACGCAATCGCGGGTCGTGCGAAATCGCGCGAGCGATCGTAGATGATGTTCAAGACCCCGGTCTGTGTGGGCCGGCGGGTGGACGTGGGGATGTTGCCTTGGGGCCAGAATTTATCGGCAGGCTCGGCGACGCGTTGGGTCGAGAACCGCTGGGCGATCACATGCAAGGCTTCGGTCTTGAAGACCATCAGCATGGTCAACGGGAATCCCTTGGGGGGGAAACCGGGATCGCGATCACGAAACGGAAAGGGGAAGATGATTCGATTGGCAACGCAGTCATATTTGGCGCGCAGTGGGTCGAGCGCGATGCTGGTGCCGTTCAATGTTATTATCACGATCCCGGCCTTCGAGCCCGAGATTGTCCAGCTATGCCGGTATCTAGGCTCGACCAACCGCACCGGCGGCAACTTCCCGTAATCGGGCCAGTCGGCGGGAAGGAGATCGTGATCGAAAAGAGCTTGACTCTTTAGACGGCAGATGTCTCCACCATCTTCGAGATATTTATTCGCGGCGTTAACCACGATTTGAAATCGCATTTCGGCGGCACGCTGCTCGAGTTGCTCTGCGCTGATCCTGGCGTAGGCGGAAAAGGCGCTTTGGGGAACTCGATAGAGTAGAATTCCGCCGGTCTCGATCGGCTTGAGACCGATATCGGCAAGGATACTGCTCCAGCGATCGACATCCATGTTATTCTGATCAACCACCACCGCTGTGACGTGATAATGCGCAAGGAAGGCCTTCAGATGCTCGGGTGCCTCTGGCAGGTCGAACACGCGCATAAAATACTCTTCGATTGGCAGGCGACGGAACTGATACGGCACTTCGGTGATCCATGCGCCGACCATCCGAAATGAGAAATCCGCCTGCGCATGCCATAGCATCTCGTATCCGTAGTCCCTGCAGGGCAGGGGAAGCACGACGTCATCCGGGGTGAGATAGTCCCGATAGATGTGCTTGGAAAAGAACGGCGGATCGGAGATCGACGAGACCCAGAATGCCGACGAGGGGTTCGGAAGCAGAAACGCAACCACAAAAACCGCCGCTATCCATTTTGTTCGCGTGCTGGCGCAGGACTTCGCAAACCACATGGCGGTGACAATCGCGAGCACGAGAAACGCGTACAGCATCAACCGCAGCGGGAGCGCCTGCTTGAGGAAGGGCATTCGCTCAGCGATAGCCCACGGCATCCAGAACTTCATCTGACCCATGAGATGCAGCCGCGGTCCCATAGCGGCTATACAGATGCACACGAGCATCAGTGCAAGAAGCTTGCTGCCGGCCGATCTCCAGGTGGACCAGAGATAGACCGCCGCGATAACCAGCAGTGGAATAGTCAGACAGGCGGTGTTCTCAAAAATGGTCCCGGTAAACTTATTGGAAATGTGCGAAATGGCGGGTATCGCACCGATCGCGGTGGTCAGTGCCGGAATCACAAACCCGACAAGATCGGCCGAGTACGCGCTCACCTGCCAGAGCATCCCGTGAGGCATTCCATAGGCGAGCATCGCCACAATGAATGGCGAAACAATCAGGATCATCAGGCCATACGCAATACCGATCTCCGGCACCAGCTTCTTAAGCTCATATTCAGACGGCAGCAGCACCATCCCGAGCCCCAGCGCCAAAGCGCCGAACAGGGTCATGGTGGTCGGGATTTCCGGATTGCAGAGGAAAGCTATCACCAACAAGGCGGCAAGCGCCGCGATATATCCGCGCCGCGAAAGGCTCCCGTCAATACGGTACAGCGTTATCAGCACCGCGAGCGGCACCGGGAAGATCATCACCAACACCAGATGCCCCATCATGTGAGTAAGCATGTATGGCGAGAAACCGAAGATGAACCCGCCGAGCACTGACGGCCAGTACGCGGAGCTGAGCTTACGGCACAGCATGAACGCGGCAGTCGCGGCCAGGACCGGCGCGGCAAGCATCAGGATGTTGTAAGAGGCAACCGGACCCCAAATGTTGGTAATCGGCGTCATTACGACCGCTGGCAGAAAGACCGTCGAGGTCCACATCAAGGTGGTGTCCACCGGATACCAGAGGAGTCGGGTATGAAACGGATTGATATGGTGAGAAAATGCGTACGGCCACCATTTCAAGAACCACATGTCATGAGACGGATCGCTCGCGTGGCCGAGCTGCATCAATTGATTTGAGTCGAGGAGTCCGCGTCCGAATAAGAGCAAGGACGCGATCAGGTACAAAAGCGCGGCGAATGTCAGACACGCAGCGGAAGTTAGCAGGGATGCGTCGGACTTCCGCATTGGATTTGATGC
Source organism: Candidatus Binataceae bacterium (assembly GCA_030041155.1). Classification (GTDB taxonomy): domain Bacteria; phylum Desulfobacterota; class Binatia; order Binatales; family Binataceae; genus JBARDN01. The sequence continues at coordinate 52,003 of JASHOJ010000157.1, read as the reverse complement.
TCCTGCCTACGCAACAAATCGGAGAAAAACTGCATTCTAGTTTGACCTTTCGGTCCCATCAAGTTTTCCCCGCGCTTCAGCATTCGATCGCGCGCGTACCCGTGGTGACGCGGGCCGGATGGAGGGCCGCGGCGGATCTTCCGAGCGATCATAGATGATGCTCAAGATCTTTGACCTTGCCGGCGTTGGCTGCCGCGCTGAAATGGGAATGCTGCCCTTGGGCCAGAATTTATCGGCGACTTCGGCGACGCGCTGCGCCGAGAGCTGTTGTCCTATCGCGTGCAGGCTGTCGATGTTGAAGACCATCAGCATAGTTAGCGGCGTTCCATTGGGTGGAAAGCCGGGATCGCGATCATGAAACAGAAATGGAAAGACGATTCGGCTGGCGGCGGAGCTATATTTCTCGCGCAGAGGTTCAACCGCAATGCTGGTGCCGCGCAATGTTATAGTCACGTTTCTGTCCCTGGTGCTCCAGACGCTCCAACTGTGTCGATATCTCTGCTCGACCATTCGCACCGGCGGCAACTTTCTGTAATCGGGCCAGTCAGCGGGAAGTAGATCGCGGTCAAAAAGAGCCTCACTCTTTAGATGACGGATCGGTCCGCCGTGATCCAAGTATTTATTCACCGCGTTGACGACGATTTTAAATCGCATCGCGACGGCTCGCTGCTCCAGTTGATCGGCGCTGATGTTGGCGTAGGCGGAAAAGGCGTTCTGCGGAACCCGATAGAGCAGAATACCGCCGGTCTCGATCGGCTTGAGACCGACGTCGGCCAGAATACCGCGCCAGCGATCGGCATCCATATCACTCGGGTCAACTATCACCACGGTGACGTGATAGCGTGCGAGGAAGGCCTTCAGATGCTCGGGCGCCTCTGGCAGGTCGAATACGCGCTGAAAATACCCCACGATTGGCAGACGGCGGAACTGATACGGCTCCTCGGTGATCCATGCGCCGACCATCCGAAATGAGAAATCCGCCTGCGCATGCCACAACATCTCGTATCCGTAAAAGCTATAAGGCAGCGTGAGCACGACATCATCCGGCGTCAGGTACTGCTGATATATCCGCTCTTTGAAAAATGCCGGATCGGACAGCGGCGAGACCCAGAATGCCGACGAGGGGTTTGGAAGCAGGAATGCGATTACAAAGATTACCGCGATCGACTTCATTCGAGTGGTGGCCGGAGAGTTTGCAAGCCACATGGCGGTGACGATTGCGAGCACAAGAAACGCATACAGCATCATCCGCAGCGGGAGCGCCTGCTTGATAAAAGGCATTCGCTCGGCGATCGCCCACGGCATCCAGAACTTCATCTTGCCCATGAAATGCAGACGCGGACCCATTGCGGCGATACAAATGCACGCGAGCATCAGGGCGAGCAGCTTGGTGCCCGCCGATTCCCAAGTCGATGCGAGGTAGATCGCGGCGATAACAATCAGTGGAATGGTCAGGCACGCGCTATTCTCAAAAATCGTTCCGCTAAATCGATTGGATATTTTTGCAATCGCGGGGATCGTGCCGATCGCTGTGGTCCGCTCCGGAATTATGAATCCAACTAGATCTGCCGAGTAATTGCTTGCGGACCAGAGCATCCCGTGCGGCATTCCATAGGCAAGCATCGTCACAAGTAGTGGCGAAATGATCAGAATCATCAGGCCGTACGCGATGCCAATCTCCGGCAGCAGTGTTTTTATTTGATATTCAGCCGGGAACAGCACGAGCCCCAACGCCAGCGCCAGGCCGCCGAACAGAGTCATAGTAGTTGGGATTTCCGGACTGCACAGGAAGGCAATCGTCAGCAACGCGGTGAGCGCCGCCACGTATCCACGCCGGGAAAGGCTTCCGTCAAGACGGTACAGTGTCACCAGCACCGCGAGCGGCACCGGGAAGATCATCACCAGCACCAGATGCCCCAGCATGTGCGTCATCATGTAGGGCGAGAAGCCGAAGATGAACCCGCCGAGGACCGAAGACCAATACGCGGAGCTGAGTTTGTAGCACAACATGAACGCGGCGGTCGCGGCGATGACCGGCGCGGCGAGCATCAGAATGTTGTACGAGACTACCGGGCCCCACGCGCTGGTGATCGGCGCCATCACGATTGCCGGCAAGAAAACCGTCGAGGTCCACATCAGGGTGGTGTCCACCGGATACCATAAGAGCCGCGTATGGAACGGATTGATGTGGTGGGAAATTGCGTACGGCCACCACTTCAGAAACCACATGTCATGAGTCGGGTCGCTGGAGTGGCCGAGCTGCATCAATTGGTGCGCGCCTACCAGTCCGCGCCCGAATATGAGCAATGACGCGACCAAGTACACGAGCGCCGCGAATATCAGGCAGGCCACGGAGGCTGATATCGATGATTTGGATTTCCGCACTGAGGGTGATGCTCCTGCCTATGCGATAAATGGGAGAGGAACTGTGGGCAAATTCTTGCACTGAGACGGATCGGAACCGTGGCCGATTTGCAGCGGCTGGTGCGCGCCCATAAGCTTGCGCGCGAATATGAGGAACGAGGCGAGAAGATAAAGCGCCGTGACAGAAGTCAATTCAGCAGCTGATCGTCGCCTCGATATTCGCCTTTGCACGATCGTGTACTCATCCCCTTCGTCCCCGCGCAGACAGCAGGCTAAAACATCGAGGTTAACAACAAGTTTAAACTTTAGGCTGAACTTCGAGAGATGATCAACTATTTATCTTCGGGTTGTCTTCGGATCGGCGCGTCAAATCTGTTGCGCCACGTCATCAAAATTTCAGCGACGCTATGTTCTGGCGGCGTATATTCAGGATCGAGCGAATTTTCGCGTCTATATTGGGCGAAGTTACGACATCCGTGATAATCGCGGCAGCGTCTGCGCCTGCGGCGAGGATTTCCGGAATCCGGTCCTCCACGATTCCGCCGATCGCAACGATTGGAATGGCAACCGCCTTGCGAATCGATCGCAGATTTTCGATTCCCTGTGCTTCGCGAGTATTCTTTAACCCGCCGGGGTACATCGGACCGAATCCGATATAGTCCGCGCCGCCGCGCTCGGCCTCGCGCGCCTGCTCGATTTTGTGAGTAGATATTCCAATTATTTTCTCAGCGCCGAGCAGAGCGCGCGCCTGCGCAAGCGGCAAGTCGCTCTGTCCGAGATGCACGCCGTCGGCATCCGACAGCATCGCGATATCCACCCGATCATTCACGATAAAAATGGTCCCATGAGAGTGGCAGATCGCCGATACCGCGCGCGCCGCGAGCAGGAAGTCGCGGCCGCTTGCATGCTTGAGCCTGAGTTGAAGGATCTTCGCGCCCGCACCCGTCATCGCCGCCGCAAGCTCGATTGGATCGCAACCGCGGTCTGCAGGATCGGCTATCGCGTAGAAGTGCGACGGCAGCGGCCGCATCGTCACGCCGGCGGATACTTGGTGAGTGCGATCCGGTGATCTGTGATTTTTTTTCGCAGAGTGTTGCGATTCAGCCCGAGCATCCGCGCTGCCTTGACCTGATTGCCGCCAGTTCGCCGCAGCGCCATCTCAATAAGCGGCTTTTCGATTTCGCCAATTAGCTTTTCGTACAGGTCGCGCGGCTCGCCTTCTTCAGTGCCTTCCAGCCAGGCGCCGATGCGTCCGGCGATAATCTGCGCGAGGGTCGCGCCGTCCGAAGCGGGTTCGCGCTCGATTGTCGCGGCGCCGCGCGCAAGCTCGATGTCGCTTGCGCGAATCGAGTTGCCGGGCGAGAGCAGCGCCGCTCTCATCACGGTGTTTTCGAGCTCGCGCACGTTGCCGGGCCAGTTGTGCGCGGCAAGCTTGGCGCGCGCCTCGGGGCTGATCGCGCTCACCCGCGCGCCCATCTCGCGCACCACCTTGGCCACGAAATAATCGGTCAGCTCGGCGATATCCTCGCGGCGGTCGCGCAGCGGCGGCATCTGAATTGGTATGACGCGCAGGCGGAAATACAAATCCTCGCGGAATTTCCGCGCCGCCACCAGGCTTTGCAGATCCTGGTTGGTGGCCGCTATTACTCGCGCGCCGAGCTTCAGCGTCTCGACGCTGCCGACCCGGCTGAACTCGCGTTCTTGCAGGACCCGCAGCAATTTAGGCTGCAATTCCAGCGGCAGGTCGCCAATCTCGTCCAGGAAAATCGTACCGCCGTCGGCCATTTCGAATTTCCCGGCCCGCCGCTCGTTTGCGCCGGTAAACGAACCGCGCTCGTGACCGAACAGCTCGCTCTCGACCAGGCCCTGCGGAATTGCCGAGCAGTTCACCGCCACGAATGGGGCGCGCCATCGGGAAGATTTGAAGTGAATCGCACGCGCGACCAGTTCCTTGCCGGTTCCACTCTCTCCGTTCAGCAGGACGGTCGCGTCGTTGGTGACCACGCGGCCAACCAGCTTGTAGACGGTCTGCATCGCGGGTGAGCGTCCGATGATCTCGCCGCCCACAAGTTGGCGATTGACCTCATTTTTAAGCCGATCGAGATCGGCAGCCTGCGCCGCGATTTCAATCGCGCGCGAGACCGCGGCCGCAACCAGATCGAGATTGGCAAACGGCTTGGTCAGATAGTCGTGCGCGCCGCGCTTCATCGCCTCGATCGCATTGTTCATCGTGCTTGCGGCGGTGATCACGATTATCAGTGTGCGCAGATCCTGGGCGCGCGCCAGCGACAGAACCTCGAGCCCGCCCGCGCCGGGCATAATCACGTCGAGCAGCGCGACATCGAAGCGATTGGTTCGAAGCGCCTCGAGCGCCGCGGTGCTGTCGACGGCTTCCTCAACTGTATGGCCGTCGGCTTCGAGCCGATGCCGCAGCACGAGGCGGATTGCCGGATCGTCGTCGGCGACTAATACTCGCGCCGCATTCAGGTTCGTCGCCTGATTCTCGTCGCCCTCGCATTTGGGTTCAGCGGATGCCATCGCGAGTATTTAACAGTAGGGACTCGCGGCGGGCGAGTCACCCTGAGTCTCTATAGGTAAGGTTACCTTGAAAGTCATCCCGGCGGGCAGTTGCTCGGCGTCGTCCGGCCTTCCGATTCCGCCTCGCTCGGCCCATAGTCGGCCGCCGTGCAGCGCGATGATACGCTGGCTGAGCACAAGTCCAAGGCCAGTTCCCGACGGCTTGGTGGTAAAAAAAGGCGTGAAAAGCTGTGCCAGCGCATCCGGCGAAAGCCCGATCCCGCTGTCGCAGATATCAACCCGCAGGAATTGGCGGCGGCGCCCTTCGGCAGTCATGCGGAACTCGGTTTCCATCCTTGTAGCAAGGCGGATTGCGCCGGTCTGCCCAATAGCTTCGTGGGCGTTCTTGATCAGGTTCAGAAAAGCGCGCTCCAGAGCTGCCGAATCTCCCATTATGGCGGGTAAGCTGGGGTCGAAATCCTGATCGATGCGCAGGCCTTGGCGCGGCGTCGGGTAAAGCCCGGCCATCCTGAGCGCCTGATGCAGCACCTGATGAATGTTGACCGATTCCCGGGCCAACCGCTGCGGCGAGCTTGCCGCAAGCACTTGCTCGACCAGCGCCGCGATTCGATTGACTCCGTCCAGGATAACGCCGCAGTACTGCTGCGCTCGTGTCTGGTCGGGATACATCGCGGCCAGCAGCTCAGCCGCCCCCTTGATGCCGGTGAGCGGGTTTTTCACCTCATGCGCAAGACCAGCCGGCGACAGCCGCAGCCCCGAAGAGCTGGAGTCGCTGGCGCTGGCGGCGCTCTTCTGATGGGAGAGATCCTGAAGCAGGACAATTGCGCCGGTGGGCGAACCGTTATCCTCCAACAAAGCCGACACTTCCGCTCGCACTGCAACCGACCTCGAAGACACCGCTAGGACGGTATCGGGGTCGCCGACGCTTTGGCCCGTCTCAAGGCACGTACGCACCATTCGTTCGAGCCAGGGATTATGCTCCAGCAGGTCGGAGACCTGGGACGTGCCGATTGTCGAGGCCGCAAGCATCGTTTCGGCAGCGGGATTTATCGCAAGGGGTGCAAATTTACCGGATAGGACGATAATCGCGTCCGGCAATGAATCGATGATGTCGCGCCAAAGGTTCAATCGCTATATCGTTATCGCAAGCTGCCGTACGCTGACGCTATCACAAACTACCGCAGGCATCGAAGATACCGAGTGAAATTACTCGCCTACGCGCGGTTTTTTCCGCGAACAGTCGCACTCGAAAACGCTCGAACAATAGCGCATCTAAATTGTATTTAAATATTAAATTAGACTTTTTAATGCTTTTGCGATCCGCATTCGGGTTGATCTGGAAAAATTTTGCCGGTACGGTGGTCGCGTTCTCGGTGGGGGATGCATCTGAGCAGACGAAGCAGACTATCCGCCGTCTCGGCGGCGGCAGCGGCGCTTGCGATTCCGGCCCTGATAGGAATTGGCGTCGGGACCGCTCTGGCTGCGGAGAATCCGGGAATAGCGCCCGGATGGGAACCGCAGTCGCGCGCTATCGCAGCGCTCGGCGCGGATCCGATCATGATACCGGCGCCAGCCGCGACACCAGCTCGCTCACCCTTTATCCTATCGCAGCCAAAGGAAGTTCAGCCTTTCCCAATCATCCTAAATCACTTAGTCCAGGAATATGTTGACGCATTTCTGAATCGTCCCGATTCTCTGGAAGATGGCTTCGCCCGCAGCCGACCGTACCTTCCTCAGATGGTTCGGGTGCTGCGCTCGTACGGCGTGCCGGATGACTTGATTTTCCTGGCCTTCGCAGAAAGCGAATTCACCCGACGCGGCAAAGGGCCGTGGCAATTCAACAAAGCGACCGCCCAGAAGTATGGCTTGCACGTGAATCATTGGGTCGATGAGCGTCGCGACCCTATTCTGTCTACCCGGGCGGCAGCCGAGTATCTTGCCGATCTTCACGACGCAGCGGGCTCGGACTGGCGGATAGCAATAGTAGGATGGAATGGCGGCGACTTGGCGATCGATCGCTATTGGAGCTTGCGCGGCGACAATTTCGCCCGGTTCATGAGCCGTCTGCCGCGGAGAACCAGAACTCTTCTGGCCCGCTTCATGGCGGTGGATTTTATCGCGCACAACGCGGCGGCATACGGGATTGGCGACGTGGATTACGACGCGCCGCCCTCGTATGGGCACGTGGAGGTGCGGGGCGGCACAAGGCTCAGTACGATCGCGCGCAGCCAGCATACGACGATCTATCGCCTTCGGGAGTTGAATCCCGCCATTCTGCACGATCGTGTGCCGCCGTACGCCCATAACTACCAGATTCGCGTTCCGCTCATTGATACCGCCTCGTCGAGCTGACCCCGGCGCACCGCGCCATCATTGCCCTCTAAAATCAGACGGGTTCTCATCGCGACCTAGGCCGCGTATTCTCCAGATCGTGACTGGCAGATCGCGGGTGCATCGATGATAAGTCCCGATCAGGCTCTTGCTACCGTGCTTGATACGGTCGACGTCCTCGGCGTCGAGCGGGTGCCGATTCTCGAGGCTTTAGGCCGGGTGTTTGCCGCCGAGGTCCGGTCCCCGCGCGACATCCCAGGATTCGACAACTCCGCGATGGACGGATATGCGGTGCGCGCAGCGGATGTTGCTTCAGCGAGCGCGGAGCACCCGGTTCGCATGGCGGTGGCAGAGACGGTCGGCGCGGGCCAGATGCCTACGCACAAGGTCGAGCGCGGCACCTGCACGCGGACGATGACCGGTGCGCCAATTGCCTCGGGAGCGGATGCGATCATACCGATCGAGCAGACGCGCGCCGAATCGGACCAGTCGGTTGAAATTCTCGCGAGCGCTGCACCGGGTGCTTTTGTTCGTCCCCGCGGCGAAGACGTCTGCGCGGGTGCGCTGGTCGCTTTACCAGGAAAAACGTTAAGGCCGTCAGATATCGGGATGCTGGCGGCGCTGAATCGTGCGATGGCTGACGTCTACCGGCGTCCGCGAGTCGCGATAGTTGCAACCGGCGACGAGCTGGTAGATGTCGATCAGATTCCGAGCGGCGCGCAAGTGGTCAATTCGAGCGCCTATGCGCTCGCAGCGGCGATAATCGAGGCGGGCGCAATCCCTGCGATTCTGCGGGTGGCGCGCGATACCAGGAGCGAAGTACGCGAGCGCCTAGAAGAGGCTCTCGCCTACGACGTCGTGCTCTCGACTGGCGGGGTATCGGTCGGCCAATTCGATTATGTAAAAGATGTACTGGACGAGCTCGGAATGAGCACAAAGTTTCACGGTGTCGCGCAGAGACCGGGACGTCCACTGAAGTTCGGAGTTATCGGAACCCGCCCCGTCTTCGGATTGCCGGGAAATCCGGTATCCACAATGGTGTGTTTTTACCTCTATGTGTGGCCGGCGCTGCGCAGGATGGCGGGTATGCAACGATGCGGACTGCCGCGGCTCGACGTGCGATGTGCCGTGGACATCAGTGTTGCGCCGAATCTGACCGAGTTCGTGCGGGTAACGCTCTCGCGCGAAGGTGGCGAATATACAGCCGCGCCGACCGGAAATCAGGGCTCGGGAATCCTAAGCTCGCTCGCGCGCGCCGAGGGATTACTCATCGGACCCGCGGCGTCATCGATTCTGAAGCGTGGAGCTCAGGCGATCGTGCTCACTTTGACAACCGGTGCGGGCGATGAAGCCTTCTTCGAGGAACGGCTCCATAGGAATTGAATGACGATCGTCACTATCGAGCCGAATATCGCCGCGGCGATTATCACCGCGGAGACGCGCAGCTTGAGTTCAAGAACTTTGAACGGAAGCAGATAGAACGTAACCGGATCCATCTGGAAGTTAGCGTAGAGAATGTAAGCGACCCAAAGTACGACGATCGCGCCGATTATGAACTTGGGACTCTTTATAAACTTCGGCATGACCGAAGACTCCTTGTTCGTTGGCGTAGCAGGAAACTGGACAAAAGCTTGCTTGCCGCGATGAATCTTGTCAACGCAGCCGATTTCGGGCTCCACTGGCGCGCAGGTCGAATGCCGCGCGAGGCGGCTTCCTGATGCGTCACGTGGTCGGACAGGGCTTCGACTTCCATCGGCTGGTTGCCGGACGCAAGCTAGTTCTGGGCGGAGTCGAAATTGTCCACGACAAGGGACTGAAGGGGCATTCGGACGCCGATGTAGCCGCGCACGCGCTCGCCAACGCGATCCTCGGCGCGATAGGAGAGGGCGATCTAGGGCGTCATTTTCCCGATAGCGACCCGGCGTATTCCGGCGCGGACAGCCTGATTCTGCTCGGCCGCGTATGGGTGCTTGCGCGCGATCGCGGATGGAGGCTGGGAAACGCTGACGTTACGATTTTTGCGCAGAGGCCAAAGCTTAGTCCGTATCTGAACGCGATGTGCGAGAAGATGGCTGCGGTCATCTCAGCGCCGACTGATCGCCTGAACGTGAAAGCGTCTAATCCCGAAGGACTGGGCGCACTTGGCCGCGGCGAAGGGATGGCCGCCTCCGCCATCGTCCTGCTGGAAGCCGATTAGCTGCGTTTAGCAATTCCGAGGCGATTCTTGCCTGATCGTGGATAAGTCAAAAAGCGCGGAGCTGGCGTCGTGTAATTCCTGCTAGAGGGACTGCGGTCAGAATTCGCTGCTCAGCGTTTCGCGCCCAGTTCCCGTCCGTTTTTGATCCTGATCGCTAGAAATCGTCTTCGGTGTCGCCGGTGTCGTCGCCGGGACCGCTATCGGAGCCCATTTCTTCGACCGCTTCGTCAAAGTCATCGCCGCTGAAATCCTCGCCCATCTCCTGGCCCATCTTCTTCATCGCGCGCGCGATGCTGCCGGGGTCGCGTTCATCGATGTCGCCCAGTTTTGACGGGTCGGAAAGCGCATCGAGCCGCTGCTCCTCGGACCTGGGCATCGCGAACCGCGACAGGAGCCGCGTCATCTTTTTGGATCCGCAATGTTCGCAGACAGCGCGCACGCGTTCGCTGATCCGTGTGGTCAGCACGCTCGTGCGGCGATTGCATTTGGTGCATTGATATTCGTAAATCGGCATCGCGAGCCTTCCACGTCCGTCTTCAATGATTGCTTAGCTCGTCGCTTACAACAACAAGCGGAATTGCTCAACGGTCAGACCGGCCTGCCTGATGATTGAACGAAGGGTGCCGGTCGGGAGGTCGCCGGAGTGACTGGGAACCGTGATTCGAAGCTCGGGGCGCTGGCGATGCTTAAGTTGAACGTGACTACCGGTCGAATGATGAATAAAGAAGCCGGCTCACTCAAGCGCACGTACAACTTCACGCGCTTTTAGGACCGGAACGGTCGGGCTCAAATGGCTATGACGACCTCTTCACGAATCGGACTGCCGGCAGGTGGCGTCTCAGTCGGTATCCCCGCGCCGTCCTTTCGCAGTCCCTCCAAGTGGCAACGCAACGCGTCTCGTGCCATTGCGCGCGCCTCTGCGAGCGTTCTGCCGAATGTGACGATTTCTGGAAACATGGGAAAAACGACCGCGAAGGTGCCGTCTGGCTGAGGCTCGAAATAAACCGTGTAGTGGTAGGAGTCTCGCCGCGTCCTGTCTAACTCGTGCTTGCCGCTCTCAACCTTCATTGCACCTAGAATAGCCGATGCGCTGTTTAGCGCATACTGATCGAGGCAGCAATGGTCGCTTGCAATCCGCCGAGGCTCGCTTGATTGCTGCTGACCAGTCAGCATACTGGTCAGCGGCACGACTCGCGATGTCCGATTATTACCGCATGATTACCGATATCTCCCAGGCCCGGATTAGACGCCGATGAATGGCCTCACCGCGATGTGGCGCAACACGCGCATGGTCGTGTTGTGTTCGATTTCTGCGGCGCTGTACGCGGCGGTCCTTATTCCCTTCAAGGCAGTGCCGTTTATTCCAGGCGTTACCGAGTTGCGCCCGGCCAACGCGATTCCGGTCGTATGCTCGTTCCTGTTTGGTCCCGCGGGAGCGTGGGGAAGCGCTATCGGCAACACGATCGGAGATTTTTTTGGCGGCGCATCGCCAGCCGATATCTTCGGGTTTTTCGCAAATCTCGCCTATGGATGGATTCCGTATAAAGTTTGGGAAGTGATTAGCCACGGCGACGCGCCCATTTCTCGGTCTCCGCGCGCGATCGCGAAATTCGTGTTCACCTGCCTGGCTGCCACGGTGTTATGCGCGGATCTGGTTGGATGGGGCGAAAATCTGCTTGCGCTGCGCCCATTCGCCGCGCTCGGCAACGTGATTATCCTGAACAACATGCTTGCCGCGCTCATCCTGTCGCCCTTTATCCTGATCGCCGTCTATCCGCGAGTGCGGCAAGGCCGGCTGCTCTACAGCGACGCGATGCCGGAGATCAAGCGGCGCCCGATGGCGCTCAGATGGCTCGGGCTTGCGATGCTGGTGGGCGGAGAAGCGGTTGCGTGGGTGCTCGGAAATCTGCTCTCGATCGGATGGTGGACGCCGGCTTTTCTTCCGGCGTGGATGAATGCCGCGCCGTATGACAAATCCGTGGCCGTGATTGTAAGTCCGTTCATGTTTCTCGCGATCGCCGGGATGGTGCTGCTGTGAAGCTGGAGCCGCAGCCATCGGAAACCGAGATCGGCGCTCCCTCGGCCGCCGAGGTTGCGACGCCGGCGCTCAGCGCATCCAATCTCCGCTTCACCTATCACGACGCCGAACGGCCCGCACTTGCCGGTCTCAGCTTCGTTCAGGCGCAGGGCGAGATGATTGGAGTCATGGGCGCATCGGGCGCCGGAAAGTCCACGCTGGCGAAATGCCTGAACCGCATCATCCCGGAATTCGAGGGCGGCGTGTTCAGCGGAACCGTTGCAGTCGCGGGACGCGATCTCACCGGCGTGCGCGTCTCCGATGTGGCCGCCGATGTCGGGATGGTGTTCCAGGACTTCGAGGCGCAGCTTTTCTCAACCAACGTGGCGCATGAGGTTGCGTTTGCGATGGAGCAGATCGGGATCGATCGCGCCACCATGAACGCGCGCATGAAACCGGCGCTCGAGGAGGTCGGGCTTGCCGGCTTTGAGCATCGCGACCCGACTTCGCTTTCGGGCGGTGAGAAGCAGCGGCTCGCGATCGCGTCGGTCTTGGCGCTCAGGCCGCGCGTGATCGTCCTCGACGAGCCCACGACCGATCTCGATCCTGAGGGCAAGGCCGAGGTGTTTGCGCTCATTCGCCGCCTCCGCGAGCAGGGCCTGAGCCTTATCGTCATCGAGCATGAAAGCGACGAGCTTCGCCGCGCGGACCGCGTGATCCTGTTGAAGGAAGGATCGATCGTGTTCAGTGGGCCGCCGGCCGAGTTGATGACGAAAATAAATCTGCTGGAGGAGTGCGGGGTTCAACCACCCGGCCTCAATCGCGCCCTTGCGCTGCTTGGGATCGGCGGTCATGCGGCGAGCGTCGATGAAGCTTACGCCGCGATAACGCGCGCGTATCCGCAGCTTGCAAGCCGGACGCATCCGACGATCGCGCCGGCGATCGCCGAGCCGGCGGTGGAGGCAACGCTGCCGAGTCCCTCCACCGCCACATCAGATGCTCCGATCGCGGAAATAGAGAATGTCACATTCAATTATCCCGGCGGACCGCGCGTGCTCGATTCGATAAATCTCGCGATCGCGCCCGGCGACTTCCTGGCGATTGTTGGGCAGAACGGATCGGGCAAAACCACGCTCGCCAAGCATATCGTCGGCTTGCTCAAGCCGGTTTCGGGAGCGGTGCTGCTCAACGGTCGCGACCGCAAGGGTATGCGCGCGTCGGAAACCGCTAAAGAGGCCGCTTACGTTTTCCAGAACCCCGACCATCAAATATTCGCCGCGACGGTGTGGGACGAGGTCGCGTTCGGACCGCGCAATTTCAGCCTCGCGGCCAGCGAAATCGAGCGCCGATGTATCGAAGTTCTGGAAGCGGTTGGGCTTGCGGATCGGCGCAGCGCCGATCCGTTTCTGCTCAGCAAGGGCGAGCGGCAGCGGCTTGCGGTCGCCAGTGTGCTGGCACTGCGTCCGCGCCTGCTTATTCTCGATGAACCGACGACCGGCCTCGATTATCGCGAGCAGCGGCGGATGATGGCGCTGGTGAAGGAACTCAACGCGTCGGGAATCGCGATCGTTATCATCACTCACACGCCGTGGCTGGTGGCTGAGTACGCGCGGCGGGCCGTCCTGATTCGAAAGGGGCGCAAGCTGTTCGACGGCGGCGTACGGGAGTTCTTCGCCGACGTGGATTTGCTGAAGGCGTCGTCGTTTCGTCCGCCCGAAGTTACGCGGCTTGCGCAGCGGTTCGGCACTATCGCGCTGTCGCCGCAAGAATTCGCCGCCTGGGTCAAGGAGCGCGTCTGATGGCGCTGTACCGGTATATCGAGCGCGACACCTTCGTCCATCGGCTGCATCCCACGGTCAAGGTGATCGCGCTGTTCGTGATGTTCTGGTCGGTGTATTGGGTCGACAACCCGCTCGCGCTGCTGCCACTCGGATTCCTGCTGCTGTTCGCCGCGTTCGTGACCGGATCGGGGGGAAACTTCTATGCGCTCAGATGGTTGTTCATTATCCTGATCATCTCCACCACGCTGATGTGGATGGCGACGTATCAGCCGGGGCCCGCGGCGATACACGTGCCTAAGGTCGCTATTCGCAGGGCCTCGATCATTTTTGGGCTGGGCAAAGGACTAAAACTCGCGGAGCTGCTCGCGGCCTCGGTGCTGTTCATCTCCACCACCAAGGTTGAGGAGTTCACGGTGGGGCTTGCGAAGCTGCGGGTGCCGTACCGGGTGGGATTCGCTATCTCGCTTTCATTCCGGCTTGCGCCGCTGTTCGTCGACTCGGCGCTGACGATCGTGGACGCGCAGTGCTTGCGTGGCTATGAGTTCGGCACCGGCGGCCTGATCGAGCGACTACGGCGTTACACCACGGTTTCGATTCCCGTGTTCATGGGCGCGTTGCGAAAGGCGAACAACATGGCGATGGCGCTCGAGGCGCGCGGCTTCGGACGGCTAAGCCGGCCGACGACGTATATCGAATACCCGTTCCTCGCGTCGGACCTGATGGCATTCGCGGCGCTGTTCGTGATTGGCCTGCTTTATTTCCTCATTTACTGGACCGGCTACGGCGCGGTGGTTGCCTAGCGCCAGAGATGGGCATCGCGCGCGGAACCATGACCGATAACACTGCGGACTCGATTGCCAGCGCACGCGAGATTGTCGAAATCGTAAATCGGCGGCACGGAGCCGCGCTACGGCTCGTCGAGCAAGCACCGGCTGGCGAGTCGCATCCGTGGATGGTTACAGACAAAGACGGGCGTCGCTATCTGCTCAAATGGAGCAGCGGACCGAACTTTCATATCCAGCGTGCGGTGACACTTACGAATCGGCTTCGGCAGCGCGGCTATCCGATTCCCGCATACCTGCTCACTGGTCGCGATGACGCGATCGGCTACGCGGTTCGCGAACTCGTGGCCGGCCAGCAGATGACGACGCCGATGCATCCGCTCGACCAGCGCTATCTTCCGCGGCTGTTCGAATTGAATGAGATGCAGAACGGTGCCGCAGCGGGGGTGGAAAGCAGTTGGCGCGAAACGATTTTCACAAGCATTCTTGTTGGCTTCAGGCAGTGGTGCGTACTTGACGCGTTGCGCAATTACTCGGACGAGACCGCCGCGATGCTTGCTGAAATGCAGGAGCGGGCAAGATCCAGTGCTAGCGTCGCTGTTCGAACATCCGATGCGATGCATGGCGACTTCAACGGCTCGAACGTGCTTGTAGACCAGCGCGGGAGTATCAACGCCGTTATCGATTGGGAAGGATCAGGCGCTGGAGACCGCGCCTTCGATTTGGCGACGCTGCTGTTCTATGACTATCTGAATGCTCCGGTGCGCAAAGCTCTGCTGGCCCGGATTCTTGCTGTAGCCGAGCGCGAGGCGGTCGCGATCTATCTCGCCCATATGGTTATTCGGCAACTCGAGTGGTCGATAAGTCATCATCCAAAACGAGTAGTCGATTATTATCTGAGGATTGCACGAGCGATCCTGTCGGATATGAACGCATCGATCCTGAACAGATGAAAGGAGAATCAGCACAGTGGCGACTCAGGCGGTGATCTGGGACTTCGGTGGTGTGTTTACAACGTCGCCCTTCGAGGCATTCAACCGCTACGAAGTGCAGCACAATCTACCCAGGGATTTCATTCGAAGCGTGAACGCGACCAATCCCGACGCGAACGCGTGGGCGCTTTTCGAGCGCGCGGCGATCGACAGCCGCGGCTTCGATGCTAAATTTCTCGAAGAATCCGCCGCGCTTGGCCATCCGGTGCGCGGCGGCGACATACTGCCGCTGCTTTCCGGAGAACTCAGGCCCGCGATGCTTCAGGCGTTGCTGACCTGCAAAAAACATTTCAAGGTCGGATGCATCACCAATAACTTCGTTGCCGAAATGCCGGGACCGTCCGATAGCGCGCCGAAGGTATCTCGCGCCGCGGTTGTGATGGAGCACTTCGACGCGGTGATCGAAAGCTCGAAAGCTGGAATCCGTAAACCAGATCCGAAAATCTACCTGATGATGTGCGAGCTGCTGCGGGTCGATCCCAAGGCCTGCGTGTATGTCGACGATCTGGGGCGAAATTGCAAAACCGCGGCGCAACTCGGGATGGTCGCGATCAAGCTGGTTAGCGAAGAACAAGCTCTCGCCGATCTGGAAAAGGCGACCGGACTGAATTTCGATCGCCGCCCGGAGGCCTAGCATCGGCAGATGGCTTAGATCGAGCGGAGCATCCCGCCGTCGATCCGGATGAGAGATCCGGTTACGTAAGCCGCGAGCGGGCTCGCGAGAAACGTCGCAACCGCCGCGAATTCCTCTGGTGTGCCGATTCTCCCGACTGGAACGCTTTCGCCGGTGCGACGCTCGGCTTCCTCGATAGAGATACCCTGCCGCTCGGCAGTGGCGCGGCTCAACTGTCTCGACCGATCGGTTGCGATAACTCCGGGCAGGAGCGTGTTGACCGTGATTCCGTCGCGCGCGGTTTCCGCCGCAAGCGATTTCGCCCAGCCATGAATCGCGGCGCGGAGCGTGCTGGAGATTCCAAGCACCGGATTCGGTTCGACGGCTATATAAGAGGTGATGTTCAGAATACGGCCCCATTTGCGCTGGCGCATTTCGGGCAGAACCATCGCGGTGGTGCGAAACAGGGACAGCACCATGGTATGAAACTGCGCTTCCCATAACTCCGGACTGACTCCCGCTACTCCCGACGGAGGAGGGCCGCCGGTATTGTTCAGGAGAATGTCGATGCGGCCGAGGCTGCCGCGCGCATTGACGATTGCGCTTTCGATGCTGGGCCAGTTGGAGAGATCGCCGGCGACGCCGATTGCTTGTCCTCCGCGCGCCGCGATTTCAGCGACCGAGCGATCCAGCGCGTCCTTTGACCGTGCCAGCATCGCAACTGATACGCCCTCTGCGGCAAGCGCGATCGCTATAGCTTTGCCAAGGCCTTTGCTTCCGCCCAGAATCAGCGCGGTTTTTCCGCGAAGTTGCAGATCCATTTTCGGCGCCCGCTCCGAATGATTCACTCGACATTATCATCAAGTGGAGCGGAGGCAAGCAGATGGTGCTCAGATGCGAAACCTACAACGCGATCTCACGTCGAGCGGAGCGTCAGTGCGGAATCCAAATCGGCACCGAACGGAACAGCCCATCCACGAACCCAATGTGATAAGCGAGAAACAATCCGAATGCGAAGCTCAGCAGACCCGATCCGGTGACGAATCCCTGATGCAGCCACGCGATTTTGCGCGATGCGAACATAAAAGGCGCCGCGATCGCGCTCGTGATCAACCCCATCCCGATGATCACGCCGATGCAGAACACTACCAGATACACAGTCGCCCACATTGGTTCGGGAATCGCGCTCAGGACCAGCAGCGCGATCGCGGCGCTGCCGGCTAGTCCATGCACCAGTCCGACGCCGAACGACTTGAGCAGCGGCCGGCGCATCTGATCGGGATCGTGCTTCGCCGCGTGGATGAGGTGATCCGCATCGTGTACGATCATGGGTTCGTGAAGATACCCAGGATGCGCGTGCGGATGAGTATGCGTGAAAGCGCCGTGACTGTGCGCATGACTATGGACCGAAAGCGTGGCGGGCACTGCCTCCGGCTCCGAAAAGCGCGACGTTGCACGCGCGAGCATCCGTGACGCGGCGTTCACGCCGAGCAGAATCAGCACCAGCGCGACAGCAAATTCCATCGCAAGCCCGATTCGGGCGGGGATTGCGATCTTAAAGATGATTATCGCCGCACCGACCAGCATCACGGTCGCGGTATGACCCAGTCCCCAGATGACACCGACACGCATCGCGGCCGCGATGCGCCGCTCTCGGCTCAGAATAGTTGTTACCGCGATAACATGATCCGGATCAGTCGCGTGGCGCATTCCCAGCAACAGGCCCAGCGCGGCGAGTCCAAATGGCGCAGCCGGGCTCACACTGGAAACACCGGTAGGGCAGGAGCAGGTAATTCGGTAGCGAAGCGCACGATCATAAGAATCAGATCGTGCACAACCGTTTGCTCCGGTTCAACGGAGATTTCGCGTAATGATGTAGGAAAGCGGTTTTATGTCCGGCGAGATCGAAGGCCTCGCCTACCAGAACGGAACCGAAAAGTAGTGACTGGCGCATCCCGGCAGCAGGATGCTGCCGGAAAGCGCAGTCGTAAGGAAGAGGTATTACCAGAGTGGGAGTTTTCGTCACAGATCGGGCTGATTACATGCCTTCAGAGTGGAGCCATTTCTCGATCGCCTCGCGTCTCTCACCGGAGCGTTGCTGGATTCTTCCGACCAGCTTGTCAAAGTCACCCTGTGACTCAGTGAGATCATCGTCAGTTACCTGGCCCCATTTGCGCTTGATTTCGCCCGAGAGCTGCTTGAGTTTTCCTTTCATGATATCGCTGTTCATCACTAATTCTCCTCGAGAAAAATGCACCCTCCACTGCCAGTAATCGCAGCAAGAGAGAGGCCATCAGTGATTTTTCTGGCGTATCGGAAACTCAGGGGAACGCCGTTACGTGAGTATATTTTTCCAGCGCCTTGCGAGCGGGTTAGCGTGAAAAGGGTCAGGGCTCTACTGGAGGAGCATGCGCTTCGCGCGTCAGCTTTACTCGTCTCAGCCTTCCTGCTGATAGCGATCAAGCTTGTTATAGAGGGTTTTGGCGCTCACTCCGAGCACTTGCGCGGCGCGGGTCTTGTTTCCGCCGGTGAATTCGATGGTGCGCGAAATGACTTCGCGCTCCACGTCATCGAGCGAAGTTCCGAGCCTTATCTTGAAGTAACCGGCTTCGCCCTGAGCGGCGGAGCGGAATTCCTCGGGCAGGTCGTGTCTGCCGATCATCTTGCCGTCGCACACGATAAGTGCGCGTTCGATCACGTTGCGCAACTGGCGCACGTTGCCGGGCCACGGATGAGCCCGCAGTGCGGCAAGGCATTCCTCATCAACGCCTACTACGTGTTTGTTGTTGCGCTCGGAATAATGCTGAACAAACGAATCGACCAGCAGCGGCAGGTCGTCGCCGCGCTCGCGAAGTGGCGGGAGCATTATAGAGAAGACGTTCAGTCGATAGAAAAGATCCTCGCGCAGCTTGCCATCGCGCACTGCCTGTTCGATGTCGCGATTGGAAGCGGCCAGCACCCGAACATCGAGGGTGATTTCGGCGGTTCCGCCCACCCGGCGCAGCCGCTGCTCTTCGATCACGCGCAGAAGCTTGGCCTGCAACTCCGGCTTCATCTCGGTGATTTCGTCGAGCAGCAGGGTTCCACCGTTGGCGGTTTCGAAGCATCCTTCGCGGCGCTTGTCGGCGCCGGTGAACGCTCCGCGCTCATGCCCGAATAGCTCGCTCTCCATCAGCGTTTCAGGAATAGCGGCGCAGTTGAGGCCGACGTAAGCGGCATTGCGCCGCGGCGACATCTCGTGAATGGTTCGAGCGACCAACTCTTTGCCGGTTCCGCTTTCGCCCGAAATCACCACCGAGGCCGCCGATTGCGCGACTCGCTCGATCGCGGTTATCACCTTGCGCATCGCGGGCGAGCGGCCGTAAAGCGGGCCTAATTCGCCGACCTCGGCCAGCCGTCGCCGCAGCGTCAGGTTCTCCTCGCGCATTTCGATACTGTCGGCCAGTGTCCGGAGCATCTGGCGCAGATGCGGCGGATCAACGGGCTTGCGCAAGTAATCGATCGCGCCGAGCTTGATCGCCTCAACCGCTTCCGGGATATCGCCTTCGCCCGAAATGACAATCGTCGAGAGCTTGAGGCCCATGTCGCGGATCTCGCGCAGAAGCTCAAGACCGTTCTTGCGCGGCATCTTCAGATCCGCGAGCAGCAAATCGGGCTGGAAAGTCTTGATTATCTCAAGAGCGTGGACGCCGTCTTCGGCGACATCGACTTTATATCCCCACGAATTGAGGGATTCGCGCCAGGATTCATGTGTCGAGACGTCGTCCTCCGCTACCAGAATTCTCGTCTGATGAGGCATCTAAGGCCTATCCTTCCGCAGTCAGATGAACAATTATCGTACCATATAGATCCTGATGATTACGCGCGTTCTGAGTGCAATCTCCTATAATTTTTACCGACTTTGAATAAAATACATCACCAATCTTGCAGCCGCGATAGGCGCATTTTACAGCTGAAACTATGGCTGCCACGAGCTGAATTTCGTCAAATACCTCATTTCGTTTACATTATGTAAATTTTACCGGAACTGTGAGTCTTTCAGCTATGGTCGGCCGAACCGAGGCGCTGTATGAGTCCGACAACGAGGGAGTCGAAAATCAGGAATTGCGGTTGGCGTCGGGGCAAGCAGCGAGCCGAATTTCGGGACCGCTCGCAGGTTCACGTCCTCACATTTTTTCACGGTCCGCGTCCGCCTGCGCACTTCATCAATTCATACTTGGATAGTTAAGTGGCAACAGATTTGCTCGATTTTCGTATCGTCAGGGCGGTTGTTGCCTGCCGTGACGTCATCTCTCAGAGCAGAGGTTCGTCAAATGGACAATGAGTCTTTGGAAGGTGCAAGGAACGCCGCGAGTGACGCTCTCCACGAAGCTCGGCGCAGAGGCCGTCGGATGATGGAGGACAGCTACGACACGGTGCGCGAGTATGGTGACAGGTCGCTCGAGTATGCGAGCGAACTGAGCGAGACGTTGACCAGCTTCGTCAAGCGCGATCCGCTGATAGCGGTGGCGGGCGCGTTTCTGGTCGGATACATAGCGGCGCATCTGCTGCGTCGGCTCTCATCGTAGAGACAGGAAAAGTCTGATGGCCGCGTCGCCGTATTCTCAAGCCGAGGCGGAATATGGAGTGGCCGCGATTACGCGGCGGATCAGGAAGCGTCCGCTTACGTCGATGACTATCGCGTGTGGCGCCGGATTTTTCGTCGGTGGCGGACTGCATACGTGGATTGGGCGGACCATGCTCATCTACTCGATCCGTCTCGCGATGCCCGAGTTGATTCGCGAAGCCCTGAGCGAAGGTAACGGAGATGGAAGACGAGAGCGCCGAGCTGGAGCAGCATCTGGAAGCGGCTAAAGAGCGGCTCCACGAAACCCTCGAGGCGGTCAACAATAAAGTCGAGAGGGTTCAGAATCGCCTGTCGCCGGAGCGGATGCTGAAACGTCATCTAGGCACGTCGATCTGTGTCGCGTGCGCGACCGGTTTTATGATCGGAATGCTGGATCGCCGCTTCATAATTCTGGGCGCAATGATCGGCGGGATGTCGGGCGCGGTTCGGAAAAGGATGCTGACCGCGGACGACGAGAGCTTGGAGCATGAACACTGAAAGATCGCGCCAGGATCATCCGCTTGCGCATGATGGGGACAACAATTGGACGACGCTGGCCGAGCGCCTGGTCGACGACGTGGCCGAGATTGGCAAGGCCGAGATGCGTATCTTCGAGAACGCGCTCGGGCTCCTGTTTACCGAATTGACCGACCGGCTGGTGGCGAGTCTGCTCGGGATAACGGCGCTGAGCACCGGCGGAGTATTTCTGTTCGGCGCATTGATCGTTCTGCTGCACATCTGGATTGCGTGGTGGCTGTCGCTTGCGCTTAGCGGATTGCTCGCGGTGATCGTCGGCGCGATTCTTGGCTGGGTCGCGACCCATCGAAAAAGTGCGTCTCAGGCCGGGTATCAGCAACGGCCGTCACCGCAGAACGATCCCGCGTGAGTACGCGCCGAGGTCCAGTTATCTGCCATCGCACGAGCGGCGCGCTGTAAGACCGGGTTGTCGGCGGCCGGGACGGTGAAGATCATCGCGCTAATCGGCGCGGTTCTTATAGTTCTTGGAGTGCTAAGCTTGGTGACGCCCGCGTTCGTAACACACGATAGCACGCACGTGGCGAAGCTCGGTCCAATGTCTGTTCCGTCCGAGCGCGAGAGCATCAGATCGATACCAATTCCGATAAGCGCCGGAACCATAATTGCTGGCGCATTTCTGCTTTCCGCAGGGGTATTCAATTCTCGCCAGCACCTATAAGGCAGGCATCCGACCGGTGCATGGCCTCGAAATTGCGTCTTCTTGAATGCGTTTCTGTCCGTCGCAACCCGGAAGAACCGTTCCGGACGAGCCCACTGAGGAGCGGCGCTTGCCGAATCGTGTTTCACGCCGGATTTAGGCGCGACTCATCTCAAAATGGTGGCGACGGCCAGTCACATGGACGCATACGACAATGAGCGAATCACGGCGCATCACGCCAGGAACGCCGTATCCTCAGGGCGCGATTTGGGACGGTGCGGGCGTCAATTTCTCGCTCTTCAGCGAGAACGCGACCGGCGTCGAGTTGTGCCTGTTCGAAGATCCTTCAAAGCCTGATCAGCAGACAGAGCGAATCGCGCTGGAAGAGCGGACCGACCTGGTCTGGCATGTCTACCTGCCGCGCGCCAAGCCGGGCCTGCGTTACGGCTATAGGGTTCAGGGCGACTACGATCCGGCCAAAGGACACCGTTTCAATCCCGCAAAACTGCTGCTCGATCCCTACGCCAAGGCGATTGACGGCGCAGTGCGATGGGACAACGCGGTGTTCGGCTATACGATCGGAAACGAGGACGAGGACTTAAGCCGTGACGATCGCGATAGCGCGCCGTTTGTCCCCAAAAGCGTTGTCGCGGACCCATATTTCGACTGGCACGGCGACACGCTGCTACGAATTCCGTGGCATCGGACGGTGATTTACGAACTCCACGTCAAGGGATTCACCGCGAGAAATCGCGGAATACCAGAGGAACTGCGCGGAACTTATGCCGGCCTCGCGCAGCCCTCCGCTATCGAGTACATCAAGTCGCTCGGCGTGACGGCGGTGGAATTGATGCCGATCCATCATTCGGTTTCCGACCGGCAGCTACTCGATCGCGGTCTGACCAATTATTGGGGATACAACTCGATTGGATACTTTGCGCCCGATAGCCGATTCTCTTCGGTCGGCTCGGCTGGCGATCAGGTGGCGGAATTCAAGGGGATGGTCCGCGCGCTGCATCGCGAGGGTCTCGAAGTAATACTCGACGTGGTCTACAACCATACCGCCGAGGGAAATCATCTCGGACCCACCCTATGCTTCAGGGGGATAGACAATCTCGCGTACTACCGCACGGCCGAGGATAATCCGCGCTATTACGTCGATTACACCGGATGCGGAAACACGCTGAACATGCGTCATCCGCGGTCGCTGCAGCTAATCATGGATAGCTTGCGCTATTGGGTAATCGAATACCATATTGACGGATTCCGATTTGATTTGGCGTCGGCGCTGGCTCGCGAACTGCACGAGGTTGACCGTCTGGGGGCGTTCTTCGATATCATCCATCAGGATCCGACTCTCTCGCAGGTCAAGCTGATCGCCGAGCCGTGGGATCTGGGTGACGGCGGATATCAGGTCGGCAACTTTCCCGTGTTGTGGTCGGAATGGAACGGGAAATATCGCGATTGTCTGCGCGATTATTGGCGCGGCGCGGATCGCAGCCTGAGTGAACTGGGAATGCGCCTTACCGGCAGCTCGGATCTGTACGAAAGCGGCGGACGGCGGCCTTACGCGAGCATCAACTTTATCACCGCGCATGACGGGTTTACGCTAAGAGATCTGGTCAGCTACAACGATCGGCACAACGAGGCCAACGGCGAAGATAATCGCGACGGATCCTCGGATAATCGGTCATGGAACTGCGGCGTGGAAGGTCCAACCGACGATCCCGCGATAAACGCCCTGCGCAAACGCCAGATGCGCAACTTTGTCGCGACTCTGTTCCTGTCCCTGGGGGTGCCGATGCTGCGCGCGGGCGATGAGATCGGACAGACCAAATCCGGCAACAACAACACCTATTGCCAGGATAATGAGCTTTCGTGGCTTGACTGGGAGCACGTCGATCGCGATCAGCTCGCGTTTTGCCGCTGGATGTCGTCGTTCAGCCGCGCGCATCCGGTATTCCGGCGCCGCAGATGGCTTCAGGGGCGCGCGATTCGCGGCTCCGTCAACGGCGATATCGGATGGTTTCGGCCGGATGGCAACGAAATGTCGGATGTGGACTGGAACGACGGCAATGCCAAGTCGCTCGCGGTGTTCTATAACGGCGAAATAGCGGGCTCGGATGAGTATGGACGCAAGGTCCGCGACGACTCGTTCTACCTGATGTTTCACGCGGGCCACGAGCCGCTTGAGTTCGTCCTGCCTTCCGACAAATGGGGCAAGCGATGGAGAAAAGAGATGGACACGTCCGGTAGGCCACCCGTTAAACCCGGGCGTCCGGTCAACGCGGGCGATAAGATTGAGGTAAATCCTCGATCGCTAATCGTGATGTGCCGTGCGCTTTGAACCGACCGCAACCTATCGGGTCCAGATAAATCCGGATTGCGACTTCGCCGCGACCGCGAAGCTCATTCCATATCTCGCGGCGCTCGGAATCGATTGCCTGTATTGTCCGCAATGCTCACAGGCGGCGCCCGGCAGCACTCACGGCTACGACGTGACCGATCATTCGAGAATGAACGAGGAGTGGGGTGGCGAACGCGGGTACGCCAAACTCGTCGCGGCGTTGAAAAAACATTCGATGGGTCAGCTACTGGATGTGGTCCCCAATCACATGGCGATAACCGGCCGCGAAAACCCATGGTGGTGGGACGTGCTGGAAAACGGACCTTCGAGCCCGTTCGCGGCCTTTTTCGATGTCGATTGGGAACCGCCGGAGCGCCGCCTCCATAACACTGTCCTTTTGCCGGTCCTTGCCGATCAGTATGGGGTGCTGCTCGAGAGCCACAAGTTTACGGTGGTGCGGAAGGGGCCCGATTTCGTGGTCCGCTACGAGGATCGATCATTTCCGGTCGCGCCGCGGTCGCTGTACGAAATCCTCAACACCGCCGCGTCGGCGGCGCACAACGAAGAGTTGGCCGCGCTGGCCGATGCACTTAGCGAGCTGCCATCGCCCGCGGTTACCGACGCAGGAAGTATTGTTCGCCGCCAGCGCGACAAGAAAGTCCTGTACGGATGGCTGGAGCGGCTGATCGGGGAAAATCCGGATCTGGCCGCCGAAATCGATCGAGTGCTGGCCGCGCTCAATTCCGATTCCGACCGCTTGCATCAGTTCCTGGAGCGACAGAATTACCGGCTCGCGTACTGGAGGATGGCGGCGCGCGATGTCGGCTACCGCCGCTTCTTCGATATCAACTCTCTGGTCGGGCTCAGGATGGAGGACCCGACTGTCTTCCGCGCCACTCATACGAGGACGCTCAAGCTGGTCGCCACCGGTGAAGTCACCGGCCTGCGCGTCGATCATCCAGACGGGCTGCGCGATCCGCTGGAGTATTTCGAGCGACTGCGAGAGGCGTGCCCCGATGCGTGGATTGTTGCCGAAAAAATTCTTAGCACCGGCGAGGCGATTCGCGAAAACTGGCCGATCGATGGCACCACCGGCTACGATTTCATGAACATGGCGGGCGGTTTGTTTGTCGATCCCGCCGGCGCCGAGCCGATGACCGAGCTTTACCGTGGTTTCACCGGTGAATCGGTCGATTTCCAGACCTATCTAAAAGCCAAGAAGCAGCTAGCGATGCGCGAGTCGCTCGGCAGCGACGTAAACCGCCTGACTGGCTTGTTCCTCGCGGTATGCGAGAATCACCGGCTGCATCGCGACTATACGCGCCACGAGTGTCACGAGGTGCTGCGCGCCGCGCTTGCCTGCTTCAAGGTTTACCGAACTTATGTCCGCGATAACGGCGATCGTTCGACCGAGGATCGGCGGCAAATCGAGTCAGCTATTGAGGATGCCAAGGCGTACCGTTTGGATCTGGACCAGCGGCTGTTCGACTTCCTGCGCGACATCCTGGTTCGAGACGTTGCCGGAGATCTTGCGCGGGAGCTGGCGATGCGGTTTCAGCAGGTCTCGGCCGCGGTTATGGCGAAGGGCGTTGAAGATACGGCCTTCTACACGTTCAACCGCCTGATCGCGCTCAACGAAGTGGGCGGAAATCCCGACCAGTTCGGAATCGAGCCGCGATGTTTTTACGAATGGTGCCGCCGGATGAATTCACGATGGCCGCGCACCATGGCCGGCACCTCGACCCATGACAGCAAGCGCGGCGAGGACGTTCGCGCGCGGCTTTACCTGCTGTCAGAGATTCCCGAAAGGTGGGGCGCCGCGGTGCAGAAATGGTCCGCGATGAACGAGCCGTGGCGCACTGGTACGATGCCCGATCGCAACACCGAATACCATATCTATCAGACCATGGTCGGAGCGTGGCCGATCGAACGCGAGCGGATGCTCGAATACGCGCGCAAGCTGGTGCGCGAGGCCAAGGTCTACACCACTTGGACTGACCCGAATCAGCAATACGAAGACGCGCTCAACTCCTATATCAACGCGCTGTTCGACAGCGAAGAATTTATGTTCTCGCTTCGCGAATTTGCCCAGTCGCTGGTCGAACCCGGGCGCATCAACTCACTTTCGATGACGCTTCTCAAGATCACCGCCTGCGGGGTGCCGGACTTTTACCAGGGCTGCGAATTATGGAATCTCACCCTGGTAGATCCCGACAATCGCAGGCCGGTTGATTTTGAGCGGCGGCGCAAGCTGCTTCAAAGCCTTGACAGCCTGGAACCTGAAAAAGTGATGGCGCGCGGCGATACCGGAGCGCCAAAGATGTGGCTTATCAAGCGCGGCCTCGAACTGCGCAAGTCCTTTAGCGATTGTTTCACACCCGGTGCGGCATTCACGCCGATTGAGGTGGTCGGCCCCAAATCCGGCAATGTAGTGGCTTTTATGCGCGGTGAACGGGTTGCGGCCGTGATGCCGCGGCTCGTGATGGGGAGTGGAGGCGATTATCAGGATACTTCGGTGCGGCTGCCGCCGGGCAGATGGATCAATCGTCTGACCGATGAAGAAATTTCCGCGGATGCGCGCGTCGCGGATCTGTTCGCGCGGTTTCCGGTGGCTTTAGTTGCGCGCGATGGCGCCGCGGCGTGAGTATCCGCCGGGTATGGGCGCCGCGCGCGGAAGCCGCGGCAGTGGTTATCGGAGATGCGCGCCTGCCGATGAGCGAGCACGGCGGCGGGTGGTGGGCGTGCGAAATACCGCCCGAGCTTTCGCAATCCGACTACTCATTCAGCCTCGACGGCCGCGATCCAGTGCCAGATCCGAGATCATCGTGGCAGCCGCATGGTGTGCACGGCGCTTCGCGCCCGCTCGACCTCTCATGTTTTGAATGGAATGACTCGGGATGGAATGCGCCGCCGCTTTCCTCCGCCCTTGTCTATGAATGCCATATAGGCACGTTCACTCCCAAAGGCACGTTCGAATCCGCAATAGAAAAACTTGATTATTTGAAAGATCTCGGCGTCACGCATGTGGAACTGATGCCGGTGGCTGAGTTTCCGGGAGCGCATGGATGGGGCTACGACGGGGTCGATCTGTTCGCGCCCCATCATGAGTACGGCGGGCCAATCGGACTTAAAAACTTCGTCAACCAGTGCCACATTCGCGGCATGGCCGCCGTTCTGGATGTCGTTTACAACCACTTCGGTCCAGACGGGAATTACACCGGCATCTTTGGGCCGTACGCGACCGATCGCTACAAGACTCCATGGGGTGACGCGATAAATCTGGATGGTGAGGATGCCGCGGAGGTTCGGCGATTTCTATGCGACAACGCACTGATGTGGCTGCGCGACTATCATTTCGATGCGCTCAGGCTCGATGCGGTTCACGCCATCTTTGATTCGTCGGCGATCCATTTTCTCGAGCAGCTTGCCACGGAAGTACACGCGCTCGAAGCGCATCTCGGCCGGCGGCTCGTCCTCATTGCCGAGAGCGACCTGAATCAGCCGCGCATCGTGACCGCGCGAGAGGCGGGCGGCTACGGCATCGACGCACAGTGGAGCGATGATTTTCATCACGCGATCCATGCATACCTGACCGGCGATCGCGCGCACTATTACACGGATTTTGGCGCCCTTGCCGATATAGCGACGTCGCTCGTGCAGCCTTACGTTTACGACGGGCGTTACTCCAGGTTCAGAGGACGCCTTCATGGCCGCTCCGCCGCCGGGCTTCCGGCAGATCGCTTTGTCGCATGCCTGCA
Organism: Candidatus Binataceae bacterium; assembly: GCA_030041155.1. Lineage (GTDB taxonomy): Bacteria > Desulfobacterota > Binatia > Binatales > Binataceae > JBARDN01. Next base: position 24,503 of record JASHOJ010000157.1, on the reverse strand, counting down.
GAACCACGATCAGGTTGGAAATCGCGCGCAAGGCGACCGGCTGGGCATGATGATCAGCCCCGCGATGCTCAAAATTGCCGCCGCGCTGCTTCTCACGTCGCCATACGTTCCCCTCCTGTTCCAGGGCGAGGAGTGGAACGCTTCGAGCCCGTTCCTTTATTTCACCAATCATTCAGATCCGCGCCTCGGCGCCGCGGTCACCGCCGGCCGCCGCAAGGAATTTTCATATCTGGCGCAGGACGCCCAACAAGTTCCAGACCCGCAGGAGCCGGAGACTTTCAGAAGATCGAAGCTCAATTGGTCGGAACGACTCAACCCCGCTCATCGCGAGATCCTTGAATGGTATCGCACGATGATCGAGCTGCGCCGCCGCTATTCCGATTTCACCGATCCCGACCTCGGCGACAGCGAGATCCGCTTCGATGAAACCGCGCGATGCCTGTGTGTGCGGCGCGGCGGATGTTACGTGGCCTGTAACTTTGCCCAATCCACGCAGCAGATAGAAATTGCTAGCGACATTTACAACCTTCAAATCGCAGCGAGCTCGACGGACGGAGTCGCGCTTTCAGGCAAACACGCCGTCATGCCGGCGGAAACAGTCGCGATTTTGGTTCCGATTCAGAAAAAGTGAGGCCGCGCCGCCAGCGGGGCTAAGCGGCGCGACCTCTGCGGGGGGGGGGACGCTTTATGGCCTAGACGTTCGCGCGTAAAGCCCTGGGCCATTCATATACGTAAGATTTCACCCACTGCGGCTCGTGACCGATAGTCCGCAGCGTGTGCAATACTCGATCCGGCTCGCCAAGGTCGTTCCATCGCACATCCTCTACCGGTTCAACCGCCAGATTCGCGGGGCATCGCGACAACACTTCCTCGGAAAATCCAACGACCGGCAGACGCTTGAACAGATCCTCTACGATAGCGGCTTCCGGGCGTTCGCCGGTGGAAGCGAACGCTGCGTTGAATGTCACGAACAGCTTCGAGGTGCATTCCGCCAGCATCGCATGCAGGCGCGGCGCTCGCGCGATGATCACGAAACTGTTCCACAGGCATCCGTCGCGCCACAGGCGCTGAGCAAGTTCCGGGCGAGGCTTTTCCCAGAAGCGGCGCACGCCTAACACGCCATAACGCGAGATTGAAAGCCGGGTGTTCGGCTCGATCCATCCGAACGAAGTCTCGGGCGAGTCGGGCTGGATACCCAGGATGACAGCCATGTCCGGCGCGTCCTCGACCGCCGCCATCGCATTGCTGACGTGGCTCATGAAGCGTTCATCGTCACCGACAAAGTGATCGGAAGGGAAGATTGCCACTACGGTGTCGCGCCCCAGAAATGCGAGTCGCCGAAGTCCGAACAGGATTGCGGTCGCCGTGCCGCGATTACTCGGCTGCTCGATTAGCAGCGAGTGCGGCAGATCGGGCAGCAGTGGTTGGTAAAATGACTGATGCTGCCGGTTGACGACAACGACAGTCCTCTTCGGGGACACCAGGCGCTCAACGCGATGCCGCGTCTCCTCGAGCAGGGTTTCGTCACTGGTTACAGCACAAAACTGTTTCGGGACATCGTGTCCCATGATGAAGCGAGTTAGTTCGCGCAGTCGCGTGCCGTCGCCGCCCGCAAGGATTATCGCCGCGCGATTGAGCGCCGCCCCGTCCGCAAAAACTGACATGCCTATATCCTTTCCCCGAAATCCTGGCTGAGAAGCTGTAAGGGACAGCATTAGGTCAGCAAGTCGGATGCCACAGCCAAACTTGTGCGGCACAAGTCGGAGAAATCGGCGTAATCATCCGAATAACAACGCGAGCGCGAATGGATCGGCTGCGAACGGAGTAATAATTTCCCGCCCGATGGCGGAGTCGCGCGCTGTCACTCTCCCTGCGGTATCCCGCGCGCGAGTTCCTGATCTTTGTCAGGCCAATCATCCGTGAAGCGCACCTCGCCGCGGGTGGCTTCCTCGATAAGTTGCGCCTCCAGCCGCTTCGATCGCGGAATTCCAAGAACAATCTCGCGCGCGTCTTCCTCTTCGTTGCGCGCCAGCACCACATCGCGCAGCTCCAGGAGCGTCAGGCACGAGTTAATCGCAATATCGAGTGTGTCAAACGCGGGTGCGAAGTCTACATCGTAACGGTCGCCGGTTGCGTAAAATAATTGTTCGCCATTGTGCGTCGAGACCATCGTCACATCGGCGCCGAGTATCCATCCGGAGACTAGAAGCGCATAGAAGGCCTCGTAGTGGATAACCTTGCCGTACACGACCGCATCGACGCCGAGCCATCGCCCGAGCGTCTGCGGAGGAACCCGCCCGAGCTTCGCCTCGTCATCGATGCCGTGCATCTTCAGAACCGCGTCGACCTGAAACAAATTGGCCCTCGATAAACTCGCGCTCCGCCTGAAGAACCTGCGATTCTCATAGTTCGATTGCGAGGCGCATGCGGTTACGCATAAACAAAGCAGGGCAGACAAGCTCTTGCGGGCCGCGAGTATTGATGAGTGACTGAGAGAGTCAAATAGGGCGGGGCAGGGGAAGGCCGGCAATCTGCTCATGTTTTGCCTCGGGAAAGCCAGCAACGCGAAGGAATGAGCAAGATTCGCTCCGCTCTCGATCACTCAGGGACAAGGGTTTTTACGAGCAATTTCTTTCACGGTAAAATCGTGTTTTTCCAGCGCAGATTTGGCGTTGTTAACCGCGCCTGATGTGCTGAAATCAATCCATGCCGGGAAAAATCGAAGACTACGCGATAATCGGAAACACCCACACTGCCGCTCTGGTCTGCCGCGACGGGTCTATCGATTGGTTATGCATGCCGCGGTTTGATTCGCCGGCCTGTTTCGCGGCGCTTCTCGGCAAGCCCGAGCACGGAAGATGGCTGATCGCGCCGGAGGGTCCGGTTCGTCAGGTGCGCCGCAAGTATCGCGACGACACTCTGGTGCTGGAGACGGAATTTGAATGCGACGATGGGATCGCGAAGGTAATCGACTTCATGCCGCTCGCCGAGCGAGGCGATCGCGTTGACCTGGTGCGGGTGGTTCAGGGGGTGTCCGGAAACCCTACGATGCGCTGCGAGTTGGTGCTACGATTCGATTACGGGCGCGTGATGCCGTGGGTTACGTCGCAGGACCATGCAATCAAAGCGATCGCCGGACCCAATGGAATCAAGCTGCTCACTCCGGCCCGGCTGCACGGCGAGGACTACACCACGTGCGCCACGTTCAAGGTCCGCGAGCGCCAGAGTATCCCATTTAGCCTCACCTGGTATCCGTCGCATCTGAGGGAACCCAGCTCGCGCCATCCCCTGCGCGCGCTCGAAGAGACTGAGGCGTGGTGGAAAGAATGGTCGTCGCGCTGCACCACTCAGGGGCGATGGCGAGAGGTTGTGCTCCGATCGCTCATCACGCTCAAGGCGCTGACCTATGGTCCGACGGGTGGGATGGTGGCGGCGGCGACCACTTCGCTGCCGGAGAGTCCGGGCGGAACGCGCAACTGGGATTATCGCTACTGCTGGCTTCGCGATTCCACGCTGACGCTCTATGCCCTGCTCATCTCGGGTTACACGGGCGAGGCCCAGGCGTGGCGCGAATGGCTGGTGCGGGCGGTGGCCGGGCATCCCCAGGAAACCCAGATCATGTACGGGATCATGGGAGATCGGATGCTCACCGAATTCGAGGTGCCGTGGCTGCCCGGATACGAGAACAGCCAGCCGGTTCGTGTCGGCAATGCGGCCCATTCTCAGCTACAGCTCGACGTTTACGGCGAGGTGATGGATACGCTGCACGTCGCGATGCGCAGTGGACTTGAGCCGCGCGACGAAATCTGGCGCGTACAGCGCGCGTTGATGGATTTTCTGGAGACCGGATGGAAGCAGCCGGACAACGGCATCTGGGAGATGCGCGGTGAGAAGCGCCACTTCACCCATTCCAAGGTGATGGCGTGGGTCGGCGTGGACCGTGCGATCAAGGCGGTCGAGCGCTTCCACTTCGACGGTCCCGCCGAGAGGTGGCGCGCGCTCCGCGAGGAAATCCATCGCGACGTATGCAATCACGGCTATGACTCCGAACGTGGCGCTTTCGTTCAGTATTACGGCGCGAAGGAACTGGACGCCTCGCTGCTGATGATCCCGCTGGTCGGCTTCCTCAAGGCCAAGGATCCGCGTGTCGTATCGACAATGGAGGCAATCAAGCGCGAGCTGATGCACGACGGCCTTGTCAGCCGTTATGGCACCGAGTCGGGCATCGATACACTGCCGCCGGGCGAGGGCGCCTTTTTAGCCTGTACCTTCTGGCTAGCCGACAATCTCGCGATGACGGGTCAATACGAAGAGGCGCGAGACATCTTCGAACGGCTGCTCTCGTTGCGTAACGACGTCGGCCTTTTAGCCGAGGAGTATGACTTCGCGCTCGGACGCCAGGTCGGCAACTTTCCGCAGGCGTTCTCCCACGTGTCGCTCATCAACACGGCGCATAACCTGACCCTCGACGAGGGCCCATGCATCCATCGCTCATCCGACATGCCCGAGAGCATCTCGACCGCTACAGCTTGATGACGTCCTCGTTGATATTTGCCAGGAACAGGAACGCGAGCATGTAATCGCGCATGTGCCGGGTCAGCAGATAGTTGGCGCGCACGTGATTTTGTCCGTTGGTGCCGAGCCGATTCGCAAATTCCGGCTCCGATAACAACTGCTTTATCCAGAATGCCGTACCCTCGATGGTGTGGGTCAGGATGCCCGAATACTTGTGCGTGATTTGAAGGGGAATTCCGCCCGCCGCTCCGGCGATAACCGGCTTGCCTTTCCACAGCGCTTCCGACACCGTGAGCCCGAAGCCCTCCTTCAGCGACTTCTGGATAATCACCGTCGAGGCGCGCTGGATCGCGTTGATTTCGATGTTCGAGGTCGGCGGCAGATCGAGCACATGAACGTCGGGGTCATTGTCCGACCTTTCGCGGACTTCGCGCAGCACCTCGGCGCCCTCGGGATCGTCAGTGGCGCCGCCGCCAGCAAGAATTAGCTGGCAATCCACCCGCCTGCGAGCCAGCCGCCACGCTTCCAGCACCCCGACCGGATCCTTCAGACGATCAAATCGCGAAACCTGGGTCACAATCGGCTTGTCGCTGTGTACGCCCAGCCGCGACAGGATGTCGTTTATCTCCGACTGACTGAGATCGCGGTTTTTGTCCGACAAAGGATCGATGGAAGGGGAAACCAGCACCTGCGGAATCGAAAGAGTGCGCGCGAATTGCGGCGATGAAAATACGCTCAGGTCGAACTGGCGCACCAGCGGCTCGATGAATTCCCACGCGCCCGGCGCAGGCGCCGACAGATCGATATGGCAGCGCCAGATCCAGCTTCCGCCAGCCTCGGCGCGCCTGCGGACCAGTCCGGCGGGCTGAGGATCGTGGATGAACATGATGTCGCCGTCCAGGTCGAGTGACTTGAGATTGCGCGCGGTCGTGTCGTCGAATACGGCGTGGTCCTGCGCGGTAAACGTGTGCGACTTGCCATGCAGCGCGTTGTGCAGATGCTTGGTCAGAGCGAAAAAATCCTCGGTGCCCTGAATCACTTCCCATCGCGCATCGAGCCCGACCTCGTTCAGAAGCGGAATCAGCCGTCCCAGGATTTCAGCCACTCCGCCACCCACCCGCGTGGAGTTAACGTTGATCACGCGTTTGCCCGCCAGCCGCGCGCCAAGGAGCTCCAGCTCGCTCACCACGCCCTCGCCGACGATCGGAATGTAGTCCTTCAAGGTGGCCGCCATTTCAACTCTCCAACCGCCGGTTGATAAGCCCGAGCATCCTGCGCCTTAACCCATGCTCGGTCTGAGTGTAGGGATCGAGGTTGCGAAGCGCGGCGGCGAGCTGGTCTTCGCCGAGCTCCTCCTGCAGCCACATCGCGAAATCATTGTCGTCGCGTTCCAGGCGGAGTCGGGCATCAAACATGTGATAACCAATCGATCCCCGCGACACCTGCATCAGCGCGTCGCGGAACTCAAGCAGGTTTGCCGCCCTAAGCCCGGTCGGCATCACAAACGAAACCGATCGCATGAAATGAAATTCCTGCCCGGCAGGCGCCGCGCGGACATTTCCAGTGCGCTCAATGAAGTTTTCGATCACCGCGACGATTGCGTCGCGCAGGTCGCGAATGGTCGAGAAGCGCATCACGTCGATTGCCGCCAATTCTTCGCCCAGCCGCTCCTCGAGCAGGATGTTTCGAATCCAGTAGGCGAAATCGTTGGGCGGCTCGGGCGAGAGATGCTGATGCTGCACGAGGAAGTGGTGCGTGTGATGGTAGATCACTGAACCTTGAACCTGCCGCAGGATCGCCGCCATCTCCGCTAGATCATGGGCCTTCAGGCCCGTAAGTAGCGTAAGATTCAGACGGGAATAGAATTCAAACGACTTCTTGGCCGTGGTCAGAGGGTTGCTTGCTGTCATCCCTGCATCTCCGATCCGAGTCCGATAGTTCCGAATTCCGGCACCTGCTGTTCGCGGAGGCGCCGTTGCTCCTGGCTGTCATCTGGATGCTCTGGCTGTGTGGATGCTCGCCGCGCAGGACCGCACCGGGAACGCTCACCGTTGCGCTGGCGGTGTTTCCCTCCGAAGCGGATCGCTATGCCAAGTTTACCGCAGCTTTCGAGCGAGCCAATCACGTCCGAGTCAATATTATCGCACAGAGCTACACCGACATCCTGCAAGCAATCCGCGTGCAAGGTGGTAGCCGTCAGGGCAGTCTTGATCTGGTAGAACTCGACCTCGCGATGCTGGGCGAGGCGCGCAAATATGCGAGCGTGGTCGACGACTTGATCACGCCGCAGGCGCGGGCGCTCTTCCCGGACCAGGCGTGGGCCGCCGCCACCATCGACGGCCACATCTATTTCGTGCCGCATCGTTTGATGTGGCAGGCGCTCATCTACAACCGAATCGAAGTGCCAAATCCGCCCTCCACCTGGGATGAACTAGAACGCTTCGCGCGCGCGCATCCGGGCAAGTTCGCGCTCAAGACGGCGCGTTATGAGGGCGCGATTTGCGATGTCATGCCGTTTGTGTGGAGCGCAGGCGGCAGCGAATGCACACCCGATTCGCCGGGTTCGATCGCAGCGCTTACGATGCTCGCCCGGCTTGCGCCCGATTTAAGCGACGAGTCGGCCGTCTACCGCGAGATGTCAGTGCTCGAGGCGCAGGCGCGCGGCTCGGTATGGATTCATTTCAACTGGCCATTTGCGATGGAATATCTCGCGTCGAAGGGGCTTTCGCCGCTGGTCGATCTGAGCGCGCCGCTGCCCGCGGGACCTGATGGACGCGCAACGCCGCTCGGCGGCGGATATCTGGCGATTCCAGTCTCTGCGCCCCATCCCGAGCTCGCCCGCCAGTTCCTTGCTTGGCTGCTCACTCGAAAGACTCAGACGGAGCTAAGCCGAGAGCTTGGATGGTATGGGTCGGTGCCGCCACCGCCAGGCAGCGCCGACGCGGAGATTTACTCGGGATTCACCGCGATGCAGCCGTATGTACGCGCGCGTCCGGCGGTCGATTGCTACGCGGATCTGAGTAACAGATGGCAGCGCGCAATTCGCGCTGTCCTGTTCGACGATAAAGCGCCGCGCCAGCAACTAAATTGGATTATGCCCGGCGGCGCGTATCCCGCCTCGCTCGAAGCGTCGCAGGCGCGCTGCTGCGCGAGTCTATCGCGATGAACCAGGCGTCCCGCCGCCTTCGCGCGATCTTCATCGCCGTGCCGTCGCTGACGATGGTCGCGGTCCTGGTGTTGCCGGCGATAGGAGGACTCAGGCTTTCGTTCGATCACAATGGCGCGGCGTCGCTGCATTACTATCGGGAGATGTTCCGCGACGCGATGTTCTGGCGGGCGCTGATCAACAACCTTATCCTGCCGATCGGAAGCCTTATTGTCGAATTTGCGGTAGGCCTCGGTCTCGCGCTGGTGTTGACCGCGCGGCCTAAACGATCGCGATTGGTGGAAGTGGCCGCCATTCTGCCGTTCGCGATTCCCGAAATCGTGATCCTCACTTTGGCGCGCTACCTGCTGATGCCGCGCGGATATGTCAACGCCGCGCTGGTGGCCGCGCATCTGCACGCGCTGCCGTGGATAAGCCCGAGCGCCTGGCTTGCGATGGTGAGCGTGATCGTCGTCGATGCGTGGCATGTCACGCCGATTGTGATGCTGATGCTGATCGCTGGCCTGGAAACCATTCCGCCGGAGCTCTATGAGGCCGCAGCCTTGGATGGCGCGGGTCCGATTGCGGCGTTTCGCTACGTGACGCTGCCGATGCTGACGCCGGCGATAATCGGAGCCCTGGTGCTGCGCGGAATCGACGCGCTGCGGATTTTTTCCACCGTGCTGGTTCTGACCGGCGCCGAGGGAGTTCCCGTTCTCTCCACGTACGCATACGGGCTGTGGAGCGATTCGCAGCTTCCGCGCGAGGCGATGGCGGCCTCGATGATCCTTGCGCTGCTGGTCACGATAATCGGCATCGGCGGGCTTGCGGCGGCGCGCAAATGGGCGCCGCGGCAAACGGGGCTGGCATGAGCGCGCTCACGCAGCGGCGCACGCGCGCCGCGCTGGAGGCAGCGCGCTGGATTCTCAGTGCGCTCGCGATTATCGCGGCGCTGGTGCCGCTCTATCTGCTCGTAAAGCAGTCGATCACTCCGGAACTGGAGACGTTTGCATGGCCGCCAAAATGGTATCCGCACCATCTAACGCCCGCGCACTTCGAAACCATCTTCGCGGTGGGCGAATTGCGCGGTGCGCTAATCAGGAGCATCGGGGTGGGAGTCGGCTCGGCCGCCGCGGCGACAATACTCGGCGCGATGCTCGCGTATGCGATGGCGCGCGGACCGAGCGGAAGAAAAATCGGTTTCGCGGCGGTCTCGGGCACCCGCCTGCTGCCGATGATATCGGTGGCAATCCCGCTCGGTATCGCGCTCGCGATGCTCGATCTCTACGATCAGCCGAGCGCAATCGGACTTGCGATCGTTCACTGCGCAATCGCGGTTCCGACCGCCGCGCTGACCCTGTATGCGGCATTTGCCGCGATTGCCCCCGAAATCGAGGAAGCAGCCTGGCTCGACGGCGCCAGCCCACTGCGGATTTTCCTGAGCGTCGATCTGCCGATGGCGCGTGGAGCGATCGCCGCCGCGTTCGTCCTCTGCTTTATCCTGAGCTGGGATGAATTCGGGTTCGCGCTTTTGCTGCAGCAGACCAATCGCACACTCCCGCCGCTGTTGTATTACTATACGACCTTCGGCAACGTCGGCCCCGCAAGCGCGCTGGCGGTGCTGATGATGATTCCCGCCGTCATCGTGGTGATTGCGCTCGGTCCGGTGCTGCGCGGATCGACCCTTGCGACGGGAACGCGCTGAGCGCGCCGCTTAAGCCGCAATTTCGATGGCAAGCAAAGTTCTGTCGATTGAAAAGCTCACGCGAAGGTTTCCCTCCGGTGGCGGGGTGTCCGAAATTTCGCTCGAAGTTGCGCGCGGCGAGTTTCTGGTTCTGCTTGGACCCTCGGGATGCGGCAAGAGCACGCTGCTCAGGCTTATCGCCGGGCTCGATCGGCCGGACGGCGGAACCATCGAAATGGACGGCGGCGCCAGCGTAACTGATCCCGTATATCGGGATCGCGTGGCGATGGTGTTTCAGAACTTCGCGCTCTATCCGCACATGAGCGTGTTCCAGAATATCGCCTTTCCGCTGAAACTTAGGAAAGTTCCGCGCTCCGAAATCGGTCGCCGGGTCGCGGAGAGCGCGCGCAAGGCCGGACTCAATCTCGATCTCTCGCGTTATCCGCGCGAACTCTCGGGCGGTGAACGCCAGCGGGTCGCGCTCGCGCGCGCCCTGGTACGCGAGCCGGATATTATTCTGATGGACGAGGCGCTCGGCAGCCTTGACGAGCAACTGCGCGCCGGTGTTCGCCGCGAACTAAAGGAGTTTCAACGCCGCACTGAGAGAACCTTCATCTATGTCAGCCACGATCAACTCGAAGCGTTGAGCCTTGCCGACCGAATGGCGGTGATGCGCGAAGGGCAAATCCAACAGCTTGGAACTCCGAAGGAAATCTACGATCATCCCGCGTCCTCGTTCGTCGGAAGATTCGTCGGCGAGCCTTCAATGAACCTGCTGCGCGCGGAGGTCGATCGGGACCGCCTGGGCGTGTCGATCGCGGGCGTTCGGCTTGCGCTGAAGCCGCCGGAGAATCTATCCGGCGCGGTGATCATCGGAATCAGGCCGCGCGACCTGACCCTTAAGCCGTGCGAGGGATGGTGTGCGATCGATGTCGAGGTCGAGAGCGTCGAATATACCGGCGCAACGTCGGTGGTTCGGGCTTCGATGGCCGGCAGCGAAATGACCGGCATCGAAGTCGTCGCGCAGGTGGCGGAGCGGATCGCGCCGGGGGAGAATCGACGCTTCTACTTCGATCCGGCGCGGGTTCATAACTTCGAGCCGGAGACCGGCAAGCGGATTTGATAGGGGTGTTTCGCCGCGGCTTGGCTATAATCGGTTCGGGCTGGTGAGATGGCGGCGCAATGGTAGTATGCGCCGGCATAGCGGGCGAGTCGGTGCTCATTAGATGAGTAAACGCGAGCGGCAGGCGTGGTTCGTCGTCGGCGCAATTTTCGTCGCGATGTTCTTTATCTGGGGCGGAATAAATTCCGGCGCGGTGTTCTTCGTCCCAGTGCTCAAGACCTTCGGATGGACTCGCGAGAAACTTTCCGTGGCACTGTCGATCGGATGGATCACCGGCGGCGCCGCGGGACCCGCGATCGGATGGATCGCCGATCGCGTGAACCCGAAAAAGATGATGATCTTCGGCGCGGCGATCACCGGCCTCTTGTGGCTGGCGCTCAGCCGCGCGACCACGTTCGGGGAATTTCTTGCCATCAACGGCGCGTTCGGAATCTGCGTCGGCGCCTCCACCACCATTCCGATGTCGCTGATTATCGCGGGATGGTTCGAGCAGCGCCGCGGCCTGGCGATGGGCATAGCGTTTGCGGGTGCGACTATCGGCGGCGCGGTGATGACGATGGTCGCGAGCTTTGCGGTCCAGTCCGGCGGTTGGCGCATTGGCTACGTAGTGCTCGCGCTGCCGATCCTGCTCGCTGTCGTGCCCGCGATTATGATCGTGGTGCATACCAGCAAATCCGCCGCGGAGCGCGATGCGGCTCGCGTGGAAAAAGCCGCGCTTGGCCGTCCGACTGCTCCTCCGTCAGGTACTGCTTCGCCGTCCATCGTCCTGCCGGGATTGGAAATCTCGCAGGCCTGGCGGACGCGTTCGTTCTTGCTGCTGTGTGTCATCGAGTTGTTCGCCGGCACCAGTATCGGGATGGCTCCGCATGTGATCGCATACCTGACCGGCATCGGCTACACGGCGACGATTGCCGCTTCAGTCATCAGTCTTTACCTGATCGGCACGACCGCGGGCACGCTTTTTGGCGGTCCGGCAGCGGATCGTTTCGGAGCGCGCGTGGCAATGGTGGGAACTTTTGTGCTTTCCACGATCGGGATGATCGGGATGGCAGGTGCGGGCCATCTGTTCTGGCTGATCGTTTTTATCGTGGCGGGCGGCTATGCGGCTGGGGCGTTTGCGGTGCAGATTCCGCTGGTGATGATTGAATCGCTCGGCATGCGCCGCCTTGGTTCGGTGATGGGAATTTGCGGCGTGTTTTATACGCTCGGCGCGGCGTTCAGTCCGATTGCTGCCGGTAAAATCTTCGATGTAACCCACAGCTACATGATCGCAATCCTGACCTTCATGACCGTGCTCGCGCTTTCCGCGGTCGCGATGCTCGGAGTGCGATCGCTCGAAAGCGAACAGGCGCAGTTCGCACCGCGGCCGGAGCCGGCCGCGATCGCGGTTACTTCCTAAAGTCTCTGATTAACTTCGGAGTCGGGCGATATAGAGGCCGCGCCCGATAAGTCCCTTATCGTCGTAACGGACATCGAGATCGAGCGCCGCATCGGTGAACGCGCGCGTCATTTCGTCGCGGGTAAAAAGCCCCAGTTCCATCCGCTCGACGTAATGACGAATGCTGGTTTGATTACTGCGCAGATAGTGCAGGGCGATTACCGACAGATTGCCCTCGCGTCCGGAAAGCGCCAGCCGCACGACTTTGCCGTCGCTCAACTCGCCTCCGTTTATGGTCTGGGTGCCGATCTGCCAGCGATCCGGCGTAAGCCACGGTTCGACTATAAGCACGCCGCCGGGCGCAAGATGCCGCGCCATCACGGCGATAGCGCGGCCCAGGCGCTCGACTGTGCCGACATAACCGATCGCGCTGAACAGGCAGGTAATCGCGTGATAGGTGGCGCCGAGATCGAACCCGGTCATGTCGGCGCGCCGGTAATGGCCGGCCGGATTTTTGCGCCGCGCCGCGCGCAGGTAATCCTCGTTGCGGTCGATTCCATCGACCTTAAAGTACTTCTTTAAGAATTGGGAATGGGATCCGGTGCCGCAGGCGACATCGAGCAGCGTCTTGGCGCCGGGCGCGGCTACATTGATTATCGCGCGCAGGCGCTCGCACTCCTTCGCGTAATCCTTGAAGCTGTAGATCGCGTCGTAAAGCTCGGCACTATCGAGAAATTCGTCGCCTGCTTGCGTGGCCTCGCCCATCAATAATGGCCCAGACGCGCCAGGCGATCGGCGTGAAAATTCGAGTCCCCGAACAGCTCCTGCATCACGCGCACCCGTTTCATGAACAGGCCGATGTCGAACTCGTCGGTCATCCCGATTCCGCCATGCATCTGCACGCCTTCCTGCACCGCAAGCGTCGCACTCTTGCCCGCACGCGCTTTGGCCATCGCGACAATCGGGCCTGCCTTGTCGAAGGATTCGTCGAGCGCCTGCTGTGCCTTCAGAATAGCGGCGCGGGTGACTTCGAGCTCGCAATAGAGATGAGCGGCGCGATGTTGCAGCGCCTGGAACTCGCCGATTAGCCTGCCGAACTGGCGGCGCTCTTTCAGATACGCGACCGTGCGCGCGAACGCTTCTTCGCTTGCGCCCGCCATCTCCGCCGCGGTCGCGGCGCGGCCCGCGTTCAGCACGCCGTCGAGGAGCGTCCATCCGCCGTCCACAGTTCCGAGCACCGCGCTGCCAGGCACCTTGAGGTTGTCGAAGGTGAGCCGCGCGGCGTTATGACTGTCCACCATCACGGTCCGTTCGGCGCGCGGCCCACCTGACCCGCCATTTACAAGAAACAGGGTGATTCCGCGTATCTCGCCGGGAGTTCCGGCGGTTCGGGCCGCAACTATCAAAAGGTCGGCTACGTGCCCGTCCAGCACCATCGTTTTGGCGCCGTTTAAAACGAAGCCATTTTCCGAGCGCGCGGCGGAAAGCGCGATCTTTTCCGGACGATGCTTGCCGGTTTCGTCGATCGCAACCGTAGCGATAAGATCGCCCGCGACAATACGTTCCAGATACTCCTGTTTTTGCGCTTCGTTCTCGCCGCGCGCGATCGCGGTCGCCGCGAGCACCGCGGTCGAAAGAAAAGGCGAGGGGGCAAGCGTATGCCCCAGCTCTTCCATCACGATTCCTGCCTCGACGTGGCCGAGTCCCATGCCGCCGTACTGTTGCGGCACCAGAATTCCCGGCAGTCCGAGTGCGGCAAACTCTTTCCAGAGCGGGCGCGAGAATCCGACCGGGTCGCGCTCGTCGCGCAGGCGGCGCAGATGCGATATCGGGGCGCTTTTAACGAGCAGGCTCCGCGTGCTGTCGCGGAGCATCGTCTGTTCGGAAGTTAGCACTAATGACATGCGTGATCGGGCCGGCCTTTCAGGGTGACTTAAGAACCTAAGCGTCAGGCAATCCGAGAATTCGCTTGGCGACGATATTGAGCTGCACCTCGCTGGTGCCGCCTTCGATTGAGTTCGCCTTGGAGCGCAGCCAGGCGCGCACCTGGGAGCCGTCGCGAGTCCGCGCGCCTTCCCATTCGAGCGCGTCGGTGCCGCCGGCTGACATCACCAGCTCCATCCGCCGCTTGTTGAGTTCGGTGCCGTAATATTTGAGCAGAGAGGAAATTGCGGGATGCGCCTGGCCGGCTTTGGCCATGTCTCCCGCCCGCTCCATCATCAGGCGAAATGCCCACGCGTCAATCTCATATGCTGCGATTTGCCCGCGCAGAACCGTGTCAGCCAGAATTCCGTTTTCCAGGCCGACGCTCTCCGCCGCGGTCTGGCCGAGTGAGCGCGATTCCGACGTCTGGCCCATCCCGCCAATCATGTCGCGTTCGTGCGTCAGCAGATACTTGGCAATCGTCCAGCCCTTGTTGAGCTCTCCGACCAGATTCGCCTTCGGCACCAGGACGTCGTCGAAGAAAGTCTGGCAGAACGGCGACGCGCCCGAGATTAGCGTGATCGGCTTGGTGGAGACGCCCTGGCTCTCCATGTCGAAGAGCAGGAAGCTGATACCTTCGTGCTTTGGCGCGTCGGGATCGGTGCGGACCAGGCAGAAGATCCAGTCCGCCTTGTCGGCATAGGAGGTCCAAATTTTCGAGCCGTTTACGACGTAGTGATCGCCATGATCCACGGCGCGGGTCTGAAGCGAGGCGAGATCGGAGCCGGAACCTGGTTCCGAATAGCCCTGGCACCATCTGATTTCGCCGCGCGCGATTTTCGGCAGATGCTCCCGTTTTTGGGCATCGGAACCATACTTGAGCAGCGCCGGACCGAGCATCCAGATTCCGAAGCTATCGAGCGGCGAGCGGCATCCAAGCGCGCGCATCTCCTGGCGCAGGATTTTCACCTCGTCGTGCGAAAGTCCGCCGCCGCCGTACTCGCGCGGCCAATCGGGCACCGTCCAGCCTTTTTCCGCCATCCGCTCAAGCCATATCCGCTGCGCGTCGGACTGGAACTTCCATTTGCGCCCGCCCCAGCAGGTATCCGACTCGCCTTGCGAGGCCCGGCGCATCTCGGGCGGGCAATTTGATTCAAGCCAGGCGCGGGTTTCACGGCGAAAGGTTTCGAGATCGCTCATAGGAATTAAACGGTTATTAGGTCCGCTCTAAAGATTCAAGATGAGGCCGTCCCATAGGAGCTGCGTGCCGAGCGATCGGCGCCCGCCGATGATCCTTTCGGCCAACGAGATTACTGAGGACTTAACGCGAACAAAATCACAAGCCGGAGAATAATTAGGACGAGAAAAGATCCCCAATCAGACGGAAGGGATAGAGGATTACCGATTCAACGCCGCCGAGCACTGAACTGGTCGTGCTCGCGGTCGTATCCGTGATGTTGTTGGTGGTGCTTGCCGCCTGTGCGCATCCACAGGCGAGCGTAAGGGAAGCCAGCAGGAGCAGACGCGCGATCAAACGTACGAGGCCCGGTGCGATCGTTTTCATCAGAGCGCCTCCCGAACGAGCTGCGCCAATCCTGATTCGATGGTATGTCGAACCGAGGCTACAGTCCCGCGATATTTGCTCGCCCACGCGGCGCGCGCGCCAATACTCGCCAGTCCTCACGCATCGATCGCCTGGCGAATCGAGCCGCGCGAGTGGCTGCCACCGCGTCTGCGAGCGCGCACCAGGTGGCGGCGGCCAACCGAGCGGCTCTGCTTGGTCGGCAGATCTTCGGGACGCAGGTTTCGCAGTTGGCGGCGAATCACGTTGGGATCGATCTCGAGCACCTCGCATACGTGCGCGAATGAGAATAGCGAGGGCGTCATTGCGCGGGCCTGAAACCATCCTTCCACTTCGTCAAATAGCTGGCGGCGCATCCCGCGCGAGGCCTTCGCATTGCGCACGTAGCAGCGGACCGCATCCTCCAGCACCGCGTAGACGAGCCTGGTTTCGCCGTTCATCGCGGCGCGCCGGCGCGTCAGGTCATAGAACTGAGCGGGTACCAGGAAATCCGGAGCGAAACCGACGCTCAGCCACGGGTCGGGGCGATTGCACTCGGCGCGAAACTGGTCGCCGGTCTGGTCGGGGCGAAAATCTTTTTGCGATCCGGTCAGGTTCATACTACACCTTGGTTCGCTTCAAATTTCGTGAAGCGTCGCGGAATCATGAGCAGGCTTTATGCCAACCAAATTCCCTAGCTTCCTTAAGGGGCGATGATCGTCGGTGAGCGGCATCCTTCGCACAGTGTGGCGGCATCACGCCATAAGATTAGGCGACACGTGCGGCAACTATTGTCAACTTTCGCCGCTGTAGGTCAACCGCCGGTCCAGAATAATTTACGGTTGTGGCCAGCTTGCCAGAAAAGTGTGTCACCACCGTGCTCCATCTCGTTATAATTTCGTGAATTCCTGTCGCACGAATGAAACGCCGTTTGCCGTGTCGCGGTGCGTTGCATCGGTTTGCCATTGTAACCCATGTTTTTGACCGACCATTGTCGCCGACAAATTTGATCTTCATTCTTTCCCCCCGCCAGCCTGACTACAGAGTGCCGGTCCCTTTGAGTGTCACGGTGGTGCTGCCGGTCGATGGCGAATTAACCGTGATACTCACCCTCGCGGGCGAGGCTTTGCCTTTGGCGGTCGGAGTAAACGACACGCTGATAGGCTGCGATCCGCCGGGCGGAATATTCAGCGCCACCGGCGCGTCGGTCACGTTGAATTCCGAGTTGCCGGTGCATTCGAGACCGCGACCGGCTTGTTCGCGGCAGCCGCTCGATGACCGCTGGTTAGTTCGTTGACGGAACGTTATTCCCGGCAACTCGCGGATCGCATCACCCAAATGGGTGAGATGTGAAGATTAATGGCCTGAGTAACTATTCCGGGTTCATAGATACATAGTCGCTGCTTGCATTAGCGGCGCTAACTGGTCAGTATTCTTCCTCGCTGTTTCAAGCGGCTGAAAAGATCCGGGTATTTTGACAATTAGCCAGTTGCAATCGCGAATGCCGGATATCCATCGCGTGACGGCGGCTTTTTGTCCCTCCTTCGCGTGACACGACTATCCATTCAACGGAGGCTTTTATGCGTTCGATGGAGGATCAGTCTGGTCTCTTTGAATTAGTCGGACGCGTCCACGGGGCAGCGCAGGATCAGACGCTGTGGTCTGCGAGGGCGCTGCGGAGATGAGATGAGCAGCACGCGGCCGAAGATCGGAGAGCTTATCGTTCAGGCGTACGATGCGGCTCAGGATGAGAGTCTGTGGCCTTCAGTCGTTTCTGGGATTGCGGACGCTTTCGGCGCATCCAGCGCCGTCGTATGGAGCGGTTATCCGCAAATTCTCGCTGCCACTGAAAACTTCGATGCACAAGCGCTCGATGACTACGCAAAGTATTACTACCATCATGATGCCTGGCTCGCTCCGGCCCTCAAGCTAGGGGTGGGCAAGATGTTTACCAGCGCGGACTTGATATCTGACGCGGAGTTCGAGCGGAGCGAATTTTACAATGACTTCCTGCGGCCGCGAGGCGACGGATTCTACATAATCGGCTCTTTCTTCCACATCGCGTCAGGTCAAATGGGTCTAGCATCGGTTCATCGGCCTCGTGGTCAAGGCCGTTACGACGAAGCGGAGCGGCAATGCGCCATCGAATTCATTCCCCATCTGATTCAGGCGATACAGGTTCGGCACAAGCTGACTCAGGCGGACATTCAACGTCAGATCGGGCTCGACGGACTTGAGCGCAGTCAGACCGCGGCAATCGTAGTGACTGGCAACGGCATTATTCTCCACGCCAACAAGGACGCGGAGGCGATGCTGCAGGCGGGTGACGCGATCCGTTCAGTTTCGGGTCAGTTGGCCGCGGCTACTAAATCAGCAACCGAACGACTCACGATGCTGATTCGGGGAGCAATCGACACCGCGGCCGGGCGCAGCGGCTCCGCGGGCGGAACTGTTGCGATTCCACGCCCGAATCGACCGCCGCTGACGGTTTTGGTTGCGCCTTTCCGGCCGGCGCAGGAAGGAGCGGGTGCGCCGGTACCAGCGGCCCTTCTGTTTTTGCGCGATCCCGAGCGCGCTCCGGGTTCGCCATCCGCCGCGCTTCAGCAGCTCTTCGGATTGACAGCGGCGGAGGCAACCATTGCGAATTATCTGACTCGCGGACGGTCACTCACCGAGATCGCAGCCCGTCATAATCTAAGCCTCAACACACTCCGAACTCATCTCCGGAACATATTCTCTAAAACTGGGACAAACCGGCAGGCCGAACTTGTGGCTCTTATCATGCGAACCGTCGCTCCGATGGTCCGGTAGGTCTTGCCACTTATCAATGAGTTAAGGGTCCTTGCATCACGCGTCAGTGGTTTACGCGATGCGCGCCGACTGTCAACTTTCGCTGCTATAAGCGAGCTTCCATTTGATTTCTACTGCCGGATCCGGCCGATACGAGCACACCGCCCCGGTCTTTATTGATAGCTTCAGATGCGCCCCCAAAGTTGGGTGATGCGTTTCGATGCGCGAAACGGCAGCGCGAATTGCATTGGTAATCCTGATTCTGGCCCGCTCCGAAGTCGAGGATGCCTTGCGATCGCGCTGACTAAGACCGACAGCACGGCGCATCTCCGCTTCCAGAAACTCCATTTCATCCGACAACTGTTCAACCCTTCCGATGTCATTGAACCGGCGCGCGGCATCTAGATCGGCCTCGAGTTCCTCCAGGCGGAGGCGGTATTGTTTCTTGGACTCCGCGTCGAGCATTGGTCCGGCGTCCCCGAAATCGATGGCGGTAGGGGAGCCGGCGGAAATGCTACTCGCACCATCGAGTAGCCCGCCAAGTTCAAGCGCCGACACTACTTCCCGGGGCCGTGAGAGCAAATGGTGAATTACGCTGAATCCCTTCATAGATCGCAGATGGACCGTGCGCCCCTTCCATCCGGCTATCCAGAGGTCTCCGTCGCGCGCGAAATGGCCTCCTCGTCGGGATGTTTCTCTCGTTCATTGGAAATGGGTTTCGAATTCTCGATTTCGTCGATTTCATCGATGAGACTGCTCATGCCGAATTCGGTTGCAGCCCCACGCGCGTCGGCGATGAGTCCCGCGGTTTCGTTTGGAGAACGTCCCCATCTAAGAAGCATTCGCGCATACTCCGCCTGCGCTCGCGCCAGTGCGGGTCCTGCCCCGATGCGGCGATCGAATCGGATGGCTGCCTCGAATTCTCTTTGCGCGCGATCAAACTCATTGAGGAAAGTTGAGAGAACTCCCAGGTAAAAGGACACAGCGTTATAAAATACTTCTCCCCATCCGAGCGTGACGCTCCTGCCGGCATATGGCTCGATCAATCGGCGGAGAGAGATGGCGCGATCCGAATCGCCGACACCAACACTGATCAGCGCCAGATGCGCAATGGTTCCCAGCCAGTTCCAGTCTCGGGGTACCTTCGAGAACTCATCGACCGCCAGGTATTCCAATTCCGTACGCGCCTGAATGGTCCGACCGCTTATCGCGTAAACGTATCCTACCGCCATTCGGACCACTGGAAGTTCCGCGATCTCGGCCGAAGCGCCGGCTAAAGCGGGAAGCAGTTGCTCAGCCTTCCCACGTTCAGTCAGCAGGTGACCATATTGGCCCGTATAGCCCAGAAGCATGCTGGCATCCTGCCGACGCTGAGCAATGTCCTTAGTCAAAGCAAGCCAGCGTTCCGCCTCCTCCAACTCGCCCCTCATCAGCGCACGCATGGTTTTAAAGCGCGCGAGGTAACCCTCCGCCGCCTGGGTATGCCGCGCCAGGTTTTCAACGGCGGCTATTTCCGCATCCACCTCGTGAATCTCACCCATTTCGAGAAGCGCGCTCAGGCGCGCTTCGCGCCCTCGCAACAACAGCGACCGGTTAGTCTTCTCGGCGAGACGAATGATTTCACTACTAACAGCCAGGCGTTGCTCCAGGTTCTCGGGCCCCCAGAGCATCCAATCACGGTAGGCAAGAGTGGTTAGTAGAGCCTCCGAGTCGCCCAATCGGCGCGCCATCTCCACGGCTTGCTTGCCCAGCTCAATTGCCTCGGTGCGCCTCTGCGACCAGTACAGGTCCACTGCCAAACGCCCGGTTAAGAGCGCGCGTTCAACGCTCTCAGTCTCGCCAAGAACTGCAATGGCCTCTTCAAGCAGAATAACTAATTCATCATCGACGATACCCGGTCCGGCACCAGCGCCCATGTGACCGGCGCCAAGAGCCGACCGCACGAGCAAGTCACGACTGCCGAGCTGCCTCGCCTTGTCCGCAGCCTGCTTAAACAACATGCGCGACTTGGTCATATCCTTCGCATCGCGTTCGGCATTCGCGGCATTTAGAAGCCGGTCAATTTCTGAGCGAGCTATACCGGAATTTTCCTCCGATAAACCCTTGCTACGGGAGGGCCGTTTCCCCTCGCGCGTACCTGGGATTAAAGCGTGAACAGAATTGGACCGGTCAGTTTTCAATGGACCGCATTAGCTCTCTGTGCGGCTCAAAATTTTCGTGTAGGAGGGATCCGAAGATGCGCGGGTATCAACGTGGCAATTTGCATATGGACTTCCAGATATCTGCGAATTCCATGTTCGAGCGTCACTAGTGGACGCTGGTTCGGCTCGCATGAGGGCGAAGATGGACTTGGAGGGTCCGGGACGGCGACTGGGTCTCGCTCCATCGGAAGAGTTCTGTTCGCGGCCAAAATGAAGGTGTTCGTGTTTTGCAGGATTTCGTTCAAGAGATCGTGCACCGTGAGGAGAGTGACACGGTGCCACTTTTGTCTGGCAAAACCGTAGTATCGTTCGGTTATCATTCGAAACGTTTCTCGCTCCATAGAAACGGTCATGTCAATCGTTTCCCACAAATTGCCATCATCGAGAGGTGGATCATCTTTAATCGGCAAAGGATCCGGCCATCGAATTGCTTCGGGCACGGGCTCGGCAATGATCAGATTGTCGCGAAACTTACCGGTCACGTCAGATAGCGCCTGGGCCAGGTTGCCCGACCAGATTAAAGACTGGCTCGGATCGAGGTCGACCGGCTCCACGCTTTGCGGCCTTCCATTCAAAGTACGCAGCAGAAATTTTCCAACAAAATAACTCAGAACGTTGAGGTCATTAATGATGTTGGTATGAATTGCTTGCGTTTCTCTGCGCGGCGGCACTTTGCGGTTCCTTTCGCCCGACGGCGGTTTTGTTACGAGTACCGTCGAACGTTGTTACGTCATCTCTAACGCAGAACCAATGACAAACGATCGCTTTCTAATACTGTATTGGCGCGGTTCTGTCACGCCTCGCTGATGACGACTGGTCAGCGTCGTAAACAAATCTTCAAAAGTCCGGCTCTAAGGTAATCATGAAGAGGAAGAGCCTAAAATGGTTAAGGAATTTCTTCCGCATCCGCTTCGAACTCTCCAAATCCGGAACGGCCTGACGCGGGAGGATCTCGAAAAAATAGCGGCGACCGAGACGGTTGAGCGAAGCCGCACGGCGACCATCGTAGTCCTGCGTAACGGTGTAATCGTTCAAGCAAACCGCGAGGCCGAGGCTCTTCTGTGTTCGGGCGACGCCATCCGGTCCGTGCGTGGGCAGCTTGCTACGTCCAGCAAGTCGGCGACCCAAACACTCAAAGCGCGAATTCGCGGCGCGATCGACGCTGCAAGCGGAAAAGGCGGGTCCGCGGGAGGAACCGTTTTGATCGAGCGCGACAAGCGGTTGCCCCTCACAATTCTGGTCGCGCCGTTTCGTATGCCACCAGCTTCCGATGCCGCTGCTTTTCAGGCCGCGATCCTTTTTATTCGCGACCCAGAGCGTATAGCTCCCGGATCCGCCGCTCTTCAGAGTCTGTTTGGATTAACTCCCGCGGAAGCAACTATTGCGATTCATCTCGTTCGCGGAGGTTCCGTTCAAAAGATTGCGGCGCATCATAACCTAAGCCTCAACACCGTACGGACGCACCTCAAAAACATTTTCGCCAAGACGGGAACTAGCAGGCAGACGGAGTTTGTCTCACTGGTGATGAAGACCGTCGCGCTACTGGCCTCCGGCTGACCAGCACGAGGTTGCCAGCTTGCCAGAAAAGTGTGTCACGAACGTGTTCCATTTTGTGACACTTTCTTGAACTTGCTCGGTGCTGACAGCACGGCGTCGATGGCGCCTGCTCTCGCCTATCGGCATCCGGGATGACCTAAATTCGTCAATTTGCGGCTGAGACACGGATGACCGCGGATGTCGCGTTGGATGACCGATGGCGGCACATCAATTGCTGCGTCCGCCGTGATTCTACCGCCTGAGACAGGCCCGCGATCTGAGGCACAACCGAGCTTAGAGAACCAATCGATGGACTTACTTCTGGTTGAAGATAGCCCGACCGATCGCCTGGTGATGCAGAACAAGCTGCGCCATGCGTTCCCGGACTTAAGCGTCGCGATCGCGGGCGAGAGCTACGAATTCAACGAGCATCTGCGCCGCGAGAATGTCGACGTAGTCGTAACCGACTACTGGCTCGGATGGGGCGACGGGCTCTCGGTGTTGCAGCGGGCGCGCAAGCGATGGCCGCGATGCAAGGTTATCTTCCTGACCGGTAACGGCGGTGAGGAGGTGGTAGCCGAAGCATTCAAGTTCGGCCTGTTTTATTACCTGCTCAAGCCCGACGGATTCGATGAGTTCGTGCCCGCGATCAAAATGGCGCTGGATGCCAAGCATCGCGAAGATCAGCACGAGCTTATCGAGTCGATGGTCGAGTCGCTCAGCGAAGCGATTTACGTGATGGACACGACGGGAAAGATTCTCACCTGGAACTCAGGGGCCGAGCGGCTGTTCCACTACTCGGCGGCTGAGATCATGGGTAAGAACGGCGAACTTCTGGTGCCGACGAATTTGCGTGCAGAGGCGGGTCGGATGCATCTGCGGGCGATATCGGGAGAGCATTTGGGGCCGATCGAGACGGTGCGACTCTTAAGCGACGGATCGCGGGTCGCGGTGGCGATCTCGATAGCGCCGGTCCGAATTGATACTCGCGCGGTGAGAGCGGTAGCAGTTCTCGCGCGAGAGCATAGCGCGGAGCGCGATCGGGCCAGCGCAAATGGCGAGAATTGCCGCGAAAATTCCCGATCGAGGCAGCTCGCCGCGTCCGCGCGCCGTCGCTGATACCCCGCACGGCTTTCGGCGCTGTCCATGCGGGCGGCGCGACGTTAGAGTCGATGCGTGCAAAACGCGGATCAAACTTCATCCCATGGTCTAGATAGCCTCGGTTTAGATCGCTCATCGCGCGCCGGTATTCTCCGCTCTCCGCTGTGGATCGCGATGATCTACTTCGGTGTGGGGGCCGTGTGGATCGTCTTCGCCGATCTCTTGCTCGGCTACATCCCGCCGCATTCGTTCGCGATTAACCGGCTGGCCTTCATCTGCGTTACCGGAGCGACCCTGTACTTCGTCGCAAGCCGGTACACATATCGGCTTAATCTGTCAATGCGCGCGGAGCAGGAGTCTGGCGCGCGCGCCCGCGCGTATTTCGAATCGGCAGCCGAAGGAATCGTGCAGCTTGATTCCGACGGATTGATTAGGCAGATGAATCGGCGCGCGCTCGCAATCTTCGGCTACACGGAGAGTGAAATTCTCGGCCAGCCGGTCGAGATATTGGTGCCGCCGCGGCTGCGCGAGCGCCATCTGACGCATCGCGCCTCGTTTTTTTCCGCCCCGCGGTCGCGCCGGATGGGCGCCGGGATGGACATAATCGGCGCACGCAAGGACGGCAGCGAATTCGCGGCTGAAGTAAGTCTCAGCCATATCGTGCACGACGAGGCGGACCACGTAATCGCGTTCGTATCGGATGTTACCGCGCGGCGCGTGATGGAGCGCGAAGCGCGGCGAAACGAGACCCTGCACGCACTGGGAGCGGTCGCGGCAGGGATCGCGCATGAGCTGAATAATCCGCTGGCGGTGGTCGCAACCCGGGTCGAACTGATGCTCTCGTCGGCGGGCGAATTGCCTGCCGAGACGCGGGAGGACCTGCAGGTGGTGCATCGCAATGTCGAACGCGCAAGCCGCATCTCGCATAATCTTCTCGCCCTCGCACGCCAGCGCCCATCCGCCCGCGCTCCGGTGGACGTCAACGGCTCGATCGAGGAGATCGTAACCCTGGTGTTCGGCGAAGCGCGAACCTCGGGCTTGATGATCGATCTGAAACTCGATCACTCGATCGCGAGGGTAAACGGGGATCAAGTCGGACTTGAGCAGGTGATAGTCAATCTGCTGATGAATGCGCGCGATGCGTCAGCCGATCGGATCCGAATCGAGACTCGCACCGACTCGGACCGCGCCGGATGGATCCAGGTGATCGTGACCGACAACGGCGTCGGAGTTGCTCCTGAAGTCCTCGCGCGAGTGTTCGATCCCTTCTATACGACCAAGGAGCAGGGCACCGGCCTCGGCCTATGGCTGAGCGATCGGGTTATTCACGATCATGGAGGAACGATTCAGGCCGAATCGAAGCCGGGGCAGGGAACCTCATTCGTGATCCGGTTACCTGGGATCGAGCGAGAGGAAGCAGCCGCATCGGCTGTCGGCTGACCGTGTAAAAGAGGCGGCAAACTGTGGCATCCGTTTAGCGTTTCCAGCCATCGAATCAGAATTGCACTGCCCCGACGAAGGATCCTTCTCGGTACGCAATTTGCTT
>JASHOJ010000156.1 GCA_030041155.1 Candidatus Binataceae bacterium | reverse complement strand
TCCAGGCTCTTTGACGGCTCCACGTCCTCGATGCGAAACGGCAGGATCAGCAGCTGCTTGTGCACGGCACGCTCGACTTCGCGCCGCACCTGCGGTGAGTCGTTCGTGCTGGCGGAAAAGACGAGCACCATGATCCGCGCGTCCGACAAGGCATCGATGATCTCCGTGGCCCAATCGGCGCCGGGAGACACGTCGCGGGGCGCGATCCACACACTGAGACCTTCGGCCTCGACGCGCTGGGTGAGCTCGACCGCGCAATCGCGGTCGGGCTGCGAGTAGCTGACGAAGATGTCGCGTCCCAAGCGCTATCCTTTCGCCAACGCGAGCCGGCGAAGCGCCGGTCCCCGGATAGAAGCGACCCCGCGCCGCTCGATGCGGCGCAGTAGGTCCTCGCACGCATCGTCATTGAGTATGGCGCTCGCCAGGATCGCAGTAGAACCGGTGCTCATTCTTCTCGGCTCGAGACGCCAAGGTCACCGGGCGCCTCCTCCCTGTTCGCCCGGCGCGGTGGTCGAACGGTCCGCATGGTGGAAACGGATATCTTAGCCTCACGGCGAGGACTCGGCCCGATGTTCATCCGATCCCGAGCGCGCTCCGTGAGCGCGGCGGCACGAGCGTGATGCCGTCCAAGGGTGTTACTACGCACATGCCCAAGGAAGGCGAAAACGCGTCCCTTCCGGGGCCAAGACGAGGGGGTAGGCTAGACGGGTCGGTGCTAGGCGCGGGGTACCCTCGGAGGATGCCCCAGATGCCCAAGCGCCATACGAACGCCGTGTTCCTCGGGGACCTGCGGGGCCAGAACCGCGGGTCAAATTATCCATCTCGAACGCATTGCCGAGGACGTCGCCCAGACGATCGCCGGCGCCAGGCGCGATCTCGAGGCCATCGATCGGGTGATCCGGCTGTTCGACAAGCGAATCGACCCCACGGTGAGACGCCGCATTCCATCGACCATAAAGTCATTTAAAATAATAGGTTACATAGATGAGTAGACACCGGATTATTCATACGCCAAAATAGCGCATGAAATCCATTGGCAGCAGTGGAACGGGTTGGCCCTGTTTGCTTCCCGCCCGCCTATTCATACGCTATTCTGGCGCATGTAAGGACTCGCACCATGTATGACCGAATCACAGAACTGCCGCTCATCGCCTCGACCACAGGGGACGGAGTGCTGGCCATGCTGTTCGGGGCACGGCGGGCTCGCGAGAAGTTGCGTGAGGCCGCTCGCCGCCAATTGCGGGTGAAGGAGTTTCGCGACCTTTACTTGGGTCGAGCCGGTCGTACCCGAATCGAACCTTCGTTCCTCCTTCCCTATGTGCGCGTGTCTGGAACGACGCCCGCTGCGGCTCAAATGTTTGAGCGGGATATGCAGCGATACGGCGTACTGGACTTTGCCACCGGCGGCCAAGCCCCGCAGCTTGAGTCATACATCGCGGATTTCGTAAGGTCACATTTCGATTCGGTCAGTGACGGAACACGCCTCTCGGTGTGCGTCAATCGTCTTCTCGCACGGCTGATGCTCGAGGACGACCGTTTCTGGCAGTTGGCCGAACGGCAGCGTGAACAGTGGCGGAACTTCAGTCGTACCGAGCAACGCTTCACGCGCTTGCCAGGCCGCCTCGTGCGCGTTGAAGGAAGTGACGCGCTGATGTCCGTGTGGAACGAAGCGCAGGCCCGCGAAGAGCTCCGTGCCGTAGATGCGGATCAGCTCGCGGACATAGGCGTTAGTGCCGAGGGTGATCCGCTCATGCTATATGAGACCGAATATGCCCCTGGCGTGCGTGTTTCGACCGTTCTGCCAGCCGTAGAGCCCCCGCGAGATGCCGCGCTCGATGAGCAAGAAGAACGGGAGCTGCGTCGCTATGAGACGCCACTGCCGACCGTTGCCGGGTCCGCACGTTGAGGGGCCCCCGAAGCACTTGCCCTTTGCGCAAAGGCCGCGAAGCACGCGCCCACGAAAGACGTGCAATACGATTCGCACGCCGCGCTCATGTAAGCGGCTCAGGAGTAGCTCCAAGCCCAGCGTGTGATCGGCATGAGGATGGGTTGCCGCGACAAACCGTAGCCGCGGCTCTCGCACTCGGTTGAGCAAGCCTGCCAAGTCCTCAAGCGGCTGCTCCCGACAAGTGCCCCAGTCGATCACAGCGCCGCTGCCGTCGGGAAATATCAAAGCGCACGCGTTCCCGAGTCCCTCCTCTACGCGGAACACCCAGAGTTCAGCTCTCACGCGCTCCCCTTGTTTCCCGTCAGGCGGAGTTCAAACGGTGCTGATCCAGAAAGATTCGGTCGTCGTGCCGCAGTGTTATCATCCCGTTTCCGAGCTTAGCCGTAAAGAAGCCATCGGATGCCCGAAGCCTCCGGGCCTACTTCACCCAGCGCGATCGCGGGGAGCATGCCGGCCTCGAAGCAGGCGGCATTACCTGCCGAGGAGCAGATTCTCACCGCTCCCCCGGGTCAGCGCAGCGGAATGGGCCTGGCTCTGTCCGGCGGCGGCTTTCGGGCCTCTCTGTTCGGTCTCGGGACCTTGTGGCGTATGAATGAGCTGGGCTGGCTCAAGTCGCTGCATAGAATCACCAGCGTTTCCGGAGGCTCCCTTACAGCCGGCGTGCTTGCCGCGAGGTGGGGCGAGCTCGAGTTCGATTCGACCGGACGTGCGACGAATTTCGAAGCCATCGTCGTGTCTCGCTTGCGCGCATTCTGCACGACGACCCTTGACTGGAAGGCGGGCCTCTGCGCGCTCATCCCCCTTGTGACGGCCGCGGGAGTAACCCGCCGAGCGTACGACCGACGACTGGTGAAGGATTCCCACGGCCGCATCGCGCGGCTTGCCGATCTGCCGCCCCCTGGCGTGGGTCCGGACTTCGTGTTCTATGCGACGTGTTTTCAAACCGGATCGAGCTTTCGTTTCAGTCGCGAGGGATTGTACGACTGGAAGCTCGGCACACTGCGCGAATTGGATATCAGCCTCGGCACGGCGCTCGCCGCTTCCGCGGGCTTTCCACCGTTTCTCTCACCTCTTCGTCTGCGTACCGACCCCCGAAAATGGGGCGACAAGTCCCATCTAAGAGGACTGGAGCACGCTGACCGCATTCGTGCTCGGCTGTTTCTCGGGGACGGCGGCGTCTACGACAATATGGGGATCGAGGCGCTCTGGCGAAACATGGCCTGTGTCCTGGTAAGTGACGCCGGTGCGCCATTTGCCTTCCAGCGCAGCCCCTGGCGCAACTGGCCAGGCCAACTGGGTAGGGTCCGCGACATTCTCATCGACCAAACGCGTGCTCTGCGCAAGCGCATGCTGAT
>JASHOJ010000155.1 GCA_030041155.1 Candidatus Binataceae bacterium | reverse complement strand
GCGCGGGCGAAAGTCGCGCCGCGCGTGATCACGAGCGCGGCTGCAGCACCATCTGCGTCTGCGTCACTACCGCGAGCAGCTTCCCGGCCTCCGACGTAATCCGCGTCTGCCAGACCATCGTGCTCCGCCCGCGGTGAAGCGCGATGCATTCGCCGATGATCTTGCTGCCAATCGCCGCGCCCGCGATAAAGTTGGTCTTCGATTCGATCGTCGTCGTTCCCGCTCCAGGCGCAAGATTGAGGCTCGTGGCGCATGCTCCCAGCGTGTCCGCGAACGCCATCACCGCGCCGCCGTGCAGGATCGGGGGCACGGTGCAAAGCTCCTCGCGCACTGTCATTTCGGCGACTACGCGCTCCGGCGCCGCGCTGACGAAGGCGAGGCCAAGCACCTTAGCGAAAGGCATTTTGGTCTTTTCCAGCAACTCGCGATGATCCATGAAGCGTACCTTATCGGCTGCGCTTCGATGGCGGAAGCGACGAAGAACATCGAATCGCGCGCGCTTGATACGCGGCGCGAAGCGGCTAGAGCACTCCCAGAAGCGCTGCCGCTCGGTTGCGCACGAACTCGCTC
The DNA here is from genome assembly GCA_030041155.1 of Candidatus Binataceae bacterium. Lineage (GTDB taxonomy): Bacteria > Desulfobacterota > Binatia > Binatales > Binataceae > JBARDN01. The sequence goes on along the minus strand of JASHOJ010000155.1, from coordinate 4,647 downwards.
CACGTGCGGTCGCCGACCAGATGCGGAATCAGAGTTTCCATGTGAACCAGCCCCATCATAAATACGCTGAATGCGCTCGCCACCATCATCGGGTCGAGCTTCGGATCGAGCTTGCCTGAGCGCTGCGCGCGCTCGATCGCGGCGGCGGTTTGCCGAATCGCGTGCTCGTCGGATCGTGCAAGCACGCGGCTGACCTTGCGGTCCCTGGCCGACGCCGCGTGCATCTCAATGGATAGCTGGCGCAAGAGTTTGAGCTCAGGCTCTGTGTATGCGGCCGCGAGGGTCGGAAGCCTGGCCGCATCGGCGCCGTCGCGGCTCGATTCGGTGAACAGCGGGATCGATTGCACCGCCCGCTTGGTCACCTCGAAAAGCAAATCCGCCTTGCTGCTGAAATGCTTGTACACCGCGCCGGGCGTGATTCCGCTAGCCTTCGCGATCACTCGCATCGATGCGGTCTCGAAGCCCTGTTCGGCAAGAATTCTTCCTGCCGCACTCAGAATTCGCTCGCGCGTTGATTCGATGTCCCCTGAATCGTCAGCGCCGCGCCGCGGACGAAGGTGCGCGCGGCGCTCGCGCGCGATCGGGCGTGCGGAAAAGTCCGCTTCCGGCAGGCGTCGCCGCGATCGGGATTCCATGACGGCTATGATGACTTATTTCCATTTGACAAGTAAACGGTCATTTACTAGCGTCAATGGACGAGAGGTAAACGCTCATTTACCAAATGCCGCCCGCGTTGTCGCGCGGCGCCGAGGGCAACTATGGAATTTGCGCTGCAGTACGAGATTCAGCGAAGCCGGCCTCATTACGAAGGCTTCATGTACGACATCTATCATCAGGCTACCGAGCAGGTGAAACTTGCCGATCGCCTCGGCTATCACTCGGTGTGGACCGTCGAACATCACTTCCTCAATGAATGGTCGTACTCATCCGCGCCGGAGGTCTGGTATGGCGCGCTGAGCCAGGTCACCACGCGGATTCGGCTCGGCCATGGCGTGTGCCTGCTGCCGATCCCGTTCAATCATCCCGCGCGCGTCGCGGAGCGGATCGCGGTGCTCGATATCATGTCGAACGGCCGGGTCGAGTTCGGGAGCGGGCGCTCGATAACCGAAGCTGAGCTCGATGGCTTCCAGGTGCATCCCGAGGATTCGCGTCCGATGTGGGAAGAGGCGATCGCCGCGATTCCGAAAATGTGGACGCAGCAGACGTTTTCGTGGGAAGGCAAATATTTCCGGATGCCCGAGCGCGAGGTCATCCCGAAGCCGATCCAGAAGCCGCATCCTCCGATGTGGGTCGCCGCCACCCAGCCGACCACGTGGGAAGTTGCCGGACGCAAGGGAATCGGCGCGCTCGGATTCGGCATCTCTGAGCCCGGCATTCTGGACAAGCTGATCGGCGCATACAAGAAAGCGATTAAGGAGGCCGAGCCAGTCGGCGCTTTCATAAACGATCGCACCGCGGCTGCCACCGTATGTATCTGCGCGCCGACCCGCGAAGAGGCGATCGCGCTTGGCAAAGACGCAATCAACTTCACCACCCGCAAGGGCGCCGAGCTGTTCACGCCGTTCGCCAATCGCGAGGTCAAGGGCTACGAGTACTACAAAAAGATGGCGGAGCAGGCCGTCGCGCTTGGCGATTACCGCATGTCGGACGCCGACCTCACCAAGCGAATCGAGGCGGGCGCGGTGATGGTCGGAGATCCTGAGGATTGTCTGAAAGTCGCGAAGATGTATGAATCCGCGGGTGTCGACCTGCTCCTGATGCTGGTGCAGGTTGCCTCGGTTCCGCATGAAAAGGTGATGCAGACGATCGATCTTGTCGCGAAGCACGTGATGCCGAAATTGCGCCGCGGCGCTCAGCCCGCATCGGCAGAAGTGTCACCGGCTGCGCGCTGAGTTCAGCCGAGAGGAGTTGGAGAAATGCCAACCGGCGAAATCGTAATCGACGCGGACGGCCATATTCTTGAGCCGCCCGATCTTTGGGAGCGCTATCTGGAAAAGGAATATCAGCCGCGCGCGATCAAAGTCGTGAAAAACGAGGCCGGCCTCGAATGTCTGCAGTACGATGGCAAGCTCTCCAAGCAGGCGGTGCCCGGGTTCCTGAGCGCGCTTGGAGGAATGGGCCGCGAAAAGGAAGCGCTCGTCCCGAACGCCGAGCGTACCTACGTCAATTGCGCGCCGTTCGGTTCTATGGACGCAAAGGAGCGGGTCGAGCTTCTGGATCGCGAGAAGCTGGCCAAAGCAGTCCTCTATCCGACGCTCGGCATCCTGTGGGAAGCGGAGGTTGAGGACGTAGATTTGTCGCAGGCATATTGCCGCGCCTACAACCGATGGATCGCGGATTTCTGCCGGCCTTACAAGGATCGTCTGATTCCGATCGCGCATCTCTCGCTCGGCGACCCGCAAGCTGCCGCCGCCGAGTTGCGCCGCGCGGTGAAAGACGGATGCCGCGGCGCTTTCGTCGCTCCGTTCACCATCACACGCAAGCCGCACGGGCATCCGGATCACGATCCGGTGTTCGCCGCCGCCGAGGAACTCGACGTGCCGCTGGCGCTGCATCCCACTTTCGAGCCGCGCGGGCTCAATGCCGCGCGTTTTCATGGGATGGAGCGGATGCCGCTTCTGGGCGTGATGGCATCGATTATTCTGCAGCAGCCGCTGAGCACCTTTTTTCAGTTCGGCGTGTTTGACAAATTCCCGAAACTGAAACTCGTGGTCCTCGAATCAGGATCCTCGTGGCTCGGCTTCTGGATGGATCGGATGGACGAGGGTTATGAAACCTGGATCGGCAAGACAATCCCGCTCAAGAAAAAACCGAGCGAGTACGTGCGCAGTCAGGTCTGGATTTCAGGCGATCCCGATGAGCAGGCGACCGCCTATGTGATCGATTATGTGGGCCGCGACCGCTTTTTCTGGGCGAGCGATTTTCCTCATCCCGATCACGGCGGCAAGTATCTAGAAGCGCTGGCGCGGATGGTCGCGCCGATGTCGCCGGAAGCGCGCCGCGGAATAGTCGGCGAGAACGTGCTTCGTTGTTACAATCTGTAGGAGCGAATCGGATGCCTGGCAATCAGTTGGTTATTGACGCGGACGGCCACATTCTCGAGTCGCTCGACGTGTGGGACAAGTATCTTGAGGAAAAGTACCGGCCGCGCGGAATCAAAATAAAGAAAGACGACGCGGGTCTCGAATATCTCGAGTATGACGGCAAGCCCGCCAAGATGATGCTGCACGGAAGCCTGCACGCGCTGGGCGCGATGGGCCGGCCGGCTGAAGATCTTCGGCCTTCGCCCAAAAAAACCTACCTCGACTCGGCCCCATTCGGATCGATGGACCCCGTCGAGCGGCTAAAGCTCCTCGACAAGGACGGAATCGACAAGGCAATTCTGTACCCGACGATCGGTCTTCTGTGGGAGGCGGAAATCGAGGACCCGGAACTCACCTACGCATATTGCCGCGCCTATAATCGATGGATCGCCGACTTCTGCCGCAACTCCGGTGGTCGCCTGGTGCCCGTCGCGCATCTTTCGCTCATCGATATTCCCGCCGCCGTCGCCGAACTCGAACGTGCGGTGAATGACGGATGCCGCGGCGCGTTCGTCGCGCCGTTCAATCACTCGCGCAAGGCGCACGGGCATCCTGATCACGACCCGCTTTTCGCGAAACTGCAGGAACTCGACGTCCCGTTCGGAATCCATCCGACTTTCGAGCCGCTTTCGATCGCTTCCAGGCGCTTCAACAATATGCGCAGCGCCATCTGGTATCACCAGGTGATGGCGTGTCATTCGTGTCAGGTTGCGTTCACCACTTTGTTTTCGTTCGGAGTGTTTGACAAATTTCCGAAGCTGAAGACCGTGGTCCTCGAATCGGGCGGCGGATGGGTCGGCTACTGGGTCGATCGCATGGACGCGTTGTCCGAGGTGCCTATCAATCGCGCGCCGCTGAAAGAGCTGCCAAGCCATTACATTCGCACCCAATGCTGGATATCAGCCGACCCTGACGAGCGCGCGCTCGCGGGGCTAACGAAGTTCATCGGCGACGATCGCTTTTTCTGGGCCAGCGATTTCCCGCACGCCGACCATGGCGGCGAATACATGAAGGAGCTTAAAGAGCTGCTGGCAACTTTGCCGGCCACAAGCGCCGCAAAGATCGCTGGCGCCAACGTCGCTAACCTGTACCGGATCTAGGTACCGCGCTGACAGACTATTTTCTCGAGTGTGCCACGCATGTCCGCATGCCGGTCATCCGTAGCACTATCGATCGGACGCGAGAGTCAGTCGCCGTGAAGTCGAGTCGCGGTCGCGCGGCGGGCGGCTTCATATTCAGAGCGGGTTTGGTCTATCAATTCCGCCACGCTGGTCACGTCCTTGACGCCCGAAACCGTATGGCCCGCGCTCCAGATGTCTGTGTATCGCCGCGGACCGGGCGTTTGCGATCCATGACCGAACTTCCGATCGGCATCTTCGGCTGAAACGCGTGCCGGAAGGTTATCGGGATCCAGACCAGCCGCGACAATCGACGGCCGCAACATGTTGGTTCTGAGTCCGGTGAACGCCGTCGTCAGCATCACGTCATCCATGCCGCATTGCACGAGCATTCGTTTATATTCGGGTGCGGCCATGCTCTCGTGAGTCGCGATGAACCGCGTTCC
>JASHOJ010000154.1 GCA_030041155.1 Candidatus Binataceae bacterium | reverse complement strand
CCGCACAAGAGAGCCGGCCGCAGCGCTTACCGCTCGACACCCACGGACGTCGGAGTCTGCAGGCAACCGCCGACGTCTGCTTGCCTTTGCCTCCTTAGCCGAATGCCACAATAACTCCACATTCCCGGCAGATTTTCCGCGTTCACAGAACGCAGGAGATCAGGTACCTTGCGGTCCCGCTGAACGCAGTGCCTGGGACAGTCGCTGACTGGCGGTCCGCCAACGATCGAGAGCTGGACTTCGTCGTTCCGAGCGGCTGCGGCGCCGGGCACGCTCGCTTCCCGGTGGAGGTGAAGGGAGACGCCGACGGCCAGATCTCGGCGGCGGCGCGCTCCATACGCGCCTCGTTCGGCAACGGAATCGTCGTCACACGCACCAAGTTCAGTGACGACGCTAACGTGCCCCGAATTCCGGCCCCTGTATTCCGCGCCTCTCTACGAGAAAATGTCCGGCGAGATAGTCCGCTGATCTGAGCGCGGTACCCATCACATCGGCGCGATTCCGACACATAATCGCCAACGCACCGGCATCCGGGCGTATCCACCGCTATGCCTCCACCGCTATGCCAACGATGCCCTATGCCCCCTCCACCGACTTTCCCCGCCCCAATCCGTAGTACGTGAATCCGAAGCGCGCGAGCACCGCCGGGTCGTAGAGATTGCGGCCGTCGAAGATGAGCGGCGCCTTGAGGAGCTCCTTGAGGCAATCGAAGTCCGGGCTGCGGAACTCTTGCCACTCCTTCGCGATGGCGAGCGCGTCCGCGCCCTCCGCCGTCTCGTACGCATTGCGGCACAGCATGAACCCCGAGCCGCGCGACCCGTAGATGCGCCGTGCCTCCTCCAGCGCGACCGGGTCGTACGCCCTCACCTTCGCGCCAGCCGCGAGCAGCAGGTCGATGATGGTGCGCGCGGGCACCTCGCGCATGTCGTCCGTGTTCGGGTTGAAGGCGAGCCCCCAGAGCGCGAGCGTGCGGCCCTTCAGCTCTCCGAAATGCCGGCGCATCCTGCGCACCAGCACCTCCTTCTGCCGCGCGTTCACCGCCTCCACCGCCGCGAGGATGTCCGGCTGGTCCCCACGTCGCGCGCCGAGCGGATGAGCGTCTTCACGTCCTTCGGGAAGCACGATCCTCCATAGCCCGTCCCGGGATAGATGAAGCTGTAGCCGATCCGAGGGTCCGAGCCGATCCCCACGCGGACCTTCTCGATGTCCGCCCCGACGCGCTCGGCGACGTTCGCGAGCTCGTTCATGAAGCTGAACTTCGTCGCGAGCATCGCGTTCGCCGCGTACTTGGTGAGCCCAATCACACGGGGCTCACACGCATCTCGCTCGAGACCCGCACCATCTCGATCAGCGACGTGCAGGCACGCCGCGGAGCACCAGACGTCGACGGCTAGGCCCGCTAGATCGCCCCTGGTATGTTCCGCCGCCTGAGCGACGGCACGCCTCTCAGCGGCATCCTCGGCTACGAGCGGCTGGTTCCGCGCGCGTCCTGGTGACGGTCGCACTTCGTTCTCTTTCGCGCAAGCCGTGACGCGAGCCTGCCGACGTCGGACTTCACTCGCATCTACCGACGTCTGCTCGCGGCTGACTCTGTCAAAAAATGGACCGCGATCCCCACGTTGACATCGGATCTCTCAGTTTGCTTCGGGTACAATGCGCGCCGGCTTTCGCTTGCTGATGAAAGCCGCGCATATTGAGTCGATGTGAGAGAAACTATCATGGCTGCGACGCAATCGGATCCGCTCGACATCCTCGCGAAGGCCACCGTCACTCCCGAGCAATCCCGCGCACTCGTGAGTGCGGTGAAGGTCGAGATCAATCGTGCGACCGACAGCCTCGCGACGAAGCGAGACGCTGAGCGGATAAGTCGCGAGATGGCTGAAACACGTCAATGGCTCGAACTCAAGATCGCGGGGCTGCGCAGTAATCTCGAAGCGAAGATCGAAATAATGCACGGCAACCTCCGCGCCGAGATTTCCCAATGCGAAGGCCGCACGACCCAGTACATCACCGAGGCTATCTTCTGGGCGACGCTGTTTCTGCTCTGGACGACTTTCTTGCTCGTCGCCGCTCTCAGGAATTGAGGCCGGCATTCTCGGGTTCGAGCTGCGGGTTCCGCGCGACGCTCCCGGAACCACATATGTTCAGCGCAACGTCGGGAAGCGGCCAGGTAGCCGCGTTCTTGCGCTTGCGCTTGTTCGAGTGTATTGATTGAAGGATGGACACTGCGTTTCAATAGCGCCACAATGAACATTGGGGGGGTACCTCGCATGAGATGCCGCGGCTCGACTGACTGGCGCGTGAAGTACAAGGCGCTTTGGACCGTTCCCATCTTCGCCACGGCGACGGCGCTCGCGGGTGCCCCCTCCTCGGACGTTCCGATTGATGCTTTCAAGGGCCCGCAGATAAAGCATATCAAGGTGAGCTACCCGATGATCGCGCGCCGCGCCCAACAAGATGGCTGGGTGGACCTCGGTTTCATGGTCTCGTCGCAAGGCAAGCCGTACGCCGTATCCGTTCTCAAGTCGAGCGGAGTCGAAGAACTCGAGGACGCGGCGATCCACAACCTCGAGAAATCAACGTTCGTGCCCGCTTCGCTCAACGGCAAGCCGATCGACTCGGGCGATGAGCTGCAGTTCAGGTTCGTCTTACGCGGCGCGCCTGGCAGGCAAATCAGAAGGAGCTTTTACGGAAATTACGTGGATCTCCTGCATGCAATCAAGAACAGAGATGCGAAGCGCGCCAATCATCTTCTGAATGTCATCGAGCCTGAGGATCTCGCCGAGGATGCCTTCTACGCCATCGGTCGAGCTCGCTACGCGGCAGCCTGGGGAAGCCCGTCCGAGGAGCTTTCGGAACTGGAGCGAGCAGACCTCGACAACAATGTGGTGGATTGCCTACCACCGGACGAAGCGCGCTCGGAGCGCCTCGTAAGGCTGGCACTCGACATCAATCTTCATCACTACGTCGAAGCGCTCGCGACGTGGAAGAAGCTCAACTCTACGCCTCTCCCGCAGGACGTGAGAGCCCGCTTGGCGCCAGCGATCCTGCAGATCCAACACATTCGGGACGCCCACCTCGGCTACTCCGTTACTGGCCAGATCGGTGCGACGGGCTGGGCCCTGGGACTTTTAGACCCGCAGTTCAGTATCGTCGTCTCCGACGGGAAGATCTCCGAGGTGAGGCTGCGCTGCCGAGGCGGCTACCTCTACTTTCCATTCAATCCAAAGCTCCAGTACACGGTGAACGGCAACTACAGCAGTTGCGGTCTGGAGCTCGTGGGAGAACCTGGCACGCGCTTCACACTCAACCAGTTCTGAGAACGGACTCACGTCTCGCTCGAGCGCTTGCTCCTGCCCGCGATCTCGCGAGAGCGCCGGCAGCGATGCGCCGAGAATCTGTACTTTGGGGTCAGCGCTCAGAGATCCGCGCCGAGAGCGTCCGGTGGGCTGATCAGGTGTCGCACACTTCGCCGGAGCGCCCGTCTTCGCTTTCGATGGACGCTCATCGCATGTTCCGCACAAGAGAGCCGGCCGCAGCGCTTACCGCTCGACACCCACGGACGTCGGAGTCTGCAGGCAACCGCCGACGTCTGCTTGCCTTTGCCTCCTTAGCCGAATGCCACAATAACTCCACATTCCCGGCAGA
>JASHOJ010000153.1 GCA_030041155.1 Candidatus Binataceae bacterium | reverse complement strand
GTCGGCGTTTCGGTCGGAGTAGACGTAGGCGTACTCGACGGAGTGCCTGTCGGCGTTGCGGTCGGCGGCACCGGGAACGCGGGGACGCCAGCGGCCAGAGCCACACCAACCGGCTGATGCAGCCCGGTCTTTCTGCCCTGCACCACGATGAACGGTTTCACGTTCAGAAGTCCGCCGGTGCTCGCGGACTCGAACATCAGAATCTGGTTGCGCTCGTTGTTCGCAACGTACAGGTCGCCGGTGGCGTTCATCGCGATTCCCATCGGAGACTTCAGGCGGGTGCGCTTGCCATGAATCTCCGTCTCCACCGATCCGAGCGCACTGAATTGATACACTGCGTTAGCAAGCAGGTCGGATACCCAGATCGATCCATCAACCGGGCTTATGGCGTCATACTCGGCTTCCTGAAGAACTCCGATACCGACCGCATCAATCGGAACAGGGCAACCGTTCGCGCCGGCCGCATATGCGATAACGTAGCTGTCCGGCGCGCCTTTGCCATCGCCACTGTTCGCCACCCAGAGATCGTTGTCCCCATCAAGCGCGATACCCACTGGTCCGAACAGATCGGTAACTTGCGGCGCGGTGCAGTTGTTATCATCAATGGTGAAATAGGGGAATGCCACTCCGTTGATAGCGCTGGCGCTGCCGGCGTCGGGCGGATATTCGAGTACCGAGCCTGCTTCATCTGTGCCGCCGGTCAGATTGGTGACATAGAAGTCACCCGCGGCACCGGCTTCTTCGCCCGGCACCAGGTCATTAGAACCCGAGGGGATAAACGCAAGCCCTTCCGGTATCGACAGTGGGTTGCCTGGATACTCGACGCTCGGAACTGCCGGTAGCGTTATCATGAAAGCGATCGGGTCGCTGGCGCCCGTGCTTCCCGGCGCAAAACCCGCCACCGCGTCGGTTCCCGGGGAAAGGAGGCTCAGGTCGCTCGCAACCCAGATTGAGTTGGCAACCACCGGGCCCGCGGGTCCTTCGGTTTCGATTCCATTTGGATTAACCGCGACGCCCGACAGAACATCCTCAGCGGGAACATTGAAAACGTCGAACGCCGGGATGCTGCCCTCGGCTCCCTTGATGACCGCGATCGGAGCTACGTTGCCGTTGGAAAATGCGGCGTAGGTCTGGATGGTGCCGACCAGGAGCGCGCCGCTGTTGGTTACGACCAACTCATCCTGAATACCGAAATCCGGATTCTTGCGCTTGCGCGCGAAGCTCGGCGTTGCGGCGCTCACAACCAGCAGCGCCGTGACCGCGGCAAACATCGCCGCGTTTCTCAGCGCATGCCGCGCGCCTGTGACGATCGGCGCGGCTCTGAACGCCGATTCGATTCCAGACTGTCGCTGAACCATCGTATGCATCCTTCCATGAGACATTGTGTGTAACCCCCGCCGAGTCATTCAGTTACGAGCTGCTGACTCAACCCTTGCGTCGCGCCGGTCCTCTCGCGATTCGGCTTGGCAGAGAGTTTTCCGCCGAAACGCGGATGTCCTCCCTGACACGCATATCGGTGGCTTTACGTACACTCTTCCGGTCACGATTTCAACCGCGTCGTTAACTTTTCGTAATCCAACCAACCGACGCAGTTTTAGCCGGAATCGAGTTCTGCCCTCGCCAAGGCACCGATGCAGCAATTTAGTGGGCGGATCGGGTGGAAGTCAATTCACTTTCAATCCAGCGCGATCGGATTCTTCGCCGCCCTGAATGCACGCGCCGTCTCTGGATGCAAAACGCCGCAACCGAAGGGTACCCTCGCGTCTGGATTGCGCTGCCCGGCAATTTTTCCCAATTGCCCTTCTTGACAACTGGTAAAGGCAAATGTTACCTAACGCGCGTTCGTAGGTCTCGGCGAGGGGACGGGGGAAAGTGTCCATCCCGCGTCCCGCTTGAACATAAGGGCCAGCAGGCTCCAACCGGCTTGGGGGTTATTTATGCTGAACGGGAATCGGCAAACGCGTGGAGGAACGCGGTGGCGTAATCTTCTCGTTGCCGCGGTAGCCACGGTCGCGACCTTGTGGTCGACGGCGGCGATGGCGACGATCACGCAAGGCGACTTTTCAGTATTCGGATTCTTCGAGACCCGTGAAGAAGGGCGATGGGGCGAAGGATCCAGCAACAACAATGGTACGCCCACCACGCTTTCGCATCCGACGCCGACCACCACCACCGCAACCCTGGGAACCGCGGCGACGGAGACCGGCGGCAGCTTCGACTTCAACCACTGGGACTTGGACGAGATGCGGCAGTTGGGCGACATCCGGCCCGACTATCATTTCGTCAAGAACTACAGCTTCCTGGGCCGCTTCGACACCCTGTTCCTGAAGGACGCGGACTTCTTCGCGTTCTATCGGCCGTGGTACGACGCGGTTGGGACCCTGAAGGACATCGGGCGCGCGGAGCCTAATCGCGACTGGACGCCGTACACTCAGTCAGAGTTGCAGCAGCAGTACTTCGAGAACGATCTGCACGAGTACTATGCGCAGCTCAACTTCACCGACAACTTCTCGATGCGGGTGGGCAAGCAGGAAGTCATCTGGTCAGAAGCGGACGCGTTGTCGGGCACCGAAATCACCAACCCGATCAACTTCACCTACCACGGGGTTTACGGTGCGGAAGCCTCCGAAGACGAGCGCACCAACCTTAAGATGGTGAAATTCAACTACATCCTGCCCGACTTCCTGAAGACGGCGAACAACGAGTTCGAGTTCTTCTGGATACCCGGCGACTACGAGGGCGACGGCGCCAGCGGTATCTCCAACACCTCGGATGCGCGCAATCCCTGGGTTATTCCAGCAGCGTCGGGCAAGACCGCCATCAACCAAAACGGGCAGGTGGTGCGCGAGCAGAGCTATCTTGACCTGGAAGCCAAGCCGATGCTCTACAGCGGCGGCCTGTTCTTTGACGAACCAGTGGTGGACGCGAGCCACAATCCTTCGAACTCAATTACCGACAACAGCGAGTTCGGCGCGCGCCTGTCGAGCCTGTTGCCGATCGGCAACGGCCTGCAGGCAAGCTTCATCTATCTGTACGAGATGCGCGACAACAAGGAGGGGCTGTGCGTATCATGCCCCGCGTCTGATGCGGGTCCCGGCTTCACTAATCTCGGCGGCGGCGCCTATGAGAATCTGGGCCACTATGCGTACGGACCGCCGCGTCCGGGCATTCCGAAAGCCGGAACGATCAAGATCTTGTTGTCACAAGACTTCGCGCACAAGAGCTTCTTCGGTCTGACCGGCACCTACTACGACAAGGACCTGACCGATATTGTCTATCGCTACGACACCCTGTACGCGCCCAAGGTTGCGGTGAACACGGATAGCGCACCATACACGCTCGATCCGGTCGCATCGTACACCGAGGAGGCTCGGTTCATCATCGCGGGCGACCGGCCGACCTACATTCCGTGGATCTCGAAGCAGCACACGTTCCTGACTTTCCAGTACGTCAACACCTGGTACCCGGATCGTCCGAACAATGCGATCCCGAACCTGGGCAACGTGTACGGCAAGCTGCGCGAAGACAGCAACTTCTTCTTCGTGGATGCGGTCAACTGGCTGATGAACGGACAGCTCACCAGCACCAATGTGTTCGAGTGGGATATCGACGACGCTTGCGGCGCGGTGACGACCACCAACGTGTATCGCTATTCGCGCAACGTGCTGGTCGGGATCAACTCGGCGTGGTTCCT